>JBCCJU010000021.1:0-46938 GCA_039027715.1 Cyanobacteria bacterium P01_C01_bin.120
GGGGAATTAGCTCAGCTGGTAGAGCGCTGCGATCGCACCGCAGAGGTCAGGAGTTCGAATCTCCTATTCTCCATTCTCTTAAAGCCATATGCATTAAGGGTTGTATCACCCATCAAAAAAGTGATTCAGAGCCTTGTCGAGTACCTGAGGCCAAGAGTGGTTACGCCACTTTCAGCCATTTTGGTTAGAATTTGGATCGAAAATGGATCGAAAGTGTAGCGCGCCGCTTTAAATGAGATCTCATGATCAGCTAATTTGAGATCTCATCAGGTTTGATCATTCTATGGCGAATACACTGGCTCATTGGGCGTTGAGGCCAAGTCACCGGTAGCCCAATAAATTCCGAGGACTTGCATAGACGAAGTTGTTGCGATTGTTTCGCCTTGACTGGAAAAGGTGAAAACGACTTGCCCGTTGCCGTCTAGCCACTGCCCACTTTGCGATGCAGCGTTAGGAGTATTTGCCGAACGGTTCTGTCTCTCCCGGCAGAAATTGTCATACTCCCGAAGAGTAAGCCGCCAAGAATTAGAATTTGCCGAAACTCTAAAAGTAGCATCCCAGTCAAGGTTGTTTAATTGCATGACTAGGACGCTCGTAAGTGTTTCAGTAAAGGTGCCATTGGGGTAACCAGACGGCGCGTAGGTATGCGTGCCTTCAAATGACAACCCGAACTGATTGGTTAAAGCAAAAGGCGCTCTTTCCGCCGCGCGGCTGTAGTCACTGGTATCCCATAGCCCAACCGGGCCATTAAACTCAATAGTCCGCACAGTCGTGTGCGTGAAATGAATAACCGCGATCGGGTCAGACCCAAGATCAGTGGCCGGGCGCTCTAAATACAGAAGATCGTTGTAAGGGGCGGGCTCACTTACAGACGTTTGACCCGGCACCCAACTGTAGCTGTGAGACGTCGGCCAGGTCGCTCTTGGCACCGTATCAATAATGCTATGACAGCGCACCGGACGAAGCCCAGGAGCCGGATACCATCCATTCTCATCTGGCCCGCCAGGCCCGCCTGGGTCGTCAGTGCTCGGTGGAATGTAGATAAACGTTCGGCGCATATCAGACCCTCATCAGGCCGAGAGTCCACCCGAACGAACTGCCGTCCGTTCCCGACAGGGTGAGTGTTAAAGAATTGCCAGCAGTCAAGGTGTTGCCGGGCGTGACGCTAAGAGTGCCGGTGCCGGTACCAATAGTTGTTAGGTCAAGGATTCTTAGGTCAACTCCTGATCCTGGAATGATTGTGATCGCCCCGTCTTCTGCCTCAGGGATAAACCCGTCTTGCTCTTCTCGAATCGGTATTAGCTTCCACTCTTCTGCAGTGGCATCCCAGTAGTAGTGCAGCCCTGTGTCAAGGTCGATGTATCTGTCATTGGGGTAGCGAAAGGGGACATCGAGCACGCCCGGTGTGGTTTCGGCGTTGGGGTCACCGTTGCCGATGTTGGTGCCCATAAGCGACACCAGAGCCCTGCTGAGGAGGTCGATTTGCTCGATCAAGTCTGAGAAATTGGCCTCAGTGGGTAGAGCGGAGATGGTGCTTAATTGGGCATCAGCGTTGCGCTGGATGGGCACCCTACCCACAGGAGCGCCATTGCTATTGAGCTGAGACCGGAGAGTACCACCACCAGCAATTTGCACTAACCAGTCGCCAGTGACAACGTCGTATTGAGCCGCTCGCCCCGTCAATGGCGAGCTGCGAGCCGCCACTTCACGATCTCGTTCTTGTTTGCGCCGAGCGGCGGTGGCCCTGGCGACGTTAGAAAAGATGAGATTATCGGCCTGTTCAATTGGGTTTGAATCGTCATTAAACGGCACTTTTACACCTCCGTAACCGTGAAGGGTGGGGTGATTGGCCCGGTGCCATCGAGGGCGACCTCGCCCAGCTCGATAGTGGTGCCGCCCACTCGGCGGGTGCGATTAGTCAGCACCATCTGCAGAGCATCGACCAGATAGGCCGTGCGCGTGTTGCCCTCGGTGAAGTCGATGCGGCGGATGGGGTTAAAGTTTTCTAGCCATGTTTGCGTGAGGGGAGCAGCCCAGGCGATCGGCCATTGGCGACCATGACGAATGCTGGCCCAAAGTTTGATGACGTCCATGGTTTGGGAGTTGCTAACGGCCAAACCGCCCGGCAGAGTAATCACTTCGGGTTTGCCCATGTAACCGCTGCCCGTGGAGCTGGCCACGGTAAGCTCGGCAGCATAATCTTCCTGATCTTTAGTCGTGGCAGGGGGTTGATATTTTGTCGCTGGTGGGGCGTCGCTGGTGGGTGGGTTGCCTACCTTTGGGGCGTTGCTTGCGTCGTCATCTTCGTTAGTGACGTCGCGGGTGTAATCGTAATTGCTGCCGCGTTTGCGCCAACGCTCATCGATATATTGATAGTCGGCTAGGATGACCGACCCGGTGTATTTAGCGCGGCGTAGATCGATGGTACGCCCCCTGACAACATTATCGGAGTCGTACTCATAACTCACCGTCTTTTCACTGCTGATCACGAGTGAGAGTGAGCTTCCCCAGCTGCGCTCAGGAAACACCTTAGCAATCGGTTCGCGAGTGGTGATCACGGTTTGCAGCAGCTTGCCATCTATGGCGCTGTAGGTGTCTGCGGTGGTGGTTTCGGTGTCTGTAGACGGATCGCTGCTGGTGAAAACTTTTGGAAGGATAACGTTTCTTGGCTTACGGATTTCGACCGTCTTGGAAGGAAAGCGCCCACCTTGACCGGAGTAGGTGATGCGGGTTGTCACGGTAACGCCATTGACGATGTTTTCAAATTCCTGGGGGTCGTTGGTAATGTCAGTCAGCAATAATCCCGTACCCGCACCTTTGAACCTGTCAGGGGGAGTATCAGTTGGATCTTGGGGTTCGTAGCGGCTTTCTGTACTGCCGACAATGTAGTGAGCGAAGGGGGGTAAGGCAGATATCGTAGTCGGACTCAATTCAGCAACGCGGACAGCGCCGTCCGTTTGTTGCCAGAGGATGTGATTGGCACTCCAGGCAAGGGCTCCAGCCCAATCGACCCAACTGCCCCCCGTTTTCTTTTCAGGAGCATATCTGAGGGAATGGGCTGACAGCGTATCTGTGCCGATCTCGGGGTGGCCAGCCTGGTTGAGGATGGCGTTGATCAGCGTCTTGCGGTTAGTGCTGGTGCCATAGGTAGCACCACCGGCATCGCCTTCGGGGCTGCGATAGCTTAGTAAAGTGGGGTCGCCCGCCAGTTGTAGCTCGATGCGCTGCTGACCACGTCGCGGGCGACCGGGCAACTTGCGGATTTTGAGGCGAATGGGAAGGGGCACCCAGCCACCGCCAAAATCTACAGACACGCTGACGAGATTGTCAGGCTGCCAGCGGCTGTAATTGGCTTTGGGGTCAAAGGATTCGCCGCTATCGGTCTGGGCAGCGAGGGTGAGTTTGCCGGTCGGCCGCCACCAGCCATCGCGGGTGAACTCGCCTGCGGACAGCTCGAATTGTTGGAAGGCGTTGGACACGTCGAGATCGTCGGTGCCGTTGTTGATTAGCACCTGGACGGGCTGAGCGGAGAGGTCGTTGGGACTAGGCAACGGGCACCACCTCCGTTTCAATCATTTGAAAAGAAACGTTGTACCACTCAAAGCCTTGGCTGCTGTATTTCAGGTCGCCCTGGAACTCACCGCGAAATTGGGGGTAATAAAGGACACGGCCACCCTTGCTCGTAACGGTGGTGCCAGGGACAGCGGCGCGGGTTTGGGTGGCTTCCGAGTATTTAGAAATCGTGTCGTAAATCAGAAATGAGCTAGGGCTGTCGCGCCAGGCCGCATGCTGCACGATCAGCGTGTCGAGGGTGTCGGAATCGACGATAAAGGCAGGGTTCCAGATATGCGGGGGCACATAAGCCGGACCGTCGCGGTTGATAGAGCCGGTGGCCGTGCGCTCCAGTTCGGGCAGCTCAATTTGCTCGCGGGGGTGATTCCCCTGAGTGGTGCGGGTCAGGGTGGCAGTGAGGCCGACGTGAATGATCTGGAGGGCATTAGCGGTCATACGTTAACGCCTCCGGTTTCGATATCGCTGAGTTCTCGGAGGGTGCGGGAGAGGTCACGGAAGGGGCTTTCGGAATTGATGCTGATAGCGCGGGGGTTTTGGGCAACAGCTAGGAGGGCCGTTTCGAGGCGATCCATTTTGTCGAGAACCGGTGAAATAAGCTGGCCGATATCTTGGGCATTAGATGTTTGATTGCCGACTTGTTGAGCAGTCGCGCTCATCGCATCAATATCAGGATTGGTGGTTGGCAAGTCGATGCCGCTTTGCACCGCACGAAAGATGGCTTCTTCGACGGTTTCGCCATTAATTTGGAATTCGTCACCGCGCCGGGAGAATACGTTGGGGCGGTTAGCGAATTTTTCTAGTTCCTCAATGGGTATAGAGGGGCTAGTAGAGCGTGGTTGGGCTGGGGGAGTGCTCGGCGATGTTGGAGTATCACCCTCTGATGTACTGCTATCGACATCGGCGGTGGATGGAGGTTCGATGTCGGCGAGTTCGGCCTGCTTCCGGTTCTCAGCGGCAATCTGTTCCTCAGCGTCGAGGGTTTGGCGTTGCAGGTTGGCGAGTTCGTCTACTAGGGCAATTTGTTTTTGCAGATTGGCGATTTCTTGTTCACTTGCGCCGTTGGCCTGGGCGCGAATCAGGGCAAGCTCTGCCTCCAGTTTGTTTTGCTGGATTTGCAATTCTAGTTGTTGGCGCTTGAGCTGAAAGGCTTGCTGCTCGGCTTGTACTTCGGCAGCTTTGAGCTGTTGGGTAAGTTGGGCTGCTCCCGCTTCATCACCACTGGCTTTGGCCTGGGCGATCGCGGTTTGCAAGCGTTCTTGCTCTAGGGTGTTGAGGGCACTGGCCAGGTTGCCGCGAGCATCCAGTAAGTCTTGCTCTTGTTGGTTAACTGTTTGACGGGCTTCAATTTCGGCCTGGGCCGTCTCAAAGGCGAGGCGTTTGCGTTCTTCGGCAGCAGCGCGTTGGGCTTCCAGCTCTCGGTCTAGACGCTCAAGATTGAGGTTGCCAATGTCTTCGTTAATTTGCCGTTCTTGAGCGGCAAATTCTTCGGCACTGATGGCCCCTTGAGCTTTAAGTTCACGGAAACGCTCTAGTTCGGCCTGTCGAGCGGCAATGGTCTCGTCAATCCCCTGCCGCTCAATATCTTTGATGCGCTGGGCAGCTTCTTCGGCACTGATCGCACCCTCTAGCTGTAGGCGCTTGGTTTCTTCGATACGAGCCTGTTGGCTGGCAATGATAGCGGCATCGGCCTCAGCGTTTGCTTCTACAACCGCCTTTTTCAATTCTTCCGCCGATTGTTCGACCTCGCTGGTGTCAGGTGCAGGAGCTGTAACTTGGTCGGGTGCATCTGACAATGCCTGATTAGCTTCATCTAAAGTGGCTGCAAGGTCATCTCCAACGCCCTTGATAGTTTGCGCAGCTTCGGCCTTAAGAATGCCTACCGCTTCTAACGCCCGCTGAATTGCATTAACCAGACCCTCAATAGCTGCTTTTACAATGACGATACCTGGGGGAACACCACTCAAGATATCGCTGATAGCCTCCCCAATGACGGGGATCTCTTTGGCCTGTTGGCGCAAGGTTCCGAATCCCTCGGCTAGAGCGATGACAAAGCGAACAGTATTGCCGATGACTTGAATCACGCCGACAAGACGCTCGATGTCTTCAGCAAAACTCTCAATGAAATCTTCGTTGCTGACTAAAGCTGTAATGGCATCAATAACGGCAGAAATTTGATCAACACCCTCATCAAATACCCTGGCCAGGGCGAGGCCTAAGCGTTCTGCAAGCTCGGGGTTGCCCTCTAACTGAGCCTTAAGCCTACCTGCTGCATCGGCAATATCGTCTAGGCCGTCACTCTGCGCTGCGGCCTCACCAATGATGTCTGAAAAGGTCTGTAAACCCCCACTTAAAGCCGGTTCAAAGGCATTGAATAGCTTGATGGAAAACTGGTCAATGGTGTCGTTCACATTAGAGAGCTGCCCACCAAAGGTCTGACTCTGCTTTTCCATGAGGCCAAAGAATTTGCCGCCTTCTGAGGTCAGACTAATAAATGCCTGCTCCAGTTCAGGAAAACCGATTTTGCCTTCTTCAACCAGCTTTTTGACTTCGGAGTCAGCGACGCCGAACTGCTCGGCGAACTCCTGAATGATGGGGATGCCGCGCTCGGTGAGCTGGTTGACATCCTCAGCAAACAGTCGCCCTTGGACGCGGGCTTTGCCGTAGATGGTGGCCAGTTCGTTAAAATCAGTACCCACGCCAGAGGCAATGTCGCCGATCGCGGTTAAGGTCGGTTTCAGTTCGTCAGCCTGAAAATTAAAGGCCAGTAGCGACTGGCCCGCCTGTCGCACCCCCGTGAACTCGAATGGGGTGGTGGCAGCAAAGTCAGTCAGGTCTTGTAAGACGGTTTTGGCTTCGTCGGCACTGCCCAGAATGGTTTCAAACGCAACTCGGCTTTGATCTGCTTCATTACCTAAGCGAACAGCGTTGCCGATAAAGGCTTTGAGCGCTTCACCTGCCGCAACGAGCGAGTTAGTCAACAGGTCTAGAGCTTTGAAAGCAGCACCACCCGCCAAGCCCGCGATCGCCCCCTGCAGACCCTTAGAGCTGTTTTTCGCGTTTTTGGTTTCGCGTTCCAGCTCCCCCATTTTGCGGATGACGGCATTAACCTCTTTATCACTGAGGTTGTAAGCCTGCTTTAGGAATTTGGCTTGTTGAGCCGTTTTCAGTGTTTCATCACCTAGCTCTTTAATGGCTTTTTCGGCCAGCTTGACCCCCTGTTGGTCAAGCTCTAAATCGACTTTTAAGCCCTGCAGGCCGACTTCGATTTGGCGCTTGGTGACCTCAACAAACTGACCCAGCTCATTCCGCAGCTTGCCATCGGCATCCACACTGAACCCGACCGGAATCTCATCAAATGCGCCACGGGTGAAGGCTTCAACCGCTCTGAGTTCCGCTTCTAACTTTTGGCGATCGACGCCGACTTGGGCCTCAATGCCTTGCAAACCCGCTTGAATCGTAGCAGCAGCCCCTGCCGCGTCTTGATTAAGGCCAGCGCGGGCGAGAGCGATTTTGAGTTGTAACTCTCGCGTGGTCATTTGGCAGCAGCCTTAATGAATTCAACATCAACTGCTTGGGTTACCCAACTGGGCAGGGTGCCTGCGTTGAGTAGATCGAGGAACGTATTAGCGGCTCGCTTAGGCACTTGGTCATGGGCTTCTAAAGCAAAGAGGGCAGCGGCAGCGGGATTAAACCATCGAGGGGTGGCCGATTTAACTTTGTGAACGCGATAGAGCGCAGCCGTCATCTCTGCCGATGGCATAGCCTCCTGTGCTCTTATTTGGAGGTCGGCTTTGTAGCTTTGCCGGATTTCGGTGAGCGGGAGGTCGCCGAAGCTGTGGTAGTTGTAGCGGTCTGGCCAGCGGGCGCTAAGTCTGTAGTAGTAGTGGGCGAGGGTGCCTCGGAGTCCTTCGAGGTACTCGCCCCAGTCGATTTTGGGTCAGAGTCGTCCGCAGGTTCGGGCTTCTTCCAGGCTCGGCGCTCGGCGAGAAGATAGTCAAAAAGACCACCGACTAAGGCGAGGGGCAGCTCGGCCATATCTTCGGCGGTGGGCGGTTTCGGATCGGTTTCAGATAGCGGGGGCTCCCAGATGCGCTTGAGGGCCAGGGCGGCAATTTCGCTTTTACAGCGATTAAGGGCGGGGACATCGTTGCCGCTGCCAGCTTTGCGGAGCGATTCAGAAATCGCCACCTCTTCATTAGGAGTAACGGTGTACAGCTTCGGAAGTTCTAAAGTGCCACTGGTGGCCGTGCCAACAGTGTGGGTTTCAGGCTTGGGCTGGGTTTTAAATGGGAGGTCCATGGCGGAGAAGGGTAACTCGATAGGTCGTCTCGGAAGTCTCGCCGGTTAATGAGACTGGATAGGCCGTGGGTGGCTGACTGGTGGTGTCGTAAAGCGTGAGAGTGTCGCCTGGGAGCTGGCGCGGGTTGGGGATAAGGATGCCAATGCGGATTTGACCAGGCTCGATCCAACACTCCACCGCGATTAGCTCCGGGCAGCGAAGGAGCGCTCGACGCATTACGCGAGCAGTCCTTCAACGGGCTTGCCTTGGAAGGCGAGCGTCAAGTCTGCTGATACGTTGCCATCGACCGGCGCGGCAGATGGGGCAGCAGTGACCACGCAGGGGCCTTCCATATCGACCCTGCCGCCGATAACCCGCTGCACATAGACTTCGCGGCCATTCTCAGCGGCCCAAAGGGCGTTGAGATAACCCGCATTCTTGGCGTAGAAAATGCCGGGTAGAGTCATGGTGCGCGATGCGCCGGTAATCACGCCGTCTTCGTCACCGCCAGTATTAAAGGTTTGGGTGGTAGCCCGGTTGTAGGAGCGATCGACCGAGGCATCAGAACGATCCCACAGGTAGCCAGGGTTACTGGCCACCGCCCCTTCCGGAATCGCCTCACCTAGCGCTTTGACTGCCAGGACGCTACCGCTACTGACGTCGGCAGTGAGCTGCGCCAGGTATTCTTCGCCGGTGGTGAGGTTATAAAACTGGAGGAAGGAATTGGCCGGAATCAGAGCGCTAATGGTTTCGGTAACGTTAATGCTGGTGGCATCCAAAGCGGTTCCACCAGTGCCCACTGTGAGCTGTTGTTGGGTAGGAGCAGTGCGGACACCAAGGGGCAGCAGGCCCAGAAAAATATCGGTGGTGTTGCCTCGGGTGGGGGCGTGGCCCGCTGCGCCGACCAGGACGCGATTTTTACCTGTGGGTAGGGTGTAAACCATGGGGGAGATCTCCTGTTACGGGATTGAAGGAACGTCTAGGTACTCTTCGAGTTGACACTGCAGGTTGAGCTGATAAATCCACCGCGAGGCGTCGTCACGGTCTTGCGTGAACTGATCGGCGCTGGCGTAAAGCCCGCCTTCGTAGTCGGCCTCGGGGTGAGAGCCGAAAAGCTGAATACCCACCACTGCATCTTTAGCGGCCTCTAGCACCGGCAGCACTGCCCACGGATCGCGCAGGTCTTTGAGCGAGGCAAAGCAGCGAAAGCGGATGGTGCGGAATTGCCGATAGGCAGCGTTATAGGTGAGCTGCTGGGGTGTGGTTGAATTACTGCCCTCTTGAAAGATTTGAAATTCGCCCTTGCTTAGTGCCCCCATGGTTGCCGGGCTCAAATTAAGTCGCACCCCTTCAGATTTGAGGGGCGCTTCGAGCCGTTCCTTGAGGGTGGCTTTGGCGGCAGTGAGCTGGTCGGCGGTGAGAGGCATGGTTGAGCAGTGGGGGAGAATTAGGCTCCGAGTTGCATGGCTTCGATCAGGGGGCTGCGAGAACGTTTGCGTTTAGCCACAGACTTGACGGCAGGCTGGTGGGTGACGGGCTGAATCTCGCCAGCTACAACTTTGCGGCGATACTCGGCGGCGGCCTTGATCGCTGCGGCTGGCATGTGAGGACGAGTAGCGGGCTGCATGGGCTAAAACCCTCTCAGGGAATCGGAATCAAACACACGACGCGGGGCGCTGAATTGGGGTGAGCCGCTTTCGACGGCGGGAGCATCGGCAGTGGGTAAACCCAGCTTGAGGGTGCCGCTGGCAATTTGCCTGAGCTGCATCATGGCATCTTCATAGCGCTGACGGACGTCATCCTCTTTGCCGTAGATGCCCAGGTAGTAGCGAGCAATGTCGAGACAGAGGGATTTGAGCAGCTCGGGCACGGTGGCCAGGGGTAAGGTGTAACGACCGAGATAGCCGTTGATGAGGCTGGTGGCACGGTTGAGGGCGCGATCCATTACGGTGCTGTCGACGGCGTCGGCCTCGGGGTTTTCGAGGTTGGTGAGTTCGATGGTCAACTCCAGGCCGAAGGCTTCAATAAATTCTGTCTCGGTCGCGTATGGCATTAGCTATTGCATTGCTCCTTAAACGCTTTGCCAGGGGAGAATTTGGGCGCTTGCTTTTCGGGAACGTGAATAGTCTCGCCGGTTTTGGGGTTGCGAGCGGTGCGGGGTGCCTGGGTCTTGCGCTCAAAGGTGCCGAAGCCAATCAGGGTGACCTTGCTGCCTGCGGCCACGGCTTCCATGATGGAGTCCGCGATCGCGGTCACGGCTTTGTTAGCGTCGACTTTAGTGAGGCCGGTTTTGTCGGAAACCTGGGTAACGAGGGCTTCTTTGTTAACGGTTGGCATGGGCTTGGTTTGATAAATGGGCAAGGGTTACAGGTGAGGACGCCTGTCAAAACAAGAGGGGCTACAGAGAGAAACCCGTAGGTTCTATGTCGATAAGGCGATCATCGATCAGGTCTTTGATGCCGACGCGATCATCGGCATCGTGCCATTGAGTCAATCGCTCGATGTCATCTTCCTTGTCGATCAGGGGTTGGGCTTGCGCGATCGTGAGGGCGGAAAGATCCGATAGCCGGGAGTCGCTTTTGGTGACGTCGATGACTTCCACCACCTTTGGCTCCGGGTCGGAAGTGTGGGCGATTGCATCAACAGGCAACACGATTACCCCCAGCTCTACCGCCTCCTGAAAGGCTGAGAGTTTTTGCAACCGAGTGTAGGTTTTGGCATCGACCTGGTTGGGGCCAGGCTGAAACCGCACGCGATCGCAAATCCAAGCTCCCTTACGGGGCGGTTGTTCGTTTTGGGGGCGATAGGTGATTTCCATGCCGGTGGGGTGGTGGGGTGATTAAGGCGCACGGCGGTGCCCGTACGAGCAAGGGCTTACGCAACCTGCGCTATGTCGGTGTAGAACAGCGAATCGAGATAATTGACGATCGTCGGGGTCACGCACTTAAACATCGGCGCGATGTACTTGAGCTTGCGAGTTTCGTGGTAATCCTCAGGGGCCATCTGCAACGGCTCGATGTGCCGCTCGATGACCTCAAACACGATGTCGCCTGTAGCTTGGGCGTCGATCAGGCCGACCTGCATCTCACGGGGATAAAACACAATCCGGTCTTTATTAGTCCCAGCATTATGCACACCAGCGGCTTCCAACTTAGCCGACTTACACTCTGGTGCGGTCTGAATCGAAGCAATGCCGTTGTCAAGCAAATACTGATAGACCGATTTGTCAGCATTAGTACTGACAGTCGTTTCCGTCCATTCAGTCATCAGCTTGGGCGGAATCAGTAAGTTGTTGGGATTCTCGGTTTCGTCGGTCGAATCTTGAATCGTGCCCAAGCGATCAAGCACAAACTCATACATTTGCTTGCCTGTAGTAGCCTCAGCGGCAAAGTCAATAGTGTTGGTGTTGTCGAGGGTGACACCTGGATTATTCATAAATCCCGTAACGTTAAATGCTTTAGAGCCAAAGGCCGCCATCTGGTTGTCTTTTTCTTCAATCTTGCGGTTGGCCTTAAGCATTTTGCGCTGCAAGGTTTGGTCAAACTTGCCCGCCTTCTCATAAGCCCGCATCTGCTGCATCGTGTAACTAACCGCGTACATGATGCAAAACGTACGGTAGCGATCTTCCGTGAGGCCCTCTTGTCCATCAGGGATATCAGCCGCATTATCCGCCACAATGACGGCCTCTGGGCCATCCTCTTCCTCCACCTCGCGCACGACTTCAGGCGTGCCTGCTTCGAGGTCAGGAATATTGGGAACAATTTGAAATTCGTTATTGACGAACTTGAGGGGGCGATAGCGTCTACGCAGTACACCGGGCAGCAACTGCTCAACATCGCGACTTAATAAACTTCCGGCTTGGGGCATGATTCTCTCCTGTCTTGGGTCTCAGATAAAGTAAGGTGAAACGCCTAATAGGGCTGAGTGGGGTCTATGAAGCTAGGAAGTCGACTTCCAAAGGGACGATGCCAGGCCCACCTGAAGCTAGCCAATTTGCAGCCGTGAGCTGTACCGCTTTGTCAGTATTGGCATCGCTGCGGAATTGCCCCACCTTGGCCCCGGTGTAAGCGGTGTGAATCCAAAACACGTCATTGTTAGGAGTAACGGCTACATCGGTGTAAACCGCGATCGTGCCCTTCACCATGTAGGCAAGCTGATAGTTGAGCGGATAACCCATGTCACCATCAGTGTTGAGGCTGTAGCCCTCACGTTTTTCAAAGGTGTCGGTCTTAGCGAGAATGCCGCGTGGAATGGCATTGGCATCATCGGGCAAGATGATCGGCAAGCGATCACCATCACCCGTGGCGGTTTCGTCGAGACACGCGAGTCGGCCAAAGGGCAAGATAACGCTGTCGAAGTTGATGCCCGTGCGGATTATGTTGTCTTCCAGGGGGTAGACAATCTGACCTTCGTAATAAGTGCCGGGGGAGTCGTCGTAGCTGATTGGAGGCATAGCTTTCCAGAGGTAGGGGGGATGCTCGGGCGTCTCGCCCGTAGGGTTTGCAGGCGAGACGCCCGCTCAAAAAGATTTGGGAATTACTGACCCCATTTTTCGAGGCCAGCGGCGGCGGCTTTGCGCCGCTCAGCAGCAGGATCGGCAGTGGTGTTATTAGGTGCCTGCAGCTTGGCATCGGTCGCCGGGGGCAGCTCGCCTAAGTCAGGACCGCGCTGTGGCAGAGTCTTCAAAAAGCCCTTTAAGAAGTCGCTAACGGACGTTTTCACAGTCTCGTCACCCTGAGCAAACTCAAAGTCGAGATTATCTGGCAGCCGCGAAAACACTTCGGCAAACGGTTGCACTTCGCCAGGCAACAATTTGCGATCAGCCACTAGGCCATTGAGCACCGGGGTAATCGCTTCGCGCCGAGCGAACTGAGCTTGCCGCAATTCAAAATCAGCTTTGTCTTGTTCAAGTTTTTGGCGATCCGCTGCCAGCTCAGTATCGACAGCGGGAGTGTCTTTAGGGGTGTCGCCCATAGGGTCCTCTTGGGTAGGGTGATCAGAGTCGGGTTGAAGGGCGGGGTCGGCTTGCACCGCCCCGCCATTTCCCGTTGTTTCGCTTTTAGGGAATGCTGATAGGCACACATCTTCGGTGTACTCGGCAGAGAAAGCGGCATCGGCGATCGCAGTATCGGCCACTGGATTGCGGCCAAACATGCCAATATGCAGCAGCTTCCATTTGCCCGTATGGTTTTCGGGGTGACCAGGGGGGCGCATCTTGACGCTAACCTTGTTCAGTTCACCGCTGTTGACGGCGGCACGGGTAGCGGGAGGCACCTCGCCATATTCAACAACAGAAACCTTGCCGTCTTTTAGCTCTACAGCTTGAGCCTGAGCTAACTCAAACTCATCCTCTTGATCGGGTTGTGGGTGACCCGCGACAAATGGCAATGGCTCAAACGTATCCACCAAGTCTTGCAAGATTTGCTCAGACACCTCAAGGCGCCCCGCGTTGTGCGAGATCTTGGGGCCAAGGCTCAGAATTTCGATGGGCTTAAGGGCTGTCGTCAATGCTCGCCTTTGAATGCGCTGGGAGTATTGTCGCGACTACCAGCGGCGGCATCTAGCTAAAACCTTTTAGCTAAAACCTAAGCCCCACAAAGCTTACGCTTGCAAGCGTACAGCATCGTCGAGTAAATGGATTTGGTATCTGTTATTGCAATGAAGCTGCAGAGGTTTGTCCCCGTGAGTCAGAAGGGGGCGGATAGCTGATGCCCTTTTCGGATGCAAGCGGCGAAATCACAATTACTGGCAACGAGACCGATGACGCGCTTTTTGCGGATCCACTGAACGCGGCATCAGATGATTCAGGTATCTACATTGATCGAATCCCTGGGGTTGCCGGAAATGGCAGGTATTTGTATGTCTACAAAGAAGTTCGACTGATTGTTGAGGGTACCTATAACATTCAAAACACCTCTAAATTTATTCTCAACCCCTTTAACGACTGGGGGCCGATCAGGGTTAATGGAGGGACGCTAAATATAGGTGGCGAGCAAACACTCTACGGGCTCGATTATGGCTCTCAATATCCGTTGTCAATTGAGCTTAAACGAGACACATTGGGCAACACCGGAGCGTACAGCGCGGCATGGCGTTGGGGCGCTGTGTTAGTGAACATCCAGAATGATGGGGTTGTAAATATTTACGGCGCTGATTGCCATTTCAAGGAAGGCAATCTCTTTGGCTCCCGGTCAGACGACGGTGGCAATGTCGGAGCATTTGAAGATGGCACATTACTGATTAAAAATTCTCGCATTATTTATCACAGCGATAATTCTTCTAGTGTTGGTCGCATGTCGTTCGGTGGTGGGTTTAGCTTCACCGCCGATGATGTAGAACTAGTCGGCTCAAACGGGATTGGGTTGTTCGAGCTAAGTGGATCAGAGCTGACCTTGGACATTCGCGGCATGGGCTTCCGCCACCTAGATAAGCCTTTGCAGATAAACAATGGAGTTACGGGCCGAACATTTGAGCGGCTGGACTTCCGGGGCAACGAGGAGGGGATAATCCACAACCAGAACGCTCCCAAAAGCAACACCTTCCGCAATAACGCGGAAGGCAATGATATGAGCGTTAGTTGGAATGGAGCGGGAACCGCTCTTTTGTCGTGCTCTGTCGAGCTTATTGCCACCTCAGAAGGAAGCCCGGCAAACCCAAAATTCAAGCTCATCGACACGGACAGCGGGAACCGCCAGGCTGCTTATAGCTCTGACTTTGAAGTTTCAGGCGCACTGAATGGTGGAAGCTTTGGCATTGTGGATCTGTTCACCGGAGTCTACGACAAGCCGGTTGCTACGAGCCCCGACCCGACACTAGACGATCGCCTTCCTTATACCGGAATTGCCAGGCTATACGGAAGCTTAGATTTTGCGATAAACATTGCAAGCTCGGCAGCAGAGCAGTCAGCGCCTATCACAATGGCGTCTGATCCGGTCATCGTACTTCCAGAGTTAGCCGCTGGGGCGTTGACTGGCATGGCAATCGACCACGTAGCTCAGTCCGCTACGTTCTCTGAGAGCCATACGCTTTCAGAGGTTTATGACTTTGCATCCTGGGATTTAACTCAGGATGCAAACATTATTACAACGCTTCGCCTACCTTGGTTCATATCGTCAGACCGAGTCAGTTTTACCAGCAATTATGATGTAACTCTGTCTGGAGCGGCGACCCTGAGCGGTGGGCAGCTTATCTTAGGGGCAGGCAAAAAGCTGACTTTAGGAACTAGCCTCGGCTACAGCGGCTTGAGCATCCTGGCCACAGGGGTGGTGAATGTCGACGCATCACCGGCAGCGCTGGACCTGTCCGATTCTAGTAATTCGTTTGCTGACGGGGCAGTATTTGAGGTTACGGATGGCGGCTCGACAACAATCACTGTCGCCACGCAGGCGCTAGTCACTCAGCTCAACGCAGCCAAAACCGAGACTAGCGGCAGTATCACCTTCCAGACTGCGCCGGTAACGTTCACTGGGTTCCCCACCGGCAACAACGCGAACGGGGTGGCTTACAACGCTTTGCTTGCCATCCGCAACACCAGCGATTCGACCTTATTTACTGCTGACGCTTCGAGCGGCAGCGTAACAAAGCGATTGGCTGAGATTGGTGATGGCGCTGGCCCCTTCGAGGTATGGGGAGATGGGCGGGGGCTACGTCGGACTGTGACCATCACTATACCAGCAGCCCAATCCGACAATATTAGTTTGGCTGGACTATTTGAAGAATTCCAAGCTGAAGATGGCACGATTTTGATCGGGTTAGCGGCGGCTGACACGGGGGCTACCTACGACCAGCCAAATAGCTTGTTTGAGTTCACCGGAACGCCGCATTTCTTTCTGGGAGTAATCCACCAATTTGATGCCATTACCAGCACTCAGGCTGGGCAAGCTTTTGACAACAATGAAGTGCGCAACGGGATTCAATTTATTAAAAATCAATTCGCTCAGACAATTATCCTGAGCAATGCGTTTCAGGTCGCGGCGGTTTCTGGAGCGACAGAGCGGCCTGTTTTTGTTGATTTTGTTGTCCGGAGAGCTGACAACAGCTCTCCCTATAACGACACACTGACCGGACGCCCACTCATTCAAGAGCAACGCCAGGCAGAGGCGGCCATGGTCGCGGTGAGTAGTATTGCTGCAGGCGCGATTACAGCCGATGCAGTGGCGGCTTCGGCTGTACTTAAAATTCAAGACGGGCTTAGTACATTTGATGGCGACCTGTCGGGTGCTGGCCCTACCCAGCAAGAGGTCCGTGACGCTTTCAAGCTGGCTCCCAGCGCAGGAGCAGCAGTAGCAGGGAGCATTGATACCTTGCTTGCCGACATTCCCACAGTCTCAGAATTCGAAGATCGGACATTAGTAGCTACTGACTACTTTGTGGTGAGTGACTATACAGTGCCGCCTACAACCGCAGAAATCGAAGGGGCACTGCTCAATGAAGGCGACGGCCAACAGTTGATCGACGCGATTATTCAAGTTATTAATTCAAGTCTTGATGTGCCCGTCCTTGAACTGACGGCGATCGCAAATGCGGTTTGGACATTCAGCGCAAGTGATCGTACGTTGACCGGGGGGCAAGCGACCAATATCGCCGCAATTCCAAACATCCCAACAAACCCATTAACCGATTTTTCAGCCTTGCCCAACGTAACGGTGGGTGGCTATGTATCGGGACAGTCGCCAGCTGACCTTAGTCCTCCAATTGACCAGGCAGGCATCAGAGCCGCGATGGGACTTGACTCGGGCAACTTAGACGCTCAAATAGCAAACATTCCTGTCGCAGTTGAAGCGGCCATCATCAACGAAGGTGATGGGCAGCAAGTGATTGACGCATTCCTTCAAGTCGTCAATGCAAATCTTGATTTGCCAGCTCTGGAATTACAAGCTATTGCCAGTGCAGTCTGGGCGTTCAGTTCTGGTGATCGCTCGTTAAGCGGCCTTCAAGCCACAAATCTTGCTACCATCCCCAGCATTCCAACCAACCCTCTACTGGCCATCAACTACGTTGCGCCCGACAACGACGCGATCGCGGATATCCAAGCACAAATCAATGCTGATGAGGAAATCACTCCGACGCTTTACCGTAAGCGCAACAAGGACACTAACGCTGTGATCCGCGAAAAGAACGTGACTAACGACGGCAGCGGCAACATCACCCTCACTGAGAGCACATGATGTGGATAAGCCGGATTTACCAGCAAGATTTAACTAGTCAGCAAATTGCTGTGCAACTGGGGATAGCCAACGATCGCCTCCTGATCCTGCTCAAAGGTCTAGGCCGCGTGGATGGGGTCAGCGTGAGTCAACAAAAGCCAACTGACGATACCCCCGGTCACCTGCGTACGAGCGACGGCGCGATCGACCAGGTCATCACCAAAACCGGCCCCAACTCCATCAGAGTGGAGAACGCTGAATGAGCCTCGCCACCTTTGGGCTTGATGTTGACGATTTACACCTGGCCACGGGTGGGCTGGGCTTGCAGCTCCAAGAAATCACCAACGACCTGATCGTCGCGGCCACCCTGGCCACCCGCGTTCGCGCTTATGCCACAGCCGAACTGTATGCCCGCACAGCTGCCGATCTCGAAATCGCTGCGCGAGCTTACGCCACCACCCCACTGCTAAAGGTGCAGTGCTACGCCGCGTTAACTCCCCGCATGCGCCAATTTGCCAAAATCTCAATACGCCGGAAGGACGACTAACGAGCCCTGAAACGTCTGCTGACCGCCTGCCAGGGGAGACAACAGGACCTGCCACTTTAAGGTGTGGCGCTTTTCCTGAGTCAATGCGGCCTGCAGCGCCGCTCCATCAACCTGCAAGCTCAGCTCAAGCTGCTCAGCGGCTTCACTGTCTCGCGTTATATCGGTGTTTAAGACCGTTTGAATCGGGTTTTCACCGTACTTTAACCCCAGGTCAAAGCGCAGATTAGCACCCACCAGAGAGCCGTCATACTCTGGCAGTCGCGATAGGGTCAGCTCCAAAATCGCATCCTGACCCCAGTAAATTTCAGGATTGCTGGTTGGCATAGCCCTAGTCTCTGGGCAAAAGCAGTGGCTCTCTAGCTAAATCCTTTTAGCTACGGGGCATAGCGCCGCAACTTTACACTGGCAAGCGTACACCAGATTTTAGCGAATGCAACTCTACTGGGGTATCGATCAGGATTTTACTGAAACCGTTGGGGCGCAGGGATTGACCCTCGGCGGTAAAACCCTGCGCTTTGACCTGGGTAAAGACTATCGCCAACTGCCGCTGCTCACTGTCTTGGATGACCAGATCACGGCTAATGTTGTCGATGGCAACCTCACCTTCACCGTGCCGATTGATGGCGGTGCCCTGGCCACGCAGCTAGAACAGGAGAAAACGCACAGCCTTAACTGGCAACTGCGGGTACAGACGGGCACAGCGATCAACAGGGTTTTTCAGGGCAGCGTCAAAGTGCTCGCCGCCTATGGCGATGTGGTCGCCGAACCGCCACAGAGCAACTTTTATCTGACCACAGAATCAACCCTCAATGACTTTGCTGATGTCGATGCGCCCAGCCCTGTCAGCGGTCAGGTGCTCGCCTTCGACGGTGTCAACTGGGCACCCACCAATGGGTTACCCGGCTTGGCATTGGCCACCGTAGCCGACAGCGCTCCATCCACTGGGCAGAACGGTCAGCTTTGGTTCAATTTTTCTACCAATGTGCTGCGCGTCTGGTATGACGACGAGTGGGTAAATCAAACCCTTGATGATGGCCAATATTAGGAGGCTTTATGGCAATCCGTATCAAACGCAGTTCTGGTAATGCTGCCCCTAGCTCTCTCGCTGCTGGGCAAATGGCCTATGCCGAGGGAACGGGCGGAACCGCTGAGGGAGGGGCGTTATTTATCGGTGAAATTGGCGGCAATGTTGCTGAAATCGGCGGCAGGAAGTACGTCGATAAGGTTACCAACTTAGAAAACAATCGCGATCTCACGAACCTGAGCGACGTGGACGCGGCCAGCCCCAGTAATGGTCAGGTCCTTACCTGGAATAATTCAACTGGCCAGTGGGAAGCCCAAGCCCCTGGCAGCGGCGTCACCACATTTATCGCGTTGAATGACAGCCCCGCAAATTACACTGGGGCAGCGCTGTCTTGGGTCCGGGTTAATGCTGCAGGGAACGGCCTGGAATTTGTTCAAGACCTGGATGACGGCACCTTCTAATGGCAATCAGACACAAGCGCAAAGACAGTGCAGGCTATGTTTGGTTGCCAGGGGATCTAGTCGATGGCCAAATTGGACTTAATGTTGCTGACGGCTCGCTGCACTTCAAGAAGTCGGACAACACAATTATCAGTCTGGGCGGATATTCCAGCGCAATCAACGCGCTACTGGGTGCCAGTGATGCGGCAGCCGCCAGGGCAGCGATCGGGGCTGAAAAAATCCCACCAGGAACAGTCGCTTACTTCGCAAGTACATCACCGCCACAAGGGTGGCTCAAGCGTAATGGGGCCGCGATTTCACGAACCGCATATGCAGATCTTTTTGTCGCTATTGGCACGACCTACGGCAATGGTGACGGCTCGACGACATTCAATCTGCCCGACGATCGGGCCAACTTCGATCGCGGCTGGGATGATGGCCGAGGAATCGACTCCGGCAGGGTTTTCGGCAGTGAACAGGTAGATCAACTCAAGCAGCACGGTCACCCCATTACTGGTCGCCGTGACTCCACCTCATTTGGTGCCCTAAATGGATTTGCGAGGCCATCCAATTCAGGCGTTAATTTCACATTAGGAGAGATTTATTCCTTTGGGCCAGTTGACGGAGGCGCTGAAACACGGCCACGCAACCGGGCCTATTTGCCCATAATTAAATATTAGGAGTACATCTGTGACAGCACCGAGGATTTACCACTACCATCACGTGACAAAGGAGTTTGTTGGTCAAGGAGTCGCCGATCCATCACCCCTTGAGCCGAATGAATGGCTTTATCCAGCAAACTGTACTGTCGTTGCCCCACCTGCTAAGCAGACAGGGTTTATACGGGTGTGGGATGGTGATTCCTGGTCGCAGCAAGCAATACCAGAGCCGGAGCCAGAACCGGATCTCGAAGCTGAGCTTAAGAGCTGGGAACAGTTTCGGCTTTCGCTATACAGCAATGATGAGTATTTAGATTTGCTCGAAGCAACGCCACTAGCCGCTGACCTCAACAGCCTGCTTTGGCAGCGGCAGCTTAATCCTTTGGCCGCTAAACTTTGGCAACGACTCAAAACTAAAGGATTGATTAGCCCCGAACTGGAGCAAGCAATCGCGACCGCTGCCGCTGAGTCAAATCTGCTGGATGAGCTGGTGATCGTCACGGGCACTAGCCCAGACCCAGCCAATCCAACGTAATCTCTTCAATGCGATCGACAAAAAACGGTAATGGCTCGCCCTGATCATCCATCGGCAATGAGGGCCGGGCGGGAATGCTTGCACGCGGTGCTCCGAAATGATGGATCGCCAACAAACTGTACTCGCCAACGGACTGACTACTGCCATAGTCAATGCCGTCGCCGACGATCTGGCCAGCCAAACTACCGAACAGCGCACTGGTGTCGCGCAACTTGCCCCGCCGCGATGGATTGCGACTGTAGCGCAGGGTGGCAGGTTGCAGGTCAGCCCACGGCTGTCCGCTAGGGCTAATCTCGGTACGAAAGGCTTGCACGGCCTCCTGATCAACTGCGTTAATCCAAAGCTTGTACAGCGTCTGGAGTTGCGCCGGGTCATCGAGCTTCGCTAACCCCGCCGCCCGGAGCTGGGCAATGATGTCGGTGGTACTGGTCGTGATGTTGATATTGGCCATAGCTCAAAGATACCCGTCACGCCGCAAACCTTCGCGCACATAGCGACGGATCAGTGCCTGGCGATCGCTCCGCTGCCTCAGCAACTCATCGGATTCTCGATCAAACCTCACAGGCAAAGGCTTTTTGGCTAGCGGAATCCCTTCCACCAAGACTGGCGACTTCTGCTTAGCCAAAAACTCTGGCGTTTGTTTGGGGTTTAGATTAGCCATCGCGGATCTCCATGCTTTTCCAAGTATACCGGGAATATCTCAGAATGAAAAGGTTGTCTTTCCCTGTATACCGGGTTATAATTAAATCAAGCAAGCGAACAGAACTGAATAACCCGCCGGATGGGGCAACACCGGGCAGAGCCAACATAGCTGTGGAACGCATCGCCGCTTGTGAGTCCTTTACTCGGAGTGCTTATGCGACAAATCGAGGTTGCAATGGCCGCCGCCATCCGCGAACAGCGGCCCTGGCGACGGTCAAACACTGAGGTGCGGGTGATGGTTGGGGAATCGGCTTACGGTTACCCACTTATCCAGGTCTACCTGTTTGGCAGCTGCATCGCGTCACTGTATCGCGACCGCTACATCTTTCGAGATTGTGGCTGGTCTACGGTGACCACACGCAGCCGCCTAAACGCGGTGTTTTGGGCAGTCGATTTGCGCTGGCTGATGTACCAGAGAAACTGGCAACAGTACCTCTCTGGGCCAGAGCTAGGGGGTGAGGTTCCTTTCTTTGGGGAATACACTCACCTGGTTTCAACGCTATCAGCCGCCGACTGGTGCCGGGAAAATGGCTACACCGAACCGTTCTTTCAGGAGAACCGCTGGTGGGCCTACCCCATTAACGGGGTGATGCCGGTGCCGATTGACTACTACGGACCAAGGGCTTAACACCAAAAAGGGACGGGGTTGCGGCCCGTCCCTTTTCATCTCAGAGTGCTTATGCCAACATCGTAGCATGACTCCCCTTCAAGCTATTTTTGAGTTTCAGCGGCTCTGCCCCTATGTCACCCGTGACGAGTGGCGGGTAGAGTGCGATCAGTTTGCCGTGATCCACATCTGGCCCCCCAGCAACCAGGCTGCCACCGAGTTTATGCGGCTGCCGGGCATGGCTAGCCAGATCGGCCAGGCACTGCTGGCGTTAGAGTTGCCCTGCGCGATCGTGCGGTGGCCCGCTTCGGAGCAGGTGTTTTATCAAGTGCAGCCGGGCGGCTCCGCATTCTCCGGCGTGTCGCTGGCTAGCTCGGCTTCAGTCAATAGCGATCATGGGTAAAAGGGAATCTTTTATCTACGATCCATGGCGTTTGCAGGCCCGTAGGCCAAAGTGGTTGGTCGGATGTGGGATGGGTCTTGTGCTCTTTACGGCTCTGGTTATCGCCATTAGGGCAGACAACTGGGCAGATTGGACCGGATTTGGCGGCGGTGAATCAGTCACGATTAGCATTCCTCAAAAAGATGCTGCAGGTGAAATTATCGCAACTGAAACGATCACCGAGGAACCCGGAAAAACCCTTTGGGACTGGCTGGGCTTATTGGGGGTGCCCATCACACTGGCCGGTCTAGGCTTCCTGCTTCAACAGCAACAGCAACAGCGGGCCGCTGATGAAGAGCGAGAGGAGATTTTACAAAATTATATAGATCGGCTCTCAACGCTATTAGTAGACAAGAATTTACTTGCACTAGCGGTGAGAAAATACGCTCCTCAAGATGATCAAGAGCCACTCAATCGGAATGAGGAGGAGTTGCTGGCTGCATCCGTTGACGTCATTCGCGCTAGAACCCTCTCTATTTTGCGGCGATTTGAAGGGGATGCAGCCCGAAAAACGAGCGTAATTCAGTTTTTGTTAGAGGCTGAGGTAATCAGTAAGGCAAGGCTTAATCTTCGCGCGGCCAACCTCAGCGGGGCCAATCTCATCACGGCTAACCTCAGCGAGGTAAGCCTAAAGGGTGCCAACTTCGTCAGAGCCGACCTCCGCTTGGCCAACCTCGACGAGGCCCAACTCAGCGGGGCCAAGCTCAGCGAGGCCCAACTCGTCAGGGCCAAACTCAGGGGGGCCGACCTCTGCTTGGCCAACCTCGGCGAGGCCGACCTCCGCGAGGCCGACCTCAGCGAGGCCGACCTCCGCTTGGCTAACCTCAGCGAGGCCGACCTCTGCTTGGCCAACCTCAGCGGGGCTAATCTCTTCAGGGCCAAACTCAGGGGGGCCGACCTCAGCGAGGCCAACCTCAGCGGGGCCAACCTCAGCGAGGCCGACCTCAGCGGGGCTGATCTCTTCAGGGCCGACCTCAGCGAGGCCAACCTCAGCGGGGCCGACCTCAGCGAGGCCGACCTCAGCGGGGCCAACATTCAAGGAGTGATCATCGAGCCGAAAAAGCTGGCGGCACTTAAAGAAGCGGTGGCTAAAAAACTCTCATGAAATTGCCTATTCATCTCCCAACCCTGCTAAGAACTGAGCAATAAAGACACGAATTTGAGTGGCAATTTCCGGCACGGCGCGATCGGCGATGCGTTCCAAGACTTCCTGGCGGCGCTGTTGGGGGTTGGGGTTGGGCATCCGATCCCATCCCTCAGCCGGTTCTAGGACTGGGTTATAGGTGCGGCCATCCATGTCCACCGATAGCGCATCGCCGCGACTCAGATCGCTCACCTCCAGGCCCAAGCGATCGACATCGCGCTGACTCAGGCTCGTATAACGACAGTCACAGCCAAATCCATTCGGCAGGGCAAAGGGTATGTTGTCTTTGCGAAACACTTGCTGATCGAGGGCCAGATGCAGTGGTCGTGGATGCTGACTATCGCTGTGTTCGTACTTTGCGAAGGGTTGGGCAGCCATCACTGCCGGGTCAAACTGTAGCTGGTCACGGCCTCGCCCATAGCTGGCTCTTAAGTTTGTAAATAGCACCGTATTTGCACGCCACGCAGAATCACCGCGCATGTCATCCCAGCCATCGGCGATCTGCTCAAACCGCTCCCGAAATTCCTCCGGGCGCTGGCCGTCAGCAATGGCTGAGTCCACGGCGGTGCGTAACTCACTCAACACCGAACCCTTTGCTCCGGCCACCATAAACACGGCATCATGCTCATCGTCAGTAAAGTCACGCCACGAATCGGAATCCAGCGTGATCTTCTCTGCCATAAAGTCGATGGCAGCTTGAAACGGCAGAGTGCGATAGCGATCATCTAAAGACACGAAGCACCTCGCAAACGTGGTGTAGCTGATCGCGCAGTTCGTTTGCTATGGCCTTCTGCTGCGCCATATTTAGCAGGGCAAAAAAGCACTGTTGCTCTAGCATCTGACGAGGCATGGTTTGCAACTGCCGCCGTATCAACTCCCAATAAAACTTTGATTCGAGGCTGTCGAATTCCGGCATCACTCAACCTCTCGTCCTAGAAAGTGCTCAAGCTCTGCCTTTCTGGCCTGGCGTCTCTTCTCTTTCTCGCGTACATTCCACCTTTCTGGCACTAGGCTCAGTAGCCAGTTCAAATAGCTCTCCGCGATCCTTTTTGTCAGCGGGTGGGATGCCAACTGCTTGTCGTAGCGATAGCAAAGTTTGGTGAGTGGCAGCAGCAAGGTTGCCACAATTAAGGCCAAAATTATCTGTGCCCACATGACACAATCGCGGAAAAATTCGCTCATTTACTCGCCCTCTAGTAATCGCTGCTTCAGCTCAGTGGGGATGACCGTGGAACGTTCAATCATCAGTGCTAGCTCATCAAAAGCATCCGGCAACGTTGAGCAAGGACCAGTGCTTACCGCCCACCCGTTTTTGATGTCGTGCTGCAGACGCAAAACAAGAGCATCTCCTGCGTGATTAAAAATTTGAATCTTCAGGTTTTCCACTACTCACCCTCCTGAGCTTCGTAGAGACCCGCGAATCGCGAAGCCGTCATCGCCTGGGCTAATGCCTGCTCTGCATCTCCTGTGGGCAAATCGGGAAAAGCCGTGTTCAGATAATCCCGAAAATCCTCCAAGCTGCCACCGCCGCCGACAATGCGCTGAAATTCCTCGCGAATGCGCTCAACCATCGGCGCAAACAAACCCTGGCCCTGCAGCCGCTGGGCATATAGGCCAGCAGTGGGGGTGGCCGCCGCTAACTCCACCTCTTCTGACTGTTCCCCTTCTTCTTCGGCAGGAGAGGGTTGGGGTGAGGTCTCATCAGCCTCTTCTGGCAACCCGGCTTCACTCTCTGGTGGTGGGGCTTCCAGCCCGTCAGCACCCTCAATTGGCAACCTGCCCATCAGCGGCGGCGGCGCAGGCTTTGGCTCATAGACATAGCCCTCGCCATAGACCTCCGCCACGCTTTCCTCCGTGCGGCGGTAGCCCATATCAAACAGCACCTTGTCCCGTTTGACTAGAGCATCAAGGTCAGCCTCTGGCTCTACTCGGCGAATCACCTGCGGATAGGTGCAGTCGCCCAGCACTGAACGGTTGTAGTCGACCAGCCATCGCACCACCGACCCATTAAACGAGCCATTGAGTAAATCGGAGTCGCCCTTCTTGACGTCTTCCGATACGCGCTCATGCACCTCCGCTTGGGAGCGGGAGCTGCCGTTATCGGTGGTCATGGTTTGGCTGAGAATGACCTTGGCGATCGCGGCATCCATCGTGGCGTACACCGCGCTATAGTCCGCTGTACCGCTGCGACTCGCCTCAAGCAAGTCGATTTCCATGCCATCGGGAATGATAATTCCGGCATCCGTGAGAATGGCATTCAGTGCATTCAGCAGCTTTGCCTGCTCAGATTTGTCATGCACCCCCGATTGGTACTTACCTTTGGCAGTCGGCTGGCCAAACTTCTCTAGGAAAAAGAGCCAAAACTTTAGGTCGTTCCGCTTAAACCAGGTCGGCCAGTAGAGCCAGTGACCCAGGCCCAGCCCATAGGGTTCATCGTCGTTATCCGCCCCGGTGCTAAAGTGCCAAAACTTCTGCGTCGGTAGCACTTCGCCATACACGCTGGTGGGAGTGATCAGGCGAGGCCGACCCCACACATCAAACTGAAAGCGCTTACGGTTCCGCACTTTGATGCCGCCTCGATCGCCATCGATCGCCACATAGCGACCATCGCGGCCATACAGCACTTCCGCGACAGAATAGCCGTAGAGAATGCCCCAGTGCATCTTTTCGGTGCAGTTATCCCAACTGCCCTTGCCGCCAAAGTTGTTGGTAAGCTGATCGCTGATAAAGTCGGCCGCGCGTTGGTCAGCCTTGGTGTTGCTGCGCCCCTGGCGCTCACCCGGAATCACCTCCCATTGCGCCTCAGTCACGGCACGAATGCGTTGCTGCATGCAGCTAAAGACCTGGTCGTCCTGCCGCACCTTTTCATACAGCTCTAGCCGTCGCCAGCCGAGTTGCCCTTTGAGCAACAGCACCTCATCTTGTGGCAGCAGCAGATTGCCCAGCGGGTCAATGTAGGGGCGCGTAATGTCGCGCCCGCCTGCAATAGTGGCGATCTCACGCTCCATATCAGCACCTTTTAACGGCTCGTCATCGACCGGAGTGGTGTCAACAATTTGCGTGGTTTGGGCGGGGCTGAGCATGATCGGCCTCAGAATCGTCTAGAAGGGGCGAGAGAGTGTGGACGCAGAAATGTGCGGTGACTTCGGGGTAAAGGGGCGGATGGGTGATTAAACTCCGTTTAACGGCGATTTTCGAGATTTAGCGCAACTGCAAAACGATTTCATCGTTGATATTGGGTTCGCGGTCCTCGGGAATGTTGGGCAGGTAGTAAAGGTAAAACTGCACCATCACCAGATCGAATTTGCGCCAGCTCCATACGCGGCGCGGCGTATTAGCGATCTGATATTCCACATTGAGGCCATGCTCGCCCAGGTAATAGGGAGGCAGGCCGCGATCGCGCAGAGCTTTATTAATCAGGTCGCGATCGCTATCTGGTCCGGTCAATAAACGAGCGGCAATTTTAGCCGCAGCCACAGCAGTCAACATCATCCAACTCCAGTAACGGCACCAATAAACAAGGCCAGCACCAAGAAACCTAAAACCCTGATTCCCAGCTCGATCAGCATTGGGCGAAATCGTTTCCAGCTCATCAAAACACCACCTTGAGACAGGCCCAGGCCACAATGACGGCAAACACCCACGCGGGCAGCAACGCTAGCAGGGCCAGCACCAGCTTTTTACTCACCTTCCCCATCGGTCACCTCCTTGAGCCCGGCTTCGGTCATGTGTCTGGCGCTTTCAGCAACGTCTGCATAGATAATCGTCTGGCCTGTTTCCAGGTAATAGCGAAATGCCTGGGCGCAGAGCTGTCCATAAATCTGGGCAAAGAAGTAGCGCCGCAGATTGATATCGACACTGTTGAATTGCAGCGGGCGATCGTCGTCGTTAGGGGCGCATGGCTTTGCGCCCGTACAGTTGTCAGTCACAGATCAAAGCCTCCGGTTCGTGATCCAACTTTTGGGGACTTTGAGCCAAAGCGGGCACCCCAGCTATTGCGGGTCTGGCCAGCAAAGGCATCCAGCACTGGCGACGGTCGCCCCAACGTTTGAAACTCGATCGGTGTGACTGGATTTGTCGCGCCGTGAATAGCCAGCGCACAAGCCCAAAACTCATCAGCGTGTCCTTGGTCAGTGCGATCGGCGTCAAAGCGGGGATTGCCAGCGGTGGTAGTGGTCTTTTTCACCGCGTGGAAGCTGTCACGGATGTCGCGATCGATGGGAATCCGCACCAGGCGATCTTCAAACTTCTGCTTGATCTGGGTCGCCAAGTCTTGCTTTACCGCTCCGGTAAACAGCACACCCTCAATGCGCGTAGTGCCATAGAGCCGCTTCGCTTCATCGACCAGGAACTCACCAAGACCCGTTTGGTCGATGCAGCCCCGCATCACTTTGTAAGTGCTGAGCAGACGCCCCAATTCATCCAACTGAGTGCGAAAATCCGCGCGGCGCAGCTTCACCACTTCACGAGTCCACAGAGTGCCGCCCCGTTCTTCCAACACCCACAACACCGTAAAGTCGCGACGGCGGGCCACATCCATACCCAGGTAACAGGTGCCACCGTCATAAATGAGCGGGTCACCCGCCAGGTCGCTTTCGCAACTGCTGATCAGGTCGTAGCTCAGCCAGGCGCTCGCCTCATCCAGCCATTTCAGTTCATACTCCTGCGCCCAGGCGTCGGGGTCGTTCAGCGCCCGCCGCTCCATCTCAATATCAAACGGTAAACCCTGTTTAACCGCCTCATAAATGTCGGTTTTATGGATGCTCCAAGTGTCGGTGGTGTCAGTGGCGATCTGGTAAAAGCGGTTGCCCTTGCCCTGCGGGGTAGAGCTGACCATCATCTTCAGGCGGCCGCGCAGGCAGGGATACACCGCCTTCCACATCGTTTGACTGTCTTTGTGAAAGGCAAACTCATCCAGGTAAATGTTGGCAGTAAAGCCCCGCACGGTATCCGGGTTGGCAGGCAAACTGAGAATGCGGCTCTTGCCAGGGGTGTTGACTTCGTAGATTTTGACGTGGCGGCCTTCGCTTTCGCTCCATAGGTCATGGCCGGTGATTTCGCCTGCGGCTACGTTGTAGGTTCGATAGTGCTTCTTCACTTCCTGCATGGCCTCTAGGGCCTGCCGTTCCCCACGAGAAATGATGTTCCACGGCTCGCGCTTACCCTGGCTCTCGGCTTCAAAGACGTAGTCCACAATCTTGAGCGTGGCGGTGAAGGTCTTGCGGACACCCCGCGCCCAGAATAGGCACAGGAAACGAGCGCGATCGCGCATCGCTTCAATCTGGTACGGCAACAAGGGAATTGCTGGGGCGTTAGAAGAGACCATAAATCTCCTCCCGGACACGCTTGAGGGTATGGGCATCAATCGATGTGCTGAGCCCCTGGTTGCCAACCTGCTCCAATTCCCGCATTTTGGCTTCAACCTTGGCGCGAAACGCATCTTGATAGTTCTTCACCGCCACGCTGGCGCGGGTCGTATCGCTCAAGGCCCGCGTGATCATGCTGATCTCCTTCGGCGTCAGCGACTCGCCCCGTTCCAGCATCAGATTGAACATGAGCGACTGCGCCATTTGCAGGCTCGCCTCACTCATCGCCTGCTCGTCATCGCCAAAGTGCTGGCGCATCATGTCAGCCTGCTGAGTGGCCAGGCGGACCATCTCGCAGCGCTCCTCAAAGCGCTTACCAAATCGCTTCACCGTCGTGATGCTGAAGGCGTAGCCCTTACCCTGCAACCATTCATGCAAGCTGGCATAGTCAGCAAAGCCATTTTTGACCAGCTTTTGCTCCAGCTCGGTGCGGACTTCGGGCGGCAACTGCACTTCCATGGCACGGGTCGGCATCAGTTAGCCCTCCCAAAACTTTTTGGGCCGAGCGAGGCCAGCAGGCGCATCATTCTCGTAGTCGACTACATCAGCGCCTTCAACAGTTAGGTAGGCAGACCATTCCAGGCTGGCAGTATCACCTTTCCAAAGGACTAGATTTTTCGCCGAGAGATAGTCCATCTCGCGGTTCAGTTCTTTATCGCTAACCACAAAATCGACATCGCTGAGGCAATTCTGAACTGTTTCGCCCAAACTGCCAGTGGTGCGAGTGATGTCCAGCACAGTGAGGATGCGCCAACGGATTTCACAGCGTCGCTGCACTTCTGCATGGCTGAGCATCGACATTTCTGGAATGCCGGGCGGTCGCTCTACGCTGCCCTCCACCACGTCTACACCGTAAGGCGTCAGGGACCAGTCAGCTCCACGATTAGCGGAACTGAGAATATCTTTGTCAGCCAAGTACTTCAAATGACCGACCAGCTCGTCATCCTGCAGGCGAATCCCTAAATGAGTCAACCCACGATTAATCAAGCCGATGCCCGTCGCTTCTGGGCGATGGCGATCAATCGCCTTCAGAATGTGGCCGCGAACTTCTTCCCGGATGATTCGCTGCTGGTCATACATCTTGAGAGTCCTCTCGATAGCGGCTGCCGGAGAGGCGATCAACGCGGTCCCACAGGGCAGTCATTTTGTTGTCGAGGATGGCCTTATAGCGCGTGTCGTCTTCTTTCTCGACATAATTGCGACTCGCTTCCGTGCGGAATCCCATCAATTCCTTTTGGTGTTGATGAAATAAATCCTGGGTTTGATTGAGCGCAAATCCCAAGTTGTCAAACCGCTGATTTAGGGTGCCAATGCTGGCCCGAATTTCCTCAATGTGGTCGACCTTTTGTTCAATCTTGGGCAAGACGGCTAATGCCTGCTTCAGCTGCTGAACATCAGTATCTAGCTGCCCGACTTTGTTATCGAGCCGTGCGATCGTGGCGGCTTCCACC
The DNA here is from genome assembly GCA_039027715.1 of Cyanobacteria bacterium P01_C01_bin.120. GTDB lineage: Bacteria > Cyanobacteriota > Cyanobacteriia > Phormidesmidales > Phormidesmidaceae > Halomicronema. Next base: position 29,916 of record JBCCJU010000021.1, read on the forward strand.
TGTTGGTCAGCCTGCTTGCCCTCTAGTTTTTGGAGACGAACATCTGTTTCCTTGAGGGTGTTATCAAGTCTTGCAATCTCGCGCCCCAACAGCCACTTGGTGACGCCAAAAAACAAAGCACCCACCAACGCTAAGCCCTCCCAAGACAAACCCAAGGGCGTCTCAGGAGGGGCAACTGGCTCAGCAGATTGAGCAAGGAGGGTGCTGTGGAGTTTCACAGAGGAGTTTATGAATCGTCCCCGCTATTGTGGGCGGCGGCGACAAAACCCTCTAGCTAAAAGGTTTTAGCTCTGCATCCTGAAGTGAGGCGATTCTAGAGGTGGTTCACATCCGGCTTTAGAGATCTGGGCAGTTTTCCTCTCCGTAGCGCACCTGCCAGCCGTCCATGTCATTACCCAACGCACACCAGACGCCGTTGGCTTGCCAGACGCGATAACGATGATACCCCATGCGGCCAATTGTGGAGAGAGTGCCGACAATGGCGATACCTACAGCGGCGGCGATGAGGACGCGGCGAAGGCGAAAGTGAGGAGACGGTTCTTGAGGCATTGAGGCACCCGGTTGTGTTGGGGTTAGGGTGCCCAGCGAGAGGAACTACATCAAGTCTTTGAGGCGTTCAGTAACCTTACCTAGTTCTGCCTTGATGGCTTCGGTTGCCAGTACCCGCGCCGTCAGCTTGCCGCCTGCCTGCAGTACTTTGCCTGCGATATTCAGAACTCGATTGGTTGCCTCCTCTTGCGAGGGTGCCTCATCCATTCCTTGCTGGTATGCCTGGTGTTGGATGTCGAGAGTATTTTGGGCGTTACTCAGGGCTTCGGGGTCAGGGGCTGAAGTTGCCTGGGTTTCACTTGAAGCATCGATTTCGATATCGTCATCGGGAAACGTATCTGCGACCTTTTGAATCAGCGCCTCAGAGTCCGAAAGGTCTCTTGCGACCATGCGAATAACGATTTTTCGGCGGGGGCTGCTCATTGGCGCGAACCCTCCGGTACGCGACTGTCTTCAAAGACTTCAACGGTGTCGATAGTGAGGCCACTGCCACCATTAGAGCGATGCACGGCATCGGCGGCGAGCGCTGCTTGTTGTACAAGTTCTCGGACTTTTTCGGGGGGGAGGTCGTCGGGGATGTCTATTTCTAGTTCGAGTGAGGCTGGGTTCGTTTCGCTGCCATCAATCAACTTTCTGTCCGGCAGAGACACCTCGTAATCCGAGCCGAGAATTAAATAATCTGTACCCCCCTGGCCATGAAACACCTCATCTGAGCCGCCATACAACACATCTGTACCCGACAGGCCATGAAACACATCCTCCTCTCTATTCTGTGGCTCAAAAGGAGTAGGAGGAACCCAGGGCACCTTTCTAGGAAGTGAGGGTATGGACTCTGGACGAGGAGAAGATTCTGGTGCAGAGTCACCACCTTTAGGATCTTGCGGTTCTGGCATCCATCAACACCGAAGCTCAATACACGCATTATGGCATTTATATCCTGAAGCATGAAACCCTAGAGCGCATATACTCCAGGGCTTCGTAAATCTATTTTAGCTAGAGGGTTTGTGATGCCCCCGCGACAATGGGCGGGAACAAGTCAAGCCTCTTAATCTCTAAAACGTTTTAGCTCTCTTGCTGCTCCTTCAGGATTTGAAAAATCCTCGTCTCAGTGAGCTGATAACGCTGCACTAATTCAGCAATTTTCGCTCCCTGCTGGCGTAGCCTAGTCAGTTCACGATTGCGAGCGTTGAGCTTCAAGTGCTCACCTGCCGGAATCTGCCACTGCCAACCGCCACATCGAAAACACAACTCAATAAATTCCTCCGGCGTTAACACGTTTAGAAATGGATGCACACAGGGCGGGTCAACGGGAATCGTCAGGCGCTGCCGGGCAAACTGCTCCATCAACGCGAGAGCCTTGTCTTCACCCACCACGTCGATGACTTCTTGGACGGTGGGCGGTACACCGCGAGTCTTCACCGATCGCTGCCCTCAAACTCGGCTAATTTCTTCTGCAGATTCCACGCGATCGCACGGAGGTCATGGGGGGCAATACAGCGATGGTCAGGGTATCCCTTGCTTGCCATGAACGTCTGTAGTGCTGGATGCTGCCACCCATCGTAGATCGCATGGCCCTCTGGGGCGCGATCGCTGAGACGACAACTGCGATAGCCGTTTATGCCAAATCGGCGATCGTGGAACGCCAACAACTCAAACAGCACCTGGATCTCAGCGTTAATCGAAGACAGATCTTCTATCCTTGGCAACGTCGCCAGTGCCCCCTGCTCGGCCCCCTCTCCTTGAGAAGGAGAGGGCTGGGGTGAGGTTGTCTGCTCAGCCATAAAGCGCCTCCTTTAATGCCCGTTGCACTAAGTGATAAGGCGACAGCTTCCGCAAATGCCGGACCACCCTGCCCTGTCGCCACACGCCCTGACGTTGTACATACTTGCCACTGTGCATCAGTTGCACATCGTAGTTGCCATGCTGCGGCGTCCCAGTTAGGTCGTTAATTATGCGAGCCTCGCCGACAGTATAAGCGCGGCTCTGGTCGCCACCCGGCCACACCTCAAGCTTCACCACCAGCATCGTCTTCACCTCGTTTCTTCATTGCCTTAAGCGCTTCAATGACTTTGTTACAATCCTCTGCCCTGACAAGCCAATCAACTTGATCCACAGCAGTCATGCGGCGCACGAATTTATTCAATCCTTGCTCATAGCGATTCTTGACAACGCCCAGGTTGTAGCACTCTATCCAAAGAGCCCGTATCTTGCTGCGCTGGTCTTCACTGGCAGCAGTGCCCCGCGTCTTAGGGCTGAGCTTACCCTTGCGAGTCTTGCCACCCTTCGGCTTAAAGCCCAGCTCCCGCATCCGCTCAACGACCTTCATCAGCTCTGCAGCGTCCATATCACTGCAGCTCCGCTTGCCCGTCACCCCTTCGAGCGTGGCGCGGTAGTCTGCTTCACCTAGCTTTAGCTCTCGCTGGGCCGTGTGAATCACCTTAATCAACCGACTCCGCTCCGCCTTCGGGACTTCTTGCCCCCCTCGCCCAGGTTTGGGAGAGGGGCTGGGGGTGAGGGCCTTCCGTTTATTCGCCACTTTTAACCTCCTTTTTACTCCGTTCAAATGCCCTGTAAAGCCGCCGTATTGAGTTGAGTACATACACCTCAGCTAGCTTCTTGCCGATTTCACCATCGCGGTATTTGGCGATCGCATCATCCTGAAAATTCAGCACCGCAGGCGTCCACGTTGTTCCTTGGTGAGTTAGGGGTAGCGCCGCCGCGATCTCCTCACGGTTCGCCTCGTACCAAGCAATTGCCTTAGAGATGCGATCTGCTTGACTTACCACTTAATCAACACCCCCTCAAACGGCAGGCGACTGCGAAAAAAATCAAAGAAGTCAGCCACACAGGCAAATCCATCCGCCCTAGAAAGAGCGCAGATGTTACTGATTGACAGCGGCACGTCTGCCACAGAAACGCGGGCCACGATGATTCCACTTTGCAGATTTCTAGGTGTCATCAGTACAGGCCACACCTCATGGCATCGGTCCTCTCGCAACAACCGACATTGCTTAGTGCGTTGCCCGGTGTATAGCTGCAGCATCTCACCGGGCTTGGCATGGCGACGCCTGCCCAACGCTCGAATCGTTTGCCGCTTCGTCCCGTCTTCCACAGCCAGAGCAAAACGTGACTGAAAGTTATAAGCCACCATCAGGAATTACCTCCTGAATTGCCATTCGCCTCAAACGCCGTACAAACAGGCACCCCGTCTTGATATCGCCACTCCTCCGGCTGCTCGCCACAGAGAGCATTCAGCAAAATGGTGCAACTATCGCCGCCAGCATCAAACTGGTCCTTAGAGCATCGCTGGCACCAACACCCCTCAAAGATCTCGCCCTCTGTTCCATTAGCAGGTAAAAACAGCTCACCATCAGGCCGCCCAAACATCACATCACTAGCGCCAGTTGGGATTCCCCGCGTCATGTCCCACCTCCCTGCCGCTGATCCATCCACTCGTACCAAGCCGGAGTGCCATACGGTGGCACCGTGCTCTCATCCAGCACCTGGACTATCGGCGCAGCGCTCCCCTGCCCCTCATCACCCACCGCCGTCCTAGTCCCCTCCGGCCTGTGCCGTTCCTCCCACCGCTGCTCCAACGCCCCAAAGTCGCCCTCCTTAATCCGATTGCGAATGTAATCCAGCGCATGACCTCGCTGCGCGGGCAAGTTGTGTGACTTCAGATGTTTGCGGCAGGCTTCGACCAGAGCCGGCGCAAAATCATTAAAGTTGGGGCCGACCCACAAGTGACCCAGCCCCGCCGTCACCAGCCCCGGATAGCGGTGATTGCTGCCGGTGGAGAAGCGCAGACTGGTCGGATCAACCAGCGCGGTCAACGCCTCAATCTGTGCCAGAGCACGGAGCAGATAGATCGCCAAACTCAACTCGGTTTTGGTCGCGACACCCGCACTATTCCGCTGTACTGCTGCTGCCACCGTCCGCGCTTCACGCTGCTCTTGAAGGTTGCTAAGTGGTTGAATGGTCACTGTTCAATCCTCCAAATTGCTTAACAGGTAAAAATCACACAGGTCATGGAACGCCGCGCCAAAGGCGTTAGTGTTGTGCCCCAGGTAGAAAATCGCCGAGGGAAACCGTGCCTGCGATGACTGCCCCTTGAACTTCAAACGACTCCGAAAGAACCCTCGGGGAAACTCTCGCAAAAGCTGAAACCACCCCTCAGCCGTGTACGCAGGCACCAGATAAATCGCCTCTGTCACCCGCCCCTCGTTGAATTCCTTGAGTAGCTTCGGCGTCCACTCTGGCAGGCACCCTTTCACATAGGGCGGGTTGCAATACACCTTGCCAAACCACTCATGCGCCAAGCCATTGTGCTGTTCGGTGTAGTGGTGGGTCGCCTGCACATTGGGTGGCCAGCAGCCATCACTACAGGGGTCAAGGTCCACCGTACCGAGACAGCGATACACGCGCTCCAAAACGTGATCCGGCGTGGGGTATTCGTTGTGCGCATCGGGGTTGTCGAGACGCTCCCCCTTGGGGGCTTCGCCCGTGGTAACCTGCTGAGATGCTTGCTCCAGCGCCTTGGCCGTGATGGGGATATCGAAGCTTAGAGCTAGCTGCATCGCCTGGCGCTGCTGCTCGGGGGGCAACTTAGCTAAAGGGCGGGCATGGCTTTCGCGCTGCAGTTTGACACCAATTGGTGTCAAATTTTGGGCCACTTTAGCAGCGTCGATGCGCCGATTCGCATGAGTCTTACTGAGGCCCCAGCGATCGCGACAGTAGTCCTCAAATGTAGGATGACTCGCTCGATAAAGTTTGCTGTCGCGCACTTCAGCTAGAGCAAAGCCCGCCCGAAAAATAGCGATCGCCCCTTCCTCGATCTCTCCCTCTAGCTCGTCCAGGCGCTTCTCTTCAACTGGAGTCAATCGCGTCCACTCCAGATCGGCCTCGATCGATTCAGATTTGACACCAATTGGTGTCAAATCTACCGTCGCTTCTGATGCTGGTAGGTAATGCAACTTGTCAGGTCTGACGCCGACATGCCGCCCATCATCTGTCTGCACCCAAACTTTATTGCGTTCCTGGCTTGTGACAGTGCCTGGAGATTCAGGAGTACCGCAATAAACGCGGGTTCCCGGCTCAAAATCCATGATCGTCTAGTCCTCGCAAACTTCTTGAAATACAGCGAGTAGATATCGCTGTTCCTCCGGGGTTTCCCACTCCACCCACACCGACGCATCGGCATACTCCTCAGTAGCGGTCAGCTGGGCTGCATCCTCTAGCGCATTCCCCAAAGAGGTGTGTGCCGCCTCTGAATAAGTCGAGTCCCAGGCGGCACACACAATGAATCGGAATCTAGTCTTCAGCGTCGTCATACTGCGCCAGCACTGACTCCCGCTCCATTTGGGCCTTGATCTGATTCAGTTCTCGCGCCTCATTAGAGGTCTCAGGCACCCGCCGCTTGAAGCTGTCGCGCATGGCCGCGCTCCCCTGTCCAAAGATCGCCGATACCCAAAAGGCGTAGCTGCGACCCGTCTGCTTCGCTAACGTACGCACCGCACAGGCTAAGCACTGCATCAAAAACTGCTCATAAATCGATCCGGTCTTAACTACCATCGTGAAACTCCTTTTGTGTTGGGCATCTTGCTCGATATCGCTAGGGGTTGCCGCCCCTAATCACAAAATCGCTTTGCCGCCTTCATGCCCTGCTCCGTCAGATACCGCGCCACCGCCGCCCGCACCGCCATATCCCTCGGGACATGAGTTTCGGCGCAGTGCTCATCCAGTAGCGCCAGCAGATTGCCCGGCAGCGCCATCACGCTCGGCTCTGGCTCATCAGTCGGCTGATTGACGAGCGAGAGCTGCCCCGTCAATTTAGGCAACACAAACCGTCGCAGGTAGCTGTATTGCTTCAAACTGCTCAAGGCCTTGCCGCGCAGAAACTCGCAAGCCGCCTGCAGCTCCTCCGGGTTTGCCGCCCACCAGTAGCCGGAACTGCTGTGAGAGCAAATGGGCTCACCCTTGAGCCGCAGCTCTTTGACGAGTTTGCGCACCGTGCGCGTATCGCCATCGGTGGGCACCGTTTTGAGAATCTTGGCCGCCAACTCCGGGGCCTTGATCGCCCGCTGGACACCAGGGTGCAGCAGCAGTTCATCCTTGACGGTCTGTGTGGTGAGGGGCATGGTTTGGCACTGTAGGGATGTGGGGCAACTGAGTCCCCTCTCCTTGACAAGGAGAGGGCTAGGGTGAGGTCCCTAGTAATCCGAACCGTCCGGCAAATCGTCGTGCGGGCCTTTCGTTGTCTCGCCTAACAGCAGCCACGTAAACTGGTTGCTAGCAACAAAGGCATGAATCGCCTTGTATTCGATTTCCTTAGTCGTCCGAGTGTCGGCAACCCTGGCCACAAAGTATGTGCCGTCTTGCCCCTGCATCTCGTCTAACCGCAGGTGAATGCCGTAGCAGTACGGGGCAGCTCCTGACCTATAAATTTCCTGCAGTTGAATATGCAGGTTGGTCGCGCTGTCTTTCTTCATCGAGCAGATAGAAACAAATCCCTGCTCATCGACAAATGCGACATCCAGCCAAATCTGTAGGCCAAAGCCCCAACGTTCGACACCTTTGCCCATCGCCCCGGTATCCCAGCGACAGTCAAATACAGTGAGCTTGAGTTCCGACCCTAAGTCTTGACTGCCACGCATAAACAAACCAGTCTGCTGGTTTACCCGGTACTGCCGAGGCAGTTGGTCATAAAACGGCCAGGTCGGTTCTGATGCAGATGCTTTACCCCAATAAGGAACTTCCGGCAATGGGGGCGTTTGATTGGTCATGATTGTGAAACTCCATTCAGGTTCTTCGGTCAATCTCCAGTTGCCGCTGGAGAACCGGACTGGCGGGACTCGAACCCGCTATATCCCCAACGGTCAGCCCGCAAGTAACGAGATCACTTCCTCGATCACGTCCCGCTTTTGCCGCAGCTCATTCCGTCGCTGTTCCCGCTGCTCAATCTGCAACGTCAGCGTTTTAATCTCCTCATCTAAGGTCTGCACCCGACACTGCAACCCTTCTGCAACATCCGCTTGCGAATCAGCAATTGAATTCGACTGGGTAGCCTGAGCTGCTTGCAGTTGCTGCTCTAGCTCCTCATTGCGCTGACGCAAACCCTTGATAATTTCAGCCAAGCGATCGACCTCTCGCCCCTTCGGCTGCGTTTCCTCTTCTACGGCAGTGGACTGCTGAGGTGATTCTGGTTGGCCAGCCGCTGCGATTAACTCTTCTCTGCGTGCGATCAGCGCGGCATGTACCCGCTCCTTACGAGTCGGATCCTGATACAAATAGCCATTGCCACAGCCAATCGCCCGATTCACATCCGTAACGGTTAGTTTCTCTAACGGCCACGTCGGAATTTCCGCTAACACCCGCTCTAGATCCATCTGTCGTCGGACACTCCGCTCGGCATTACCGTTAGCCACTGCTTCCTCCTTTGGCTTTAACTTCACCCGCTTACCCACCGGCAATCGCTTGATCTCAAACTCAGGCGGCACTGAGGCGTCCATTTGTGACACTGTCACCATTGGTTCCTGGCCCGTGGACCGAGGGGCTGGGGCTGGGCCAGCCAAGCTGTAAACAACATACGAATCCTGCTTGCGAGTGCCGTCCTGTCTCAGCCCGTATACCTTTTTAGACAGCGGTAAATCACACTCTTCAATCAGCTGATCCATCGCGGCCTCAATTTGCCGCTTGTAGTCCTTCACTCGATTGATGCCGAGGGCGATCGCCAAATTCTCTGGCTTCTTACCCTGATGGCGACACAGCGCGAGAATGCGATCGGCGATGCCCGGCTCTTGAAACTTGCGAGTCACTTCAGATGTTTTGCTGCCTGGCATCATCCACCTCCCAGCGACGAATGCGGGCACCCACCGCGACATGCCCGATACATCTGCACCCGCAGCGGATTCGTCGCCGCAAACGTCTTCCGCTGCCATTGCTGGCAATCCTTGGACGACAACTCACCCAATACTGGACAAGCCACCACCAAGGCCATAAACTCGCCCCGCACCCGTGCCTCCATGCCCACCATGTCGCCCGGATAACTGTTCTTGAGCAGCTGGTTCACCACTGCCGGAGAAACCCCCAGCCGACCCGCCACTTTTCGCTGACTGCTGGCGTCACACTGCCGCGACAGCTCTTGAATCCAATCCGGCTTGTTATCCTCCCCCTCTCCTTGCGTTGGCGAAGCCTGCCCAGAAGGCTTAGGAGAGGGGCCAGGGGTGAGGTTCTCAGCCATACAGCACCTTCCCCGCCACCCGCATACTCGTTTCCTTCTCTGCGATGACACCGCTCAAAGCCTCCGCCTGCGCCACAAACGCATCCGCCGTCAGCTCATCCTCAAACGACACCATCACCATGATCCGGCCATCTACAGGGGTTTCAGACTCCATGACGACATCCCCTGCCTCAGCCTTCACTAATGATTCCAAGCGCTGCCGAACCCGCACATCGAGGGAAGGGCGATACACAAACACCGGCACTGCCATTACCCCGCCTCCTCAACTAAAAACAACGCCACCAAGCCCGAGCACAGCTCACTGCTCACAGCAAAGCCGCGCCGTGCCGCCCAGATCATGGCCTCCACAAACGTCGTATTAATGCGGGGGTCGTAGCTGTTTCTGCGCCGTAAGCGGTTGATGTACAGCTCATAGGCCCGCAGTGGTGCCCCATCTTCGCGGTGGCTAATCGCCCCCTCATGAGTTGTGGTCCGCTCCATCATCCACCGATGCCGATTCGCCTCCTCAAACGTCGCGAAATAGCTAACCGTTACCCAGCCCCAGCGAGGGCTGTACTTCGCCAAACCCCATTCCTTGGGGCGAGCGATCAACTTCGCCGCCTGCCCTGAAATCGGTCGGCGCGGGCGATCGTACACCGCCCGCATTCGTGCAATCGTGGGGTCACCCGTTACAGTTGCAATAGCCATCGTGAAACTCCAATTCGATCGGTGGTCATTAGCGACGGGGTTGCCGCCCCGTCGTTTTCGTCTTGCCCCCTCTCCTTGGCAAGGAGAGGGCCGGGGTGAGGTCGCTAAGCCGCCTCTTCAAAACGCGACAGCCGCTCTCGCCGGTCTCGTTCCTCACGAAACAACACCCCCAGCACCCCGGTGTAATTGCGCCGTCGTGAGATCAGCCCTTCTAATCGCAGTGCCTGATTCAGGGCTCGATCAGACACTTGGTGCATCAGGACTTCTTGGCCTCCCGCCGCTTCTGCGGCCATGCGGGTCAAAATTCGCCAGTGGCGGTTCCAGTATTCGGAGATCGCCACCAGCTCATGTATGGGCTTGAGTTTCCCCAAGGCAAACTCTGATGACAGAAAGTAGTTAGATCGCGGCGTCACATCTCGGTCAAATCTCATTTCAGTAGCCTCCGCTTAATATCTTTTAAGTCCAAATTCGGGTCATACAGCGTGCCATCACGCCGCTTCATCGGGGCTAGTGGCCCCGTCTCTCTCACTAACCGATAGGTAATCCAGCTCCCGGCTTTGCCGCTGGCATTGCCGCTCAAAATCGCTAGATAGCCTTCATCACTCAAAAATTTCAGATACCGAGATATCGCTCCCTGGTTTTGTCCGGTCAAAGTCGCGAGCTGCGCACTGTCCATCACCCGTAGCTGGCGTATCGCTTGCCATAGCCGCTCCCGCTTATCGCGAAACTCTGGATGCAAGTTAGGGTCTCGCACAACCCCTTTCACGGGGCGCGGCGGATACAGTCCGGTGTCACTCTCCAACCGATAGCGGGCACAGTTACCCCGCTCACCTTTGGGGGCATACTCTGCCAAAACGCTAAGATAGCCAGCGTTTAACAGGGCTTGAACATAGTCGTAAACAGTCCTGTCTCCCAGCTCCAATTTTTGGATCAACTGCGGAGCCTCGAATTCTCGTAACACCCGCATCGCCGTCCATATCAGGAGTTTGGCTTCTGCGGTTTTGCCATAGCGACGTTGGGGGGCTTCAATCGCTGCTTGCATGTCCTATCGCTCCAAAAAGTATGAGTGACCGCTCTGTTGCCACTGCGCCAGCGTCAAGCTGTCGGCCATCGTGTGCTTGCCATAGGTCTCAATAACGCTCAATCCCACCGTGATTCGACGAATCGAACCCCGTGCCCGTTGGTGCAAATCCTCCAACAGGTCATCTTCCAGGCGAATCTCACTGAGGCTATCGGCCACCAAGCGCGTATCTTCCAGGTCAAGGGGGGCAAATTTGACCTCTTGCGAAACGCGACTCGCTACCAGCTCACGATTGTTCACCTTGCGACTAATGCGCTCCATCCCTACCAGATAGAGAGGTACCCCTGCCTGGTCGTGGATGTCTCTGAGAATGTCTAATGTTGCCGGACGCTGAAAAAGATAATCAGCCTCATCCACGAATAGGGGTAACTGAGCGATCGCCAATCGTTCAATTACCTCATCGAGCTTGGCCTGGTTATTGCCGCGAATCTCATCGCGGCCCAGCTCACGGAGTATCGCCACCAGCATGGCCTTAGGCGTCCACACCGCAGTGGCTCTCACAAAACACCCGCCGTGAACTTGGCTTAGGTGAGCGATCGCCGTGGTTTTACCCGCTCCCGCCAACCCATGAATCAGGCCAATCTTTGGTAGGTGATAACTTGCCCCCTTGAGGGCGTTGTGGGCAGCCGTCAGCCGCTCCACATTCTTCACTGCTACAACTTTGTTAAGCATTGACTTATAATCAACTCACTACATTTGGCCTCTGCCCCTTTGGGCAGGGGTTTTTACATGGCCTCGGGCGGCTGGGTCAAGACCTGATAACGATCAATCGCCTGCTGCCACAACTCCTTTAGTCGCCCCTTTTCCTGCGCCTTGCAGTAATATCCCTGTGCGTTGCTATCCAACGCCTCCAGGGCTTTACCATCCCGATACATGGGCAAAAACACCTGTTTGTAGAACCACCCAAAGGGGTCTTTCTGAAACTCCGTCGTATTGCGCCGACGTTCCTCGGCTGTGGCCTCGGCCTGCAGTCGCGCCTGTCGACTCTCTTCTTCTGCCGGGGTCAGCGGTATCGGCTGCGGCTTCGCCGTCACCGTGAGGAACTGATCCACCGCTTCACCCGCCGCCGCTGGCAAGGCATGTTGTTCGGCCTTACCCGGCAGAGCGGCAATCTTCTCCGCCGCCTGGCGACCCGACTCAATCACCTCAATCGGCAACTCATCAAGGTTTGCCGAGTTGATCAACTGCCGCAGCGAACGTACCGCCTCCCGCTGCTGTTTCTTCCAGGCCGCCGCCTTGCGGGCGACAACCTGCCGCGACGTGCCCGTAAATTCGGGGTCTTCCGCCACGCAAATAAAATCAGCACAGGTCGCATCAGCAAAGACATACACCCGACCGGCATCATCCGGTAGCCGCAAATGCACCTGATCGCCAATCTGGCCCGCCAGCTCTGGCGCAATAAACCAGCGGTTCTCGATCTTGATCCCTTTCTTTTGCACGGTGCGGGTGGCCGTCTCGGCCATCAGCAGATCAAGCTGTCGCTCGTCTTCAATGCAGCAAACAACTTGGCCTACCGCCATTTGCGCGGGCGATTTACCCGTGCTGCCGTGAATGGCCTGCGCATATTCCCCTTCACACCAGTCATCGCAATATTGTTGAAAGGTTTTCAGGTCCAAATCGACCTGTAACGGCTTATCGCCAAACCGTTCCGCGAACGATTTACGGCTCTCAATTTTCTTTCGATCGGTCACTGAATGCCCGATATAACCGGGCAATAACTCTAAAAAGTCATGCAAAAAAGTCCCGAGAAAGCGCTCCACATGGGGCTTTTGCTCAGGAGAGAACGGCACACATAGCCGATGATCAATCCCGATCGCCTGCAGCGTATGCTCAATATGAAAGGCGGTGTAGTCCTTACCGTTGTCAGTTTTAACGGCCTTGGGCACGCCCCAATCTAAAATGCACCGGCGCAGCAGCGCCACGATCGCCACCGCCTTAGATGTCTTAGTCACCAGCAGCTTGGCGCGGCGGCTGTACACATCAATGCAGCCGACGATCGCATAGCGACCATCGGCCAACATCACATCAGCGGGCGTACTGTCCAACTCCCACAGGTCGTTAAGCGCCGTCACCCCTTCGGAGTAGGAGCCAAAGGCAGGCAGATAGCGGTTCTTCCAGCCGTCCGGATCAGTCAGCAGCGCCAGCTGATTGTGGTTTTCCTGCTTCCACCGTTGCACCCACCGCCGTACGGTCGGCTCCGTCAGCTCCAGCGTGGGGAACCGCTGCAATACCCCTCTATATATGTGGGTGTATTTAATGTGCGGCCATTTGCACACCACCCCAATGATGAAGCCGCGCAAAAAGTCATTAGTGTCAATGACGCACCCGCGTTTCGCCCGCTGCTGCGGTGCCATTTCTAGCAGCCCCTCTTGCCGGGCTTTGGTTTTCCAGCGGCACAGCGAACTTCGAGAGGGCGGATTTTGAATCCGCTTCACCCACTCATAAAGGGCGATTAACCCCTGCTTTAACTGCTCGCAAAACTCATATTCACAGTCCACAGCGGTGATGTCCCGCTGCGCACAATACTCCAGCTGCGCCTGTATGTAGGCACATCGGGCAATGGCGATCCGCTGTTGCCTCGGCAGCTCCGTTGGCTCCGCTTCCGGAATGCTCACCCGCACCACTGCCGCCATCGCTCCCTCCGGTCCCCTCTCCTTAACAAGGAGAGGGCTAGGGTGAGGTTCTTGCCCCACCAAAGAGGAAACTGACCGCGAGGGAAACTCATCAAAACGCTCGCGGCCAGCCTGATGAGCAGGCATCGTTGCCGGGGGTGTAGTGACGGCGGGGGGCAATCGCCGATCCCCTGTAGCGTCAGCAACCACGGGAGAATCCCGCCCATCAAGAACAAAACCGTTCTGTCTACTCCAGGTCTCGGCACGCTTGACTCGGCGCACTCGATTCATTTCTGTGTAGTAAACAGTGAATGGATGAATGGGGTTGTCAGTCCACTCGATGCTCAGTGCTTCAGAAGGCGAGCCGACAAAGCCATTAATAACCCCACGGCGACCATCCACCTCAATCTCATCGCCCCGCACCCAATCCACAGAGGTTGGGTCAACAAACTCCCCCTCCCCGGAGGAGCCAGGGGTGGAGTCCACCACCAGCGACCCATCAGAGTTCAGGGTGACACCCTGCATATAAAAATGCTGTTGCGTCTCCAACGGCAGCGCACTGATGTGATATTCACTGCCACCACCGCGACCCTGCCGCTTGCGGCATTTCCAAACTTCACGCTTCGCCTTTCGCTTCACCGAAGTCGGATCAGTTGGCATTAATGGCGCACCTGCAATTTCTCGCGCTGTCAACCACTCTTTCATCTCAGTATTTCCGCTGAATTTAGGCCGCCTGCTCACTCGAAAGCTTCGCAAGCTCTTCATCTAAAAAGACTCGAAGCTGCTCATTCCTGTCCGCGTCAAGAACACGAAGATCCAAGCCGCGAAGGAGAGTCTCCTTGGGAATCCCAGTGCGATCACAAGCCTTTTGCAGCATCCTTCCAGATGGGTGATTTTTACCCAACCTCCAGTTAGATACGGTCTGCTCACTGGTATCGAAGATGAGGGCTATCTGCTTGGCGAGGGCATACCGCAGATGTTCTTCGGTTATTTGCATGATATTCGATCTGGTCGAATCTGTTTAGCCCATCTAAAAACCTTCGACCTAATTTGTCAAGTGTTTATACCGAATCAAATAAACATCAGGGAGAAAATAGTACTTCTGTTCCGTTGTCGCCTTTAATTCATTCGTGTTTAATTGAATTAATTCAATTTGCGAGAATTAGTTCGATGGATTTCGGGGAAGCTCTACGCAGGACTATGTTTGAGTTTCGAGTTAGCGGCTCAAAGCTGGCTGGTTTGACAGGTGTAAACGCCTCTCAGATCAGTGAGTTTAAGAATGGGAATTCAAGCCTCTCTGTTCCAAATCTCGAAAAGGTTATTCAGGCCCTAAGTCCTAACGAAAGGGCCTACTTTCTTTCGTTGGTTGGTGACGTTTATTGCGAACCTCGCGTCAAAGACCTGTATGAGGCTGCAGAGCCACATGCTCCCTACAAAAAATAACCCTCTGAGAATGCCGATCTTGCGCCCCAGAATGCCGATCTTGCGCCCCAGAATGCCGATCTTGCGCCCCAGAATGCCGATCTTATGGGCTTAAGTAGTAATCAAAGATCGGCATTCTGAGGTGTTAAAGCTCATCAACTGTCACACACCAAAAAGGGGGCGATCTAACGATCCGCCCCCTTTCGCATTCAATTTATTCAAACCCCGTTTAATCAAAGCTTACAGCTCCCTCTCCTCGGCAAGGAGAGGGTTGGGGTGAGGTTCTAGTCATCTACATACACCACCGACCCAGCGATTACCCGACTGCCGCCCACCTGGCGGCCATTCGAGTCCTCCAGCCGTAACCTTGCTGTGTCCGGCTCCTCTGGGGCGCGTAGCGTCGCCCAGCCTTCCCATAGGTTAGTTGCAGCTTCTAACCGTGCCGCCTTCGGTTGATAGTGCCAGCCCGGTGCCACCTGCACCACCAGGGTGTTTAAGTCGCTGTCAGCCGCATCAAGGCTGATATCTACAAAGAGCGCACTATCAGGGTCAAGTGAGCGAATAGTAGTTGAATAAGCCTCCAGGGTATCTACCGCTTCAGTGCGTTTGGCCTGGTTTTCAGTGCTCGCCACCTCACGCTCTAAATCTTTAAACTCCTGTACTCGTAGTTGAGCAACTTCAAGATTACTCTCATACTCCGCCAGTTTTGTGGCTACTTCTGGCCCCTCAGCCTGACGCAGCTCCACCACTGCACTTGTCCAATACTGAGCTACCGTTTCCCAATCTTGCTGTGAGTCTGCATCCTGCGCGGCCTCTGCCGCTGACATCCCATACTCCAGACCCTGCTCCCAATGATCCTCCGTCGCTTCTAATAGCGGGCCTGCCGCCAATAGCAAAACGACCGCCAAAACCAGACCCACCACCGGAGTCGCGATCACAATCCCTAACCACAGTCTCCATCGCCGCTTTTTAGGTTGTGCCACCATATTCAATTCCCCGTGAAGCTCTGTCTCTAACTACAGGATTCCCAAGGGGTTTCCGGCATTCCCCTCCCAGCTAAACGAGAGGAATGCCATAACTCAACTAACCCCGTGTACCCGATATTCGCTCATTCGGGTCACGACCACCGCCATTTCTGTTAGCCTGCAATGCGCCATCTTCAGGCGGTGGCGTTTGGGTGGGACCTGGTGCTGGTGCTGCAAACTCAGCCATCAGCACCGAGGCGTTGCGAGGCTCCCGCAACTTCGCCGCCACCTTTTGCAGCCCCGGCATCCGCCCCAGATATTTAGCCTGCTGAATGCGCTCCCAAAAATGCACACCGCTGCCTCGTCGCTGCGATGGCCAATCACACTGCCCGTCATCGCAGTTGACTTCATCAGCCACAGCAGGCGTTTCTAAGCTCTCACCCGCGACGATCGCCAATCCTGCTACCGCCGCAAGCCCTTCCAGCACCGGTTTACGTAATTCCATCGCAGACACCTAAGAGAACACACGTCCCCTTATAACTCGCCTTTCTGAATCCGCGATTAATTATTGCCAAGGTTTCGGTTGGCCTGCTCCCTCACGCGGCACATTAAAGCCCTGGAAACCGTCACATCCCCATCGCAATAGCCATTCTGCCTGCCGCTGAGTTTCCACCCACTCAGCCACCACCCCCAACCGCAGGGTTTTTGCCAACAAGATCAGGTGCTTCGCCACCAGCAACTTACGGGGCGATGCCAACAATCCCCCATCCACTTTCATCCACGTATAAGGCAGCTCCACCAAGCTGCCCCAGTTGCTGTACCCCGCCCCTACGTCATCAATTGCCAAGTCACAGCCCAGGTCGATCAGCTTTTGCAACTCCGCCTTATAGCCATTCCCCAGAGCTACTTGCTCCGTCACCTCCACGCATAGCCGCTCCGGCTCCACTCCATACTTTCTCAACAGAGTCTCTACCATCTCCGCAAAGCCAGCCCGCACAGTGCTTCCGCAAAAGTTCACCCACACCTGATCGTCATGTGGCGAGATTCGCCTCAAGGTTTGCCCCAGCACCCACAAGTCAAACTCCCATGCCAGGTCTGCATCACGTTCCAGCTCCGGCAACCAGATATTCGGGGGCACCAGTTGACCCGTCTCGTCTACCAGGCGAGTCAACACCTCAAACCGCCGCTTTACCAGGTGAGGCGTCACAATTCCCTGGCGATAGAGCACCAACCGACCTGCCGCGATTGCCCCAGCGACATCCACCACTGGCCGCTGAGGCCGCACAGCGCACGCCAAACCACACCCCGAAAACGGACAGCAATCAGGAGGCGTCAGGTCATTCTCTAAAGGCGAATTATTCACCCCTTAAACATACCTAAACAACCCAACTGTCACACTCAAATGATCAAACCTGATGAGATCGCCGATCTCACTTTTTAGCTCAGTTAAATGATCATCGGCACAAAC
>JBCCJU010000022.1:0-46625 GCA_039027715.1 Cyanobacteria bacterium P01_C01_bin.120
GCACCGGCTTCCTCCAGTTTTGTCGCCAATATTGTGCAAGATGCCGGTCAAGCCGTCGTGCGCATCGACGCTTCACGCACGGTCACCAGCCGCGTACCCGAAGCCTTTCAAAGTCCGTTTTTCCGCGAATTCTTTGGCGAAGTGCCTGAAGGGCGGCAGCGAGTCGAGCAGGGCATCGGCTCGGGCTTCATTGTGTCGGCAGAGGGCACTGTTTTCACGAATGCCCATGTGGTTGACGGGGCCGATACGGTGCAGGTAACCCTAAAAGATGGTCGCGTTGTTGAAGGTACAGTGGTGGGCACTGACCCGTTGACGGACGTCGCCGTAATCGACATCGACGCCGACAATTTGCCCACGGTGGCGCTCAGCGACTCTAATGCGTTGCAGCCGGGAGAATGGGCGATCGCCATTGGGAATCCCCTCGGTTTGGACAATACCGTGACGGTCGGCATTGTCAGCGCCACCGGACGCAGCAGCGGCCAAGTTGGCGTAGCCGACAAGCGCGTCGATTTCATTCAAACGGACGCCGCGATTAATCCTGGCAACTCTGGTGGCCCGCTGCTCAACGAGCGCGGTGAAGTGATTGGCATGAATACCGCCATCATTCAAAACGCCCAGGGCATCGGTTTTGCGATTCCCATTAATGATGTGGCTCGCCTAGCTGATCAGCTGTTGGCCAGTGGTCGGGTTGATCACCCTTATGTCGGCATCCGCATGGTGGAACTGACCGCTCAGACCAGAGAAGTCATTGCTGCCCAGACTGATTTGGACGTTCAGGATGAAGAAGGCGTGCTGATCGTCGATATCGTTCGCAATTCTCCAGCGGCGAGAGCTGGTTTGCGCCAAGGCGATATTCTGGTCTCGGTAGATGGCCAGACGGTAAGCGAAGCCGCCGCCGTCCAGTCTTTGGTTGAAACAGCAGGCATCGGCACTGACCTGTCGCTGCAGGTCCGCCGCGACGGAGCGGTCGAAACGCTCTCAGTGCAGCCAGAAGCCCTGCCCACCAGCTAGCGCCAACATTTCAGCGTTATCCACACCACCTTGAGGGAATGTCGTCAACGGCATTCCTTTTTTTATGGCCGGCGTATCTTTTGAATTGAGACCTTGGCGTCAAAGAGGATTGCTTAAAATTGACGACGAGTGAAGACAAAGATGGCGATCGCCAGTAGCAGTGCCGTATAGAGCAAGCCGTAAAGCAAATGGCTAACAAGTTCGATGGTGGATGGGAATAGGGCCATGCCGTAAACGGCTTCATTGCGAAAGTTAAGGCGTTCTAAATCCGGCAGAATCAGATACAGGCCATTGGTTATCCGCTGAAAAACCGCACTTTCGGTGAGTTGACCCAAAGCCACGATGTCTTGACTGAGGTGCCCCACTAAGTACACGCCAATCGTTAACAAAGTCGCGAGGATAGAGCTCGTAAAAACGCCAAAGAGCAGGGCAGCGGCGGTCAGTAATATCAGTTCTATTAAGTTATAGAAAATGGCGAGGAGTAGACTGCTGGCGGTAAATTCAATCTGACTTAACAGAATAACGGCAAAATAAATCGCGGTTAAACAAATGGTCAACACGGCCAGCACCGCTGACAAGCCCAGGTGTTTGCCCAGGATAAATTCCAGCCGACTTACCGGTTTCGACACCAGGACCAAGATGGTGCGTTTCTCAATTTCTTTATTAATCAACCCAGTGCCCACAAAGACCGTTACCACCAGGCCGAGCAAATGAATGCCCGCCAGCCCAATGTCGAGGATGATTTTGCCTTCGCCCCCGGCTGCCACTTGCGGCAATAAGGCGGCGGCGGCAACCATCACCACCGCGTACACTGCCAATAAATACAGGATGCGATCGCGAATCACTTCCTTAAACACATTGCTGGCCATGACCCAAATTCGCGACAGACCCATAATTGTCCCAACGTTCACCTAGACACCGATGATACGGCGCTTTGCTGCATCTGCTAAGGTCTTTTTTGATTAATCAAACAGCTCGCATTGGCCATAGTGGCGCAGCAGGTGATCGCACAGCACCAGGGCAACCATCGCCTCAACCATGGGCACGGCGCGGGGCAGCACACAGGGGTCGTGGCGACCGCGGGCAGCCAGGACCGTTTCATCGCCAGCGTTGGTCACGGTGTTTTGCGCTTTGCGAATGGTGGCGGTGGGTTTGAACGCGGCCCGAATAATCACGTTTTCGCCATTGGTAATGCCGCCCTGGGTGCCGCCGGAACGGTTAGTGCGGGTGCGCCAGCGGCCTGACTCGTCGGTATAAAACTCATCGTTGTGCTGGCTGCCGGTGAGCAGCGTGCCGGCAAAGCCAGACCCGAGCTCAAAGCCTTTACTGGCGGGCAGCGACATCACGCCTTTCGCCAAATCGGCCTCTAGCTTGTCAAACACGGGCGCGCCTAGCCCCTTGGGAACGCGGCGGGCCACACATTCCACCACCCCGCCAATGGAATCGCCCTGATCGCGAATCTGCTCGATGCGGTCAATCATCCGCTCTGCCGCTTCCGCATCGGGACAGCGCACGATATTGCTCTCGACCTGCTCTGCCGTTACTCCATTAGGGTCAATTTCGCTGTCGATATCCTGAATGCGTTTGACATAGCCAATGATTTCGACGCCGGAATATTGGTGAAGAATTTTTTTGGCGATCGCCCCGGCAGCTACCCGCCCAATGGTTTCCCGCGCGGAGGAGCGACCGCCGCCCTGATAATTGCGAAAGCCATACTTACTGTCATAGGTAGCGTCGGCATGGGAAGGCCGATAAGTGGTCGCCATCTCACTGTAGTCTTGGGGGCGCGCGTCTTTGTTGCGCACCATGACGGTGATGGGAGTACCCAGGGTTTTGTCCTGAAAGACGCCGGAGAGAATTTCGCAGCGATCGCTTTCCTGGCGCGGCGTGGTGATTTTGCTCTGGCCGGGACGCCGGCGATCAAGCTCCACCTGAATTTCGGCGGCAGTGATTTCAATCTGGGGCGGACATCCGTCAATAATGACGCCTACGGCTCCCCCGTGGGATTCGCCAAAGGTGGTGATGCGGAAAAGATGCCCAAATGTGTTGCCCATAAAGCTTGAACTGCCCAGCAGAGAGAGTGACAGAATTAAACTGACCCGCCGGTTCCCGTTCAATTCCAGACTTTCATCCTAGTACAGTCTGCGGTCACTTAGCGATCGCAGAAACCGTCTGGAGGAACCGTTAGTCTCGACCTCGACGAGCCTGTCGCCACTGTTTAAATGCCAGATAGCCATGCAGGACCCACTGCTCCCATCTGGGGCGATGCTTCTGGTAGTAGTAGCGCTGACTGCGACGATATTCGGCGGCCATTCTGCTGGCGGCCTGGGCCACCGAATAGCCGCCAATGTGTACCAGCGATACCGCTGGTGTGTAAAGGATGCGCCAGCCCGCCTCGCGAAATCGCTGGCACAGGTCAGACTCCTCGAAGTACATAAAGAACGTTTCGTCGAAGCCGCCAACTTGGTGAAAGTGCGATCGCCGCATCAGCATCGCCGCCCCCACCACAATATCGACAAACTGATCGCCTCCATATTGCTGCGCTAGGGCGGGCCGATTCTCTGACTGGCGATACTGGCGCACCGTTTGCAGCGTGCGCCACTCGCCCCACAGGCCAATTTCATAGGCCGTCGAGAGCTGAAAGCTGCCGTCCGGATTCAGCAGTCGGGGCCCCACAATGCCAATGTTTGGCGAAGACTCCAGTTGGCGAATCAGCACGGGCAGCAGATTGCTGTGAATGACCGTGTCGGAGTTCAGCAAAAAAAGATATTCTCCTTGAGCGGCCCCTGCACCCACGTTATTGGCGGCCCCAAAGCCGCGATTATCGCCCTGTCGCAGCAGTCGCACTTGGGGAAACTGATGGGCAATCACATCGGGACTGCCATCTTGAGAGGCATTATCAACCACAATGACCTCAGTTTTGGCCATATCCAGATGCTGAAAGATTGAGGCCAAGCATTCCCCAATGACGCCGCCACCGTTATAGTTCACGATGATGATGGATACCGCCACTGTGCTCATCGGGCGGCTGACTGGCGCAAGTAGGACCTGAGCCGTTGACCGATGCGGCGGCAGTCAAAAATAAATTTATTTAGCCACAGCCGCAGCGTAATGCCCTGGGAACCATAGCCGCGAGCAAAACTACGACAGCCTAAGCGTAAAATCGCCCAGCCAAAGTCTAATTTTTGCTCGGCAAAGGGATTGAGTAATTCAGTCTTTCTATCTGGATAAAATCGCTGAAAAAATGCCTGACTTAAATCGCGATGGATGCGGTAGCTCTGCAGGGTCAATCGTCCCTTTTTTGCTAGCCAAAGCGCCATTTCTTTGCGAATCGTACCCGCTTGTTTTTCTGCGCCTACTACGTTTTGTCCGTGCTGTCGATACTGCACTAGGGATTCTCGCACGTGGGCGATCGCGCCCCGATGGGCCGCCACAATCGCCAACCAGTGATCGTGGTACCAGTCTCCTGACTTAGCCTGGGGGGGGAACGGTAAAGCATCATCAAAGAGCGATCGCGCTATCATGGCGCTACAGCCCGTAACCGTATTTCGCAGCAGCAACAATTCTGCATCCAAATTCTCCGGCTGGCGCTTTTCATATTGCCAAACTGAAGGATGTAATTCCTGGCCTTGACCATCAATCAGCGCCAGATCAGAGTGTACTAATAGCGCTTTAGTGTTAGCCATTGCCTGCAGCAGCCGAGAGAGTTTTTGGGGTTGCCAAATATCATCCTGATCGGCAAAAGCAACATGGGTGATTTGCTTATGTTGCCGAAAAAATTTTAGGCCATATTCAAAGTTATGATATGACCCTAAATTAGTCTCCTGAATCTGAAAAATAAAGCGCGAGTCCTCAGCCGCTAATTTCGCAATGTAGTCCTGAATTTCCGGTTTAGAACCGTCATCGGTAATCAAACAGAACCACTGTGAAAAGTCTTGATTTTGGATGGAGCGGATTTGAGTGGTGAAATGACCGCGATCGCAGTTGTAGGTGGCTAATACAATGCCAATTTGTACAGGGTCAAAATCATTTATCTGGGACATTTCCGGCTTGAAATCTCTTGAAATGGCGCGTCGCCACGCTGACGGTACCCTCCCCCATCCGCTTCACCGACCGCTCTCTCATCTATCCAATCCACCCTGCTACCCATTCACTCTGCTACCCCGCTACCCTCGCACCCTAATAATGCGTGCCGGTTTTGCGAAAATGAACGGCGGCTTTAGCATCCGGTTTAAGCAATTCACCATTGTTGATGGTGGCGTACACCACCCAATGATCGCCACATTCCATGCGATCGGCCACTTCACATTCCAAATAAGCCACCGCATCTTTCAAGACCGGACAGCCATTTTCAGCATCTTGGGTTTCGATGCCGACAAAGCGGTCTTCTCCGGGGCCAAACGACTTCAAGAAGTGCCGCATGGGTCCTTGATGCTGTCCATCAGCTAAAATGTTGAGCACAAAAGGATTATCGCGATGCATCAGCGATTCAATCGCCCGCTCTTTGGCCACGGCGACGGTGAAACCAGGGGGGTTAAAGGTGGCCTGGGACACCCAAGAAGCCAGCATGGCACCGCTGGCATCCCCTTTACGAGTCGTGACGACGCACAGGGAACCCACCAATCGGCCCACGGCCTGCTCCACTGAACTGGCTGGCGTCCGGGGAGCTTTAGCCCGCTTCACCTTTTTCAGCGCTTGGGCAAAATCGGTGCCGACCTCTTCGCAATACTGCAGGGTGGACTCAGTTGGTTTGAACTTCACCCGAATGGGATCGAAGGCCAGACTATAGCCGCCATCTTTCAGCTTGCTTTCTAGTAAATCAATCGCTTCGCCGCTCCAGCCGAAAGAGCCGAACACGCCGGCCAGTTGATTTTTGGAGGCGCTGGAAAGAATTACCCCCAGTGCCGTTTGAATCGGCGTCGGCGCATGGCCGCCAAGGGTTGGCGAGCCAATCAGAAAGCCGGCGGATTTTTCAATTGCGGCTTTGATTTCGTCAGGATCCGTCTGCTCAGCGTTAATCGACTCCACGGCAATTCCCGCTTTGGTGATGCCCCGCGCTAGGGTTTGGGCAATCGTAGCGGTGTTGCCATAGGCCGACGCATAGACCAGGGTAACGGACAGCGCTTTGCCCTGCTGCTGCTGACTCCATTCTTGATAGGCGTGGAGCAGCTCGTGGACGTGATACTGCACTACAGGCCCGTGCACCGGAGCAAACATGCTGAGGCTGAAGTCTTCCAGCTTTTCGAGGGCGGTACTGACCTGGCGAGCATTGGGGGCCATCAGACAGTCGAAGTAGTAGCGGCGATCTTCCAGTGAGTCGTGCCAACTGAGGTCAAAGACGGCGCTGTCGCAGAGGTGCATGCCAAAAAACTTGCTGCTGAACAGCACCCGCGTGCTTTCGTCATAGGTCCATAGCCCTTCGGGCCAGCGCGGCGTCGGCACTCGGATAAACCGCAATTGGTGGCCTTTGCCTAGGTCGATTTCGGCTTCGCCCCCTTTAACGACCTGAATTTTGGGGATGTCATCTTCTTCTAAAAGCTGCCCTAAAGCTTTGGCGCCGGGGCTGGAACAAGCAACTGTCACATTGGGTGCTTTTTCTAACAGGACTTTGAGGGTCTTGGCGCGGTTGGGGTTAATGTGGCCCAAAATGATGTAGTCAAGGCTTGCCGGATCGATCTGTTGGGTCAGAGCGGTCAAAAAGCTATCGGTGAAAGATTCGCCAGGAAAGTCAATCAGCGCCGAGCGATCGCCCTGAATCAAATAGCTATTGGAGGTGGTGCCCCGTTCCAGCGCATATTCAATCTCAAAGCGTAGCCGCTCCCAACTCCGCGATCGCATAACTTCAGTGTCGGCGGCGATAGTGAGGGTTTGCACGTCACGCGGTTGAGTTGCTGTCATGTTCGGGTTCCCGCCTGCGGATTCAGGCATATCTGACCTATCACCATCATAAAGCTCGGTCGCATCATCCATGAATTACCGTTTGCTTTCGCCAGGCTTACCTAATTTAGACTTTACTCGAACGTTAATTTTTTATTAAACAGACGATTCCCTAATCTTAAAAATCATTGTTGAACATGACAACCAAAGGTGTCCGGGGACCGTGTCGTTTTGGTTTACTTGCCTGAGCCTGTGGGTTTGGCGAGCGGTATATCCCAAGTCAAACGCTCCATCCAGAATTTACTGTTGTTCTTTGAGTAATCAGTTGTGTTTGCGAAATCCTCACTGCTTGCTGACACTGCCAAACAAGCTCCTCCTGGTGATTTCGTGGCGGTGCTTGAGCAGCTTTATCAAGAGCGCACGCTGACTCCTTATCCGGCAGGGCGGACGATTCCGCTGCGCGTCAACGAGGTGCTCATCGTTTGCCGAGGCGTCGTTCAGCTTTACACCATTCAGCAAGACGGCAGTGAAACCTTTTTAGGCATGGCTGGCCCTTCGATGCCAATTGGCCTGCCGTTGACTATGGTGGATCCCTACTGGGCAACGGCGCTTACCGATGTGGATGTGCTGCCTTTATCGATGGCCGAGGTCGAATCTTCGCCTTTGCTGATGGCCGGCATTTATCGTCATTTGGTGCTGCGGCTGCAGCAGTCAGAAGCCTGGTTGGCGATCGCCGGCAAGCGCCTGGTGGCCGACCGCCTGCGACAGTTGCTGCTACTGATCGCTCAAGAGTTTGGCCAAGTCGAGCTCTGTGGCGTGCGGATTCCGGTACGGTTGACCCATCATCAATTGGCGACGGCGATTGGCACAACTCGCGTGACCGTAACCAGACTTGTCAAGGATTTCAAAAATGAGGGCTGGCTGCAAACTCAGCAGCGATATCTAATTGTGCAGCTTGATCAGCTCCAGGACAGCAATTGGAATCGCACATACCTTTAGGGATGTGCAAATTAATCACATCCAATCACGCTTCCTTACCCTGCCACCCTACCACCCTGCCACCCATTAGGGACTTTATTTACCTGCAAAGCCCTTAGGTAGCTTTCCTGCTGTCTTCGCCCGCCGACCAGACAAATTTAATGCGCAGGTTGCTGTCAGTGGCTGACTGACTGACCATTGCGCCTGCCTGGCTATCCATTTTGATGCCAAACTCCACTTCACACACTGTGGGTGGTTGCGGCACTTTGGCTAGCGTTTCAGCGGTGCGGTTAGCCAGCGCTTGAATGGTGCCCATCGCCTGCACCAGAGCCTGAGCAGATTTGGTTGCCAGTTCTTGAGGATGGCGGGCAGTGGCAATCGCTTTGCCCCGCGAATCGCTCATTTCAAACAAGACGATGGATTCTTCAGAAGTGACCGTTTGAATAATATCGCTGTGCATATCACTGTCAAACCCACGCCAATGGGGCAATTCATTCACTAATTTCTAAGCCTACCGCATGCCCACAAATCCTTCGCCCTGGCTGAACCCTTTTGCCGCTTTTGATTGCGTGATTAAAAGCGATTCGCTGATGCAATTTGCTGTAAGAACGCGAACCGCATGCCGCATGCCGGATTCCAATGCGCTAGCTTTCAAGCATCGGCGCCAGTTCCCAACACGTTGAGAGCTGACGCACTTTGCCTCGGCGCGTTGAAATCTCTAAGCGCTCAGCGCTGAGGGGACTTTGCCAAAGCGGCGATCGCGTTGCTGATAGGCCAATAGCGCTTCATAAAAGGCGGCGCGATTGAAGTCGGGCCAGAGGCGATCGGTGAAATACAGCTCAGTGTAGGCCAACTGCCACAGCAGGTAGTTGCTCAATCGTTGCTCGCCGCTGGTGCGAATCAGCAGATCAGGATCGGGACTGTCAAGGGTATAAAGCTGCTGACTGATGGCCGTTTCAGTAATGTCTTCAGGCTTGAGGCGTCCGGCTTGCACCTGCTGGGCCAAGGTCTGGCAGGCGCGGGTAATTTCCAATCGACTGCCATAGTTCACGGCTACATTAAAGGTCACGGCTTGGTTGTGGGCAGTGGTTTCGCAGGCATGGGTCATTTCGGTTTGCAGCGCCGGAGGCAGTTCTGACAAGTCTCCCAGAAACTGGAGGCGCACTCCTTCTTGATGCATGGCCATCAGCTCTTGCCGCAGCAGCCGCTCAAACAGCCGCATCAGGAATTCGACTTCCTTGAGGGGGCGCTGCCAGTTTTCCGTCGAAAAAGCGTATACCGTCAGGGTGGGAATGCCCCAATCTTTGCAGCAGCGCACCAAATCTTTGAGGGTGCGGGCTCCTTGGCGATGACCGGCGATGCGAGGCAGGCCGCGCTCTTTAGCCCAGCGACCGTTACCATCCATGATGAAAGCGACGTGTTGCGGCAGGCGATCGCGAGCAATATCTAACGGCAGCGTTTTCATAAAAATGACATCCATAAATAATTGAGAACAGTATGCATAGATTGATTTGAGCAAGATGCTTCTGATGCTGGGGCCGGAAAAGGCCGGAAATCCGACTAAGCAGGCGGCTGAGCGGCACCAGGCAGCAAAATGCTCGCGTTAACGGGTAAATCTTTTCTAGAATTCCCCACTGACGGTAGACAGCCAAACAGGTCGTTGAGATACTCTGGCGTCAGGCTGCGATTCCAGCGCCAAAGCGATTTCATCACTTGGTCAAAGGTGTAGAGCAGCGTCAACCGCTGGGTGGGCGACCATTGCTCCCAGGCGAGTTCGGCCATCATGCGCCGCAGGGTGTGCAGCAGACTGCCTTGGGTAGTGCGATCGCGAACTTTTCGCAGCATCGCCTGTCCCAAGGTTTGACCAATCTTGACGGGGGACGAGTCCGGGTAAGCCCACATGCCGAAGCCCCAAAACTTGGTCATATGGTTGATTTCGTCAATCAACAGTTCCGCCAACACGGTCTGCAGCGCGCCTGTGGAGTGAGCCATCATCCACAGATACAGACAGGTCGCGCCATACTCAGTGGCGACCCGATGCAGACCGTGACGATACAAATTTCCGCGGGCATCAGCCGCAGCTTGATAGGGACGCGCCACGTGGGGAATAATTTCTGGCCGCTGGCCGGTCAGTAGTTTGTAGAGCTTGGCGAGGGCGGGCGTGTGGCGATTTTCTTCCCGCTCCCACAGTCCCAGTTCTACGAGTTTGCCCGCCTCATCCACCTGCCCACCGACAAAGCGCGCCATCCCTGGATACAGTGCTTCCAAATACTGGCGGCTGCTTTGGGTATAGTCGCGAATGGGCGCTTCAGTGTTGATGGTGCCCAACAAGGTAGCGCAGAAGGTTTCGCAGTCAATGCCCATTAACTGGTCGGGGGCGACATCGCGCCAAGGCAGGGCGCCCCAGGGCCGCAGGGTGGGCTGCTTCAGCTGATGGGGCAGATCTTCGAGGCGATCGCGCAATATTGCTGCGGTCACGTAGCGCGATCGCAGTGTCCGAATTCGCTTTAGCAATTGCCAACTATTGGGGTTAGCCGCAAATCTGCCCGCCAAATCGGCAGTCGAGTCCTGAGAAGTCCATACTGCAGTCATCATGTTTGCCTCGGGTGCTGGTCACGTCAACCTTATCCAGTCGATGGTTCACTGTCGGTCGGCAAACGTCGGTCGGGTAGATTTCACTGGTCTGCAAACATCGGCAATGGTTTTAGTTTCCCTGAATCCTGAGTCGATCGCCGACGATCTCCCGCCCACGCCCACGCTCCTGACAACAGGCGATCAATCGGTTGCAAGATCTGCAACCGCTCAAATTTATGCTCAGAAATTTGGCACGCTTAATAGTGTTGATGGAAAAGCTGAACGCGAGTCGAATGAGCTTGAGTTAATTGCCTTTTCGTGGCTTCCTTCTCCCGCCACATGCGCTTGGACAAGGGCCTGCGTCTATTCCAACTGCTAGCCGGTAAATGGTCGGAAAAAGTCTGGCATGTGGCTATTGACACTCAGTAGTCTGAAATTCTCGCTATTCTCACTGAGGGAGAGAGTACACGGATTGCTGGGTGAAAAGTGGCGATCACGGCATTCATCGTTTACCCAATGATGAGTGATTCCAACCACGGCGGCTTCATCACACCTTTAAGTTTAGGCACTTTTTCTATGGCAACTTCTCTATATTCATTAGCTAGATTAGACCAAAGCGCAGGAATCCCAACGATGAGCGCAGATACGGTTTTAGAGTTAGCTGATACCCTAGTGTTTCGCGCTACGGGAAAGCATCTTAATGACCTACAGCGAAAGATTTTACAGGCGGTCTGGCGGCGACAAACCTACAGTGAAATTGCCCACCGGCTGCGCTACACCGAAGGGCATATCAAAGACGTCGCATCACAGCTGTGGCAAGCGCTGTCCCAAGCACTGGACGAACGAGTTACCAAAAGCAATAGCCTCGCAGTGTTGGAGCGAGCACTGAGGCAAGCCAAGATTAAGCTAACGTCGTCGTCGCCAACCCCGCCGCTGACCGCTGGTGAGGCTAGTCGATTTGTGGGGCGAGAAGCGGCGATCGCCTATCTCGATCAGCTGATTGCCCAGGGCCAGCGGGCGATTGTGCTGCAAGGCGAAGGGGGCATCGGCAAAACGACGCTGGCGCAGCAGTACCTGGAGCATCAGGCGGTTGACATCACGCTGGAGCTGCTGATGGCGAAGGAAACTGTCAACATTACGCCGGCGGAACAGGTGGTGGAAGAATGGCTGCGGCAAGATTTTCAGATTGAGCCTGGCCAAGACTTTGGCGTGACGCTTGATCGCCTGAAGCGACAGCTTCGCGAGCGACCAGTGGGCATTCTTATCGATAACTTAGAGCCCGCCTTGGATGCCCAGGGGCGTTTTTGGCCGCAGCATTCCCGCTATGGCGATTTGATGCGGGTGCTATGCGATCCCAAAGGACAAACAGTAACGCTGCTAACCAGTCGCGATCGCCTCTGTGAACCGGGTGTTTCGGTCACCCATTATCGTTTGCCCGGACTCAGCCTCGATACTTGGGGGCTGTTTCTGGGCTTGGGTTCAACCAAGCTTAGCCTGACGACGCTAGAGGCTATGCATCGCGCCTACGGTGGCAATGCTAAAGCGATGAATATTTTGCGGGGAGCCATTCGTAACGATTTTGACGGTGATGGCGATGCCTATTGGCAAGAGGTGGGTGCCGATCCGCTAACAATGCTGGACTTAAAAAACTTGGTTACGAGCCAGGTCAATCGGCTCAAGGACTTAGATGCCGCCGCTTATCAGCTATTCTGTCGACTCGGAGCCTTTCGCTATCAAGATGTCCCGCGCCTTCCCACGGAAGCCCTGTTGGCCATGATGTGGGACATTGCTCCGGTTCGCCATCGGCAGGTAATCTCCTCTCTCCGCAATCGCTCACTGCTGGAAAGCCATAAGGGCGAATATTGGCTACATCCCGTAGTGCAGGCAGAAGCTCTGGAACGGCTGCATCAAAGTGCCGATTGGCAGCAGTCCCAGAGCCAAGCACGACAGTTCTGGACAGAGCGCGTAGCCAGTGTCACGTCCATCGCTGAGGCAACTGAGGCGTTTGAAGCCTATTATCACGCTCTGGCGATCGCGGACTATCCCGCTGCTGCCGAGGTTTTGCTCAACAGCCGCCACAATCAATGGGGCCAGCATCTGACTTTGGGCAGTACTCTATATCGCATGGGACTGCTGCAGCCAGTGATGACCGCAATTCCGACGCTGCTGCCCCATTTACCGGACGATCAGCGGGCCAGCGAACTGCGCAACATCCTCGCCGACGTTTATTGGATTGCCGGCAAAATTCACGCGGCGATCGCCATGCAAAAACAGGCGCAAACGCTGGCACGCCAGGGGCTTGTAGCCGCGCAGGCGGCCACCACCGACGCCCACACCCTTTACTGCTGGCGCATGCTAGAAGTTGACGCCCTGCTAAGTTTAGGCCTCTATCACCTTGACCTTTGGGAACTGGCCGAAGCGGCACAGTTCTTTCAAGCAGTCATTGCAACCGCCGAGGACACGGCCCATCAAAGCTGGGCTGACAAAGCCCAGCTTTGTCTGGCACTGGTGGCCTCCCAGAGCCTGCAGGATGAACGCCTGGATACCGCCATCATTAGCCCCCATGAGTCGCCCCGGAGCTTGGCGAGCAGCTTAGCTGAACAGGCCTATCGAGCGATCGCCGACACCTCTCGTCCCGAATACACTGGCCGCTTTGCCTTCTTTATCCAACTATTGGCCCAGACTTACACCAATCTTGGCAATGCTGAACGAGCTACAGAACTCTATCAGCGGGCGATCGCTTTCGCTGAAGAAAGTCACTATATCCAAGTCAAGGCCAGAGCTTTGGTGGGATGGGGACAACTGCTGCGACAGCAAAATCAGGCTGAGTTGGCCACAGAAAAAATTACTGCAGCCCTTAACCTGCTGGAGGATTTAGGGGCTCAAAGCGATCTGGCCGAAGCCCACTATCAATTGGGGTTAACTTGTCAGACTCGCGCTGAGAAAGCGGCTGCTCAAGCTCATTTATCCACCGCTATTCGTAATTTTGAGGCGATTCAAGCCCCTTGTCAGGTAGCTAAGGTGCAGGCAGTCCTGCGGGCCTAATCGTCCATAATCTTGGGGACTTTAATAAAGTCGTCCTCGCGCTCGGGGGCATTGCTCAGCAAACTTTCGCGATCGCCAAAGGTTTCCAACTGATCGGGACGATGAATATTGCTCACCTCGATGGCCCGAGTCGTTGGCGGCACATCAGCCGTTTCCAGCTCGTTGAGCTGCTCAATGTAGTCTAGGATGCCGTTAAGTTGCGTCGTGAACTGCGTCTCTTCCGATTCGGTCAAATCCAGACGAGCCAGATGGGCAACTTTACGAACCTGTTCGCGATCGATCATGGTGGCAAGGGATAAGGGTGGCTGAGGGTGACGGGGAACGGGGAGTCGGGAATGGGATGCCCAGCACCAATCACCAAGAACTGAATCTGAACTCTGAACTCTGAACTTAAAAGAATATGTCGGCTTTCATGCGACCAGTATTTTTCAACCAGTTTTGCGCTTCGATGTAATTATTGGGAGCAATCCGAATCGCCTCCAACCAATAGGTTGCGGCCTGGTCAAACAGTTCACTGGCGCGCTGATCATCACCCGCCGCTTCAGCTTTTTCGCCCCGATAGTGATAGATAACCGCCATATTGTTAAGGGCTTGGCACAGGCGCGGATTTAGCTCTAATGCTGCTTCGTAGCGTTCTAAAGCCTGTTCGTGCTCACCATTGCTGGCGTTAATTAGCCCCATGTTATAGAGCACGAAGCTTTTATCGTAGGGATCTTCTTCCAGTTCCAAAGCTTCTTGATAGTTTTCCATGGCTTCAGCATATTCCCCATCCGCTTGGGCTGACATGCCGTCTCGGTAATAGGCGAAGGCTTCTTTGGCTCTCTGCTTGGTCGGCATCATTTTGAGAATCATGTCGGCCATAACCGTAAAGGTTTTATCGATAAAATTATCGTTGCGCTGACTTCTGGGCATGACAGGCGATAAATATCAGTAAACAAGCTACTAATACTTTAGCGCTCACTGGAGCGATCGCTGCCAGGACAGGTCATCAATTCATGCTAGAAAACCGATCTGACTCTTCCACTCAGCCAGCAGCATAGCGACCTGCGCGTGATGAATAGCCTGGGTCGAGAGGTTGGCGGCTCACCAATAACAACATCTAGGCGGAAGGGATAGAATCCGGCGACTGCAATCGCTGGTTCAAAAACAGGACTAAATCTTTCAGGGTTTCCAACAGCGATTCATCAAACTCTTCACCAATGTCGATTTGAAACGTTTCATAAAAATCGCAGCAAAGCTGGTTCGGCCAGTCATACCAGCAGATTAGCGGTAGCTGTAGGTCTTCAATCAGGCGATCGCTTGGCCGCAGTTTACCGGCATCCAGTCCGGAATAGGTCGAGAGCTGACTGTATACAAAAGCTAAGAGTCGTCGAGCGGCAATCGGTCTCTCTAGGGGGAAAAGCTGCGACCACTCTTCTACAGATAGGCTAGAGCGATTGCTTAATTGAGCATTGATGCGGCGACGAACGCCAGCATCCGGACTTAAATCACGATAAGTCCGCAGGCTCCGAAAGTAGTTGAGCGCAAATTGCCACATGAAAAAGGGGTGTCTGGCAGCGGTCTGCCTCAAGTGTTCCCAGGAAACATCCGATGACGGCTATAGGCTAAAGGAATTGGGTGAATTCATCTTGGAGCGATCCCAGAGCCTCGGCCGGCTCGCAAATGCCGAATTTTCTGGTCCGCAGAAGTGGCTAAATCAGCGACAAGGGCTAGCTGGCAGTTCAGCAATTTGCCGGAGGCCGGCCGGCTTTCTGCTCCGAGAAATCGTGATGCTACGAAAATGAATCGCTTACGGCCAGAGCATTTTGGGCATGCTGAAGCTGTCAAGTTTTTGTTTACTTGAGAATTAGACATTATGGGGCGTTTAAACCATCGAGCCTACGAATTGCTGAGGGCAGAGGTTAACCGTTTGGTACAAGAACCGCTGGAAAATGTGCGTCGCGACATTGTGCTGCGCCGGCTCAATCGACTTCGGTCTCAGGACGGGCCGCCCCTGACTTACACCGAAATTAAGGCTGAGGTGGCAGACATCTTCCCGGAATTCGACGACCAGGTGCTGCGCCGGGCGGCTCAGGCCAACAAGGCCTCGGGCAAGCTGAAATGGCTGGGCTGGACTGCCGCGGGGACGGCGATCGCCGCGGGGACGGTCTGGGTATTGAACCTGCCCTATCCGATGATTCGCTGGCCCGTAGCCCGCACGGTCCCGATTGTGCTGCTACCCAGCTACATCAGTATGGACCACAACTACCGTCAGGCCATCTCGTTGGTGGAGCAGGCCGACCAGCTTGTTAATCAAGCCACCAGCGCCCAGGACATTGAATTAGGCAGCAAAAAAGCCGCCCAGGCCCAGCAGCATTTAGACCAGCTGCCGGTGTGGTTTTTGGGGTATTATCCTCGCGCGTATTGCACCTGGTTTAGCTGCACCTGGCGATTCACCTACGATGAGTTTCAAACGGCTCGTAAAGACATTGGCCGGATGGAAGCCAAAGTTTTTCAAGAACAAAATGCGTTGGCGCTGCTGGAGTCGGGCTCATCGACGGTAGATCTGGCTAAAACGGAATACCAATCAGCGACGGCAACCGCAGCCAAGCTAGCAGCCGTTGCCGACTGGCAAACAGGGATGGATCAGCTGAATGAGATTCCGGCAGAAACGCTGGCGGGCCGCATGGGGCAAACCAAGCTAGCCGCTTATGAACGCGACTTTGCTCAAGTTTCTGGAGCGCTAGCTGGAGGCGATCGCACCTCCACGCTTATTGAAGCGGCCAAGCAGTTCGCCTGGACGGCTTCGGTAGAGGGCCAGAACGCCCCGCATCCTCCCGAAACCTGGGAGCGCATTGCAGGACTGTGGCAACAGGCGATCGCTCGATTAGAACAAGTGCCCGTTGACGATGTGGGCTATAGCGAAGCGCAGCGCATGCTAGCGGAATATCAAAATAAGTGGGGAGTCGTGCAAGCGCAGCAAGCTCGCGAGGAGCGATCGCAGCAAGCCTTTAGCACCGCCCAGGACAAGAACATTGACCTGGGCAGCCGGGTAAGATACATCGATCGGGCAGAATATGCCAGTGCCCTACAAAGCATCATTAATGACCTCAACCTAGTCGCCTCAGGTACCACCGTTTATGAACCCGCCCAACAGCTCAGACAGGCCGTGCAAGACCGCTTAGAGGAAGCCGCCGCTGCCGCCGCTCAGTGAGTCTGCATATTTCACCCACTCCACCGACCTCACTTATTCCATTCACTAGCTCGCTCATCTTCCCTCACAGAAAGCATTAGGGCATCCATTCCAGTAAAACGCCGACACGGCTTTCTTGACCGTCAGGGCCATTTTGTAATTGAATGTCAGTGCCAATCCGGACATCTTCGGCGATCGCATAGCCAGCCGCCAAGGTCGTTAAGCCCACTTCTTCGTCTGTGCCCGGTGCGACCCAGCTTTGCGTGAAGGATAAATCTGCCGTTCCCGTCCGCGATGGAATGAGCATAAATCGCATCCCGATATTGAGTCCTTCAGCATCAAACGTGTCCGTGGCAATATTGCGATAGCCAAGCACCGGCGCAATATTGCCGTACCAACCCAGCGGCAGCAGATAATATTGCATATCAGCCCCAAATAATTGGTGATCGCCCCGGCCATTGACCGCATATTCGCCACTAAGAGTCAGAGGCGTGCGGCCCACAAACACATCTTGAACGCCTACATAAATACCGCCCGTATTATCCGCAGCCGGAAATTCCGCATAGCCAATCCGCACCCGCGTGCGAAAGGCTGGATCATGATCAATATCAACCGCCAAATCGGGAACTTCCTCTAGCCAGCGCTGCAGCACTGGACTGTCCTCAATAACGTCGGCGTCGACATTTAAACTTTGGGCAATCGTTGCTGAGGCGATCGCCGCTGGCGCCGGAAACTCAGCGGTGGTCACGGGAACTGCCGCAATCGTCTCTGTTTCCGGCTGTTGACCAGCACTGAGCGAGGGTTCAGCTGGCCAAGATCCTAGCGGCAACGTCGTTGTCGGCTCCTTAAAGTCCAGCGCTGCGGGCTGATCGCACGGATATTTGGCCGGTGCGGTGGGGGAAGCAACAGGAGCGCTCATGGTTCTCGAGCAGGCAGATTTTGTAGACGGTGACACCATGGGGACAGCGATCGCGGGCGGGCACCAGACGACCAGACTCAGCACGCCCAAAATGCGGATAACGCGCTGCTTACAGCACTGGGATCGACATCTTGAACACCAGGAAAAATGGATCATAATGCGTTAAAGCAAACCTGAGAATAGGAAAAGTAGGGAAAGTCACCAATATTTGGAAGCCAGTCCTCTGTCAGTTACAGACGCTGTGTTGGCCGCTAAGAGGCTATTTTGGCGATCGTTACTAACTTTTTCAGACTGCCCTGAAAGCCTGGGGTGATGCTGGTAGCTGCCCACGTTCACTGCTGCCCACAAAAAGCGTAAAGACCTAAGCGGGTCGCTTTCCTGGTCTGATCGCCTGCTTGATAACGACTAGAAGCTGCAAGCGACCGTAACCAGGTTGGACCAATGCCCACTTTGCTGGCGCTGACTAATCGCTTTCAGTCGCGACATTTTTCAAGCGGCTAAATTTTAGCCTCAAATCAACCCTAACAGCGCAATCGTCTTGATAAGATTCACTATTCGACCGGTACAGTTGCCCCCTGAAATAGACATACGTAGGATCACAACTGCTTTAAATAATCACGGTAGCCCACTGTGGCCAACTGTTCTTGTTTAGCCATTACTTGGTCAGTCAGTTGTTGACGATAGGCCTGCACCTGGGCCATTAGGGTAGGACGAGTTGCCGCCAGCATTTGGATCGCCAGCAGTCCGGCATTTTGGGCATTGCCGATGGCAACGGTGGCGACGGGAATGCCGCGCGGCATCTGCACAATGGAATACAGGGAATCTAGACCGCTGAGGGTACTGCTTTTGACGGGAACCCCAATCACCGGCAACAGTGTGAGCGCCGCCACCATCCCGGGCAAATGAGCGGCACCGCCAGCACCCGCAATAATGACTTGTAATCCCCTTTTATGGGCGCTTTTAGCATAGTTCACCATGCGTTCTGGGGTGCGATGAGCCGAGACGATCGCGACTTCATGGGCCACCGTAAACTCTTCGCAAATGGCGATCGCCGCCTGCATGGTAGGCAAATCTGAATCGCTGCCCATGATGATGCCCACTAGGGGAGTGGTCATACTCTTCACCTCTGCCTCAGTACTGCACAAATCAGCGATCGCAACACCGATGGTCAGCTGTGACGAATCGCCCCGTCATCTTATCTCAGGCTCAACGGTGCCCGTCCAGCAATGCCGCCTCAACTTTTAAGGTGTGGAGAATACCCGCTACATGAGAGGGAACTTGTCTGAGATACTGGATTGAGTAATCAGTCAGTTCATCCGTTTATGCATACGCTTGAAGTCAATTTGAAGCATTCTCCCTTGCCCTTAATGGTGCAAAAGGAAACCTTAGAAGCCGCTCAGGCCGACTATCAAAAAGTATTAGGAGCGCTACAGGACGGCAATACTGTAGTTTTGGAGTTAACCTGTGACCAAGTGACAGATAAGCACATCAGCATCTTGGTCGCCGAAATCGCTGCGGTACAGCTATACGAAAAATCAGGGACAACTTCGGCCTCAGGCCGTCCGCCCGGCTTCTTTTCGATGGTGGGTGATCAGGCTTAAGAAAACTGTTCTTGAAAAATTGGCCTCTATCAGCCTTATTCTTGCGGAGCTTCATCGCAGTCGCAGCCGAAGGCTAAACACTGTATGGCGCTTTAATAAAACGGGCAGAAAAACAACTTGGGCTCGTAGAGCATTCTGCCTATAAAAAAGTCACGCGGCACTGCGGTAAGTGCGCTGCGAACACAGTTAGGGTAAGCCAGGGCTGAAGCGCCGTGAAGCACACTGTAAGGAGTTGGCCTAAAATACACCCCAACAGATTAAGTACATTGCCCAATGACCGACCGGCAACCAAGGATCTGCATTACTGGCCACTTCCTAAGCGGTTGAGTAACTGCCAAAACCACCCGGATCGCTTGATTTACCCATGCAAATAACCTTTGCGTAGGACAGTATCGAGTTAGCGCCAGCCGTGGGTTGGCGACGACCCAACAGCGATGACTGATATGGCGTTTACATTAGAGACAGAACCCGCAATTCAGGTTGAAGAGGTGGCCTTTGAATGGAAGCCACAACTGCCGGTGCTGCAGGGTTGCTCGCTGGCAGTGCAGCCGGGCGAATTTTGTATGCTGCTGGGCGACAACGGTAGCGGCAAATCGACGCTACTTAAGCTGCTGACGGGGTTGCTAACGCCACAGCACGGCGAGGTAAAAATTAACGGCACATTTGGCTATGTGTTTCAAAACCCTGATCACCAGTTGGTGATGCCAACGGTGGGTGCGGATGTCGCCTTTGGCCTGGTGAGCGAAAACTTGCCTCTGCCCTTGGTGAAAGGACGGGTTTCGGAGGCGCTGGCAGCGGTTAACCTAGCCCATCTGGCTCGGCGACCAATTTATGCCTTAAGTGGCGGCCAGAAACAGCGAGTCGCGATCGCCGGAGCGATCGCGCGGCATTGCGAAATTCTGCTGTTGGATGAACCTACGGCGCTGCTTGACCCCGACAGCCAGATTGAGCTAGTCAAGCTAGTGCAAACCCTGGTAAGAGAACGGCATTTAACGGCTCTTTGGGTGACCCATCGCTTAATAGAGCTGGACTATTGCGATCGCGCGATTCTGCTGCGGGACGGTCATGTGTTGACGGATGGTGATCCTGCCCGACTGCGACAAGTTTTGGAAAAATAGCCCACGGCAATTTTGCGATCGTCAGTATTGCGTTCAATCTTCAGTGCTGGAGCGCAATAAAGGGAACCGCAATAAACTTGGATGAGCGAAAATTTTGAGGAAATTAAGCTAGCCTGATATTACGCAAATGTTAAAGATTGCAAATTAATGCCGTAATGTCATGAAGCCCGCAGTTCCTCAACCGCTGCTTTTAGTGGATGGTTACAACATCATTGGTGCTTGGCCACGTCTGTCTCATCTGCGTGATCATGAAGGGCTGTCTGCAGCCCGCGATCAGCTAGTTGAAGAATTGACTAACTACAGCGCCTATCAGGGGTTTCAGACCCGAATTGTGTTTGACGCCTATGGACAACGACAAATCAGTCCGCCAGAAGCGGTGACCCATGACGTCTCTATTCATTACACCGACTATGGTCAAACGGCTGATACCTGCATTGAAAAGTGGTGTGCGAACCTGCAAAAAGATGTCGCTTATTTTAACCTGCGGTTGATTGTCGCCACGTCTGATCAGGCACACCGGCATACGGTTACGGGCTACGGTGCCGAATGGATGTCGGCTGAGCGACTGGCCCGCGATCTACAAGTAACCGTGCGGCAAGGTCGCAAAAATCACCGCACCCAAAAACACGGTAAGGCATCAAAACGTTCCAAGACAGTCCTCAAACCCGCTGTCCATGAAAAGCTCCGGGCCTTGCGTAATCAGCTGGATCAGCGCCCTATTTAGGCTCCTAAAAACAAATTTGGCCAAATTTGCTGCAGCCAGTTGCCAAATGATCCAAAACCTCGCTAGTATTAGCTTTGCAATCCTCAGTAGCTCAGCGGTAGAGCGGTCGACTGTTAATCGATTGGTCGCTGGTTCGAATCCAGCCTGGGGAGTTTAGTTACATGACCGACTGCTTAAAGCGCCACTCTTGCTGCCAGCCTTGACCGCCTACTTCCAAAGCGGCTAGCTGCGTTTGGGCTTTCAAAATGGACGACAGTTTATAAGGGGGCTGGAGCGATCGCTCCCAGACTTGAATGTCTAACTGGCCAGAAGTGGTATCCCAGCAGGCAAACTTCAGCCCCGTTCGGGTCGGCACCCGCACCCTAGCCGGCGGCTGCTCCGCAATGCCGGTGAGGACAATCCGATAGCGGTGATTTTCCGCGGTCATTTGCCAGTGCCCCCACGGCGCCACCCGCCAAGTTAGTGCAGCTTTCAGAGAACTCAGCAAAATTGCGCGGCCGGCAAAATGTAGGCCCACTAACCCCACTGTTTCGCTGCGGTTTAGCACCTGTCGCTGGCCACCGACAGCTGTAATGGTCAAGTCTGGTGCGGACTCGAAAGCATTAGCCTGCATCCAAAACCAGCGCTGCGGAAAGGCTCCTCCCCAATTTTTTTCGACATAGGTGGGAGCCTGGTGAAACTCATAGCGCTGCCCCTGCCACTCTGCCCAGCCAGTCGCTAGCCCATGGGCCATGAGCACCTGCCAGCCCGGCTCGAGAATAGGCAAATATGAAAGCCAGCCTGCCGTCGCCAATGGTGTCTGGTGGGCGGCTCCCCAGCCATAGACCGGCTCGATGGCATAGTCCCAGCGGGCGATCGCGCCAGTTTTCTCATCGGCGACGCATCCCTGATGCTGGGTTGCGGTGAGCTGATAGCCTCGCTGAACCGTCTGGGAAAAATCTATCGGCGGTAAGTAGCGAGCTTTTTCTAAGGCTGGGGTCGCCGCTTGCCAATGACCCAAACCTAAACGATGAGGCCAAGCCCAGAAGCCTTGGACATTCGGCAGCCGCGCCCAGAGATAGTGTTCATCCGGCCCCAAAATCTGAGCGGCTCCCCCACTCAAGGATGATTGCCCAGCCGGATCGTCAATGGAATACATAAAGGCAAAGGTGGTCGCCGTTTCAGGCAGCGTCAGCCGCACATACCAGCCTTCAAAAAAGCGCTTGAGCGAACCGTCCCAGTGGTAGCCGCTGTGGGGGGTCCAAAAAAAATCAGGCATCAACCCAGCGAGGCACATACTGCCAGCTCTTTTTGAGATCGGTCTTGGCCTGGTCGAGATCAGGATAATACTGGAGCACCAGTTGCCAAAAGGCTTTGGAATGATTCATGTGTACCGTGTGACACAGCTCATGAATCAGGACGTAATCCACTAGAGTAGGCGGCAGAAACAGCAGTTTGTAATTCAGGCTGATGGACTGTTTGGATGAGCAACTGCCCCAACGAGTCGTTTGTCCGCGCACTGACATACGGCTGTAGGCCAAATCGCACCGCTGACTCAGCTGTTGCAGCCAGGGCGACAGTTCTAACCGAGCCTTGCGCTGCAGCCAGTTGCGCAGCAATTCGCGACAGGCCACCGCGTCATCAATGGGCCCGCGCAGGGTTAGCTCTTGCGGATTACTTTGGGTGAGGGCGACCGTAGAACCGCGAGTCGCCTTATAGATAACTCGCCAAACTTCATCCCGCGATCGCAGCTCCAATGCGGTCGGCTTTTCGACGCTGTGCGCTTCGGGCAGCGCCTCCCGCTGCTGTTCAATGCGCTTCAGGGTTTTGGCAATCCACCCTCGCCGGCGCTCCAAAATATGAGGAATTTCACGGGCATTAAAGCCCGGTGGCACTACTACTTCTAGCGTGCCCTGAAAAGAAACTTTGAGGGAAACATGGCGGGCCCGTTGACTTTCCCGCACCTGATATTGAGGAAGGGGATCTTGATGGTCGCTCAAGGCAAATAACGTGAGTTGCTCAGCAGTCTCTGACATA
Organism: Cyanobacteria bacterium P01_C01_bin.120; assembly: GCA_039027715.1. GTDB lineage: Bacteria > Cyanobacteriota > Cyanobacteriia > Phormidesmidales > Phormidesmidaceae > Halomicronema. The sequence continues at coordinate 23,036 of JBCCJU010000022.1, forward strand.
AATAACGCGATCGCGATCGCACAAGATAGAGTTTATCGCTTTATTGAGCAGAACAGATGCCCACAGATTAATTCAAAGGTACTACTTTTGATTGATAGTTTTAATGTCCTGTTTCGCAGCAATGCCTCGCGCAGCGATTCCACTGCAGTTACAAAAGTAGTTTTCCAATGCCCCGTCTTACCCCACTTACTTTACAGAAGCGGTGGACATGCCTTCATAGCCCGCCAAAGTGACTATGCAAAACCGCTGACACATTCGATAATATTCAGTAATAATTTTATAGGCTTGTTTACTTTGATTTTGCTGGTAGTTTCAGCAAAGACCTTGAGTTTTGAGGCTGAACGGATGACGGCTTTTGCGAAAGGCTGTTGTTCGACAATGCAATCCTTGTAGTGAAAGTCAATCGGCCCTATCCTGTCTGACTTGCGTTTCCGATACCAATACTTATGTTCACCGAACTGTTTCCCTTCTCTTTTTCAGTTGACCCGCTGGCGGTTTCTGGGGCTACGCTGTGGGCGCTAGCGCTTTACCTAGCATTTTCCCCTTTGAGTGATTGGGTGACTTTGCAGCTGACGCGCTGGTTTAATTTCGCTGAGCGTTCCCTTTATCTGTCGCAAAAAGAGTTTGACCGGACACGGCTGGGTCGAGAATCCCAGAATGCCTTTTGGGCTTCCATGTTCAGCATTTTGCCCTTTGTCGCCCTGGGAACGTTGATTCACTATGGGGTGATTTGGGGATTAGGGGGCAGTTGGTCGGTGAGTTTGGGATTGCTCTTTGCGGTCGGCAGTGGAGTCTATGAGTTGGGTCGACGCGACAGCCAAGCCTCCAATTCGGACTGAGATGACATGTTTTAAGGCACTGGAACAGTGTTGAGCAGTTCCTGAATGAGGGCCATGCCCTGATGCCCGCCAGCAGGAATTAGGCGGTGAGCGAGAACATAAGGGGCAAGCTGCTTAACATCATCAGGTAGGGCATAATCGCGATCGCTCAAGAAGGCCAGCGCCTGCACCGCCCGATAAAACGCTACGCTGCCACGGGGACTCACCCCCAACATAATGTCCATATGCTCGCGAGTGGAGCGCACCAGCGACAAAATATACTGCTGCACGGATTCTTCTATGCGCACCTGGGTGCAGGTCTGTTGAATGGCTGCCACCTCTTCAGGGGTGATGCAGGGCTGCAAATCCTGCGGTCGCGTCGGCGTAGCCAGGCGACTCAACATATTGCTCTCTTCCGCTGCTGAGGGATAGCCTAAAGAAAACGACAGGGCAAAGCGATCCATCTGGGCTTCTGGTAGCGGAAAGGTGCCCTGATATTCCACTGGATTTTGAGTGGCGATCGTAAAAAAGGGCGTTGGCACCGGGCGCGAAACGCCATCCAGCGTCACCTGATGCTCTTCCATCACTTCCAGCAGCGCTGACTGGGTACGGGGAGTGGCGCGGTTGATCTCATCGGTCAGCAGCACATGGGCAAACACCGGCCCTGGTAAAAACTGAAACTGGCCGCTGCTGGGATTCCAAATATTGGTGCCGGTAATATCGGCAGGCAGCAGGTCGGGCGTGCACTGCACCCGCTGGAACGTACCGTCAATGCAGCGAGCCAGAGACTTGGCCAACAGGGTTTTGCCGACGCCAGGCACGTCCTCTAGCAGGGCATGACCGCCCGAAAACAGCGCCACCAGCACTAACCGAATGGCTTCTTCTTTGCCGACAATAGTTTTGCTGAGATTGTCGAATAGCTGCTGGACGCGATCGCTCATTAGAATCCTAAGATGGCTACTGGCCCTATGATGCCCGCTAATCACCGAATTGCCCATTTACAGCCTGGCTTGGGCGGCTTGACAATCGGCTTGAATCTGGGTTTTAAGCTGATCCAGCGAGTCAAAACGCTGTTCCGGCCGCAGAAACCCCTGCAGGGCCACCGTCAAGGTGCGATCGTACAAATCGCCTTGCCAGTTAAGCAAATGCACTTCAAGGGATTGATTTTGGCCATCGACCGTGGGACGCACGCCTAGATTCATGACGGCAGGCCAGCCGTGATTGTCAGATTGGCCAGGAACACCGTATACCCGAGCGCTGTATACGCCAGTGCGAGGCAAAAACTTTTCGCGGGGCACTTGTAGGTTAGCGGTCGGAAAGCCCAGTTGTCGACCAAGCTGTTGACCTCTGACAACCCGCCCCAGTAGGCGATAAGGGCGGCCCATAAGCTGCTCTGCCTGCACAGTATCCCCCGCGCAGAGCGCCTGACGAATGCGAGAACTGCTGATGCGATCGCCGTCTTTTTCGGCCAAGTCCACCACCGTTACCCGGGTTTTGCCTGACTGTTCGGCCAGTTGCTTGAGTAAAGCCGCGTGTCCCTGGCGCTGATGCCCAAAGCGAAAGTCGGCTCCCACGCTAATGTGGCGGGCCTGTAGCCGTTCAATCAACACGCTTCGAACAAAGGCAGCGGGGTCAAGCTGGGACAGCTCAGCATTAAAAGGTAGTAGAACCAACTGCTGCACACCCAACTGACTCATAAATGCGACTTTTTCGACCAGGGGCGTTAGCAAGGGCCGTGATTTTCCAGAAAAAAATTCTCGAGGATGGGGAGAGAATGTCAGCGCGGTCGGCAAGGGAAAGCTGGTGCCAGGCGGTAGCTCAGTCGGCGGTAATGCTGACTGAAAGTCACAGTCATCGAGTAGAAGAGGGCAGCGATCGCTGTAGCCCTGCAGCGTTGGCAAAGCTAGCGGGGCTGTCGAATATTGAATCGCCGGCGCCTGTATGCTCGGAGCTGCCGGCAAAATGGGACGAATAACCGCCTGATGCCCGACATGGACACCATCAAAATTCCCCAGTGCAATGTTTGTAGGGGTGTAAGCCGTTGTTAATGACGAAGTAATCCACACGTTTACAGTTTGACATAATCCGCCAGAGAAACTGACTGAATCCGCTATCTAGCTGACTATTTTATCCAGCGTAGTCAGTGGCAATCACAATTTCCAGGGTGTCTTCGTCGATGGTGATGTAGAGCTGATTGGGGCGACAGCAGACCTGACAATCTTCGATGTAGCTCTGCGTCAGACCAGCAGACACATCGATAAATGCTGTGTTGGGCTCGCCGCAAAACGCACAGGTATATTCAGCAGTATTTTCCATAAAGGTCAGGATAAGTCAATTGGGTCGCGGCGGGCCTATTGGTGGTTGGAACGGGTAGTGAAATAGGTAGATAAATTCAGTAAAATCGTTCCCCACGCCTCAGAGAAAATTCCACCCCATTAGCGCTGGTGGCCGGAAGCTAAGCCGTAGTTTATTCACTTAGGCATCAGCGATCGCAGTAAAAAAATCCAGTCAGTAAAGCGAGGCCGTAACCGTTGTCATCAACCAAATTAAATGGCTCAGGCGTGATTTGAACACGCGACCAAGGGCTTATGAGTCCCCTGCTCTACCACTGAGCTACTGAGCCAGAGTGCTTAAAGCAACTTCATCAATCTAGCACAAAGAGAATCCCCTACCGTAAAAAGATTCAACTTCTTCGCTCCGTCTGACAGCCTTTCTAAAGCTGATGAGCGGCAGAAAACGTCCTGACGCTATTGCGCTCAGGCAAAATGGCATATCCCACCAAACAAGAACATAAGTATCGGTATTAACCAAGCTTTTACAGATAGGTAGACAATCCCAATCAAAAAGCCTGAAGCAAGATATTGCTCCAGGCTCGAAAATTGATTGCGCTTAAAGTCTAACGATTCGGCAGCATTGCCATGGGATTCACCGTACCTTGATTAGGAATATGAATTTCAAAGTGCAGGTGCGGGCCGGTGCTATATCCAGTACTACCCATCTCAGCAATTTGCTGACCTTGGCGCACCTGTTGACCGGGGCTAACTAGCAGCCGACTGTTGTGGGCATAGCGAGTCAAGCTACCGTCAGGGTGGCGAATATCGACAAGGTTGCCGTAGCCGCCTGAGTTCCAGCCAGATCGCTCGACCACTCCAGAGCCAGCCGCATAAATTGGCGTGCCTACTGGTCCAGCAATGTCCACACCTCGGTGCATGCGGCCCCAGCGCCAACCATACCCCGAAGTCAATACGCCTTGGGCCGGCCACATGTAACCATCAAAACGATTGGGTGCCTCGGGTAGATAGACATCCTGACCCGGCATAACGGGCATTTCAGGAGTCACAATTCGTCCCGCTGGATTTTCCAAAACGGGAGCGTAAACTTCAGAACCCAGGGGAGCCGCCGCCAATAAGTCTTCAGAACTGAGACGCTCCTCAAAGTCGGTCAAATCAGTCTCGGACACGTCACCCGTGAACTCAGGATTGATGGCGACAGTTTCGGCAGGCAAGTTAGCGATCGCCTCGTCACCGTTCTCCTCTGCAGACAACGGAGAAGTGTCCCTGGCGGCAGGAGTCGCTTCAACAGCTGCAGGTGCAGCTGCTTGACGAGCCCCATTAACCTCAGCTATTTCAGCAAGCAGGTTGGCAACAAAGGGATCGTCTGTCACCACTTCAGATGGCTCAATCTCCAAAGACTCCGGTTCAGCGGAAGCAATTAAGGCGGCGCTGGACGGCTCATCAACCGTGGTCACTGCATCAACATTCGCCGGTTCAGGAGAAGTCCGACCTAAGGTCTCAATTGCCGCTAGCTGCCGCTTATTCGCACTCTGTCGGCGGCCTAATAATTCAGCCTCAACCTCAGTTAGAGGCAAATCTGTAGGCACAGCAATCTTGTCACCTGGCATCAGGCTGCGAGGGTCAGCAATCGCATTTAACTGCTGCAAATCATCTGGATCAAGTCCATAAGTACGAGCGATCGACCAGACAGTCTCGCCAGCCCTGACCCGATGAGTCAGAGTTTCGCTGTCGACCGTGGACAAGGCATCACTCGCTTCACGGGAGCCACTCGTCTCAGCAGTTTCACGAATGACGTTCAGCTGCTCTGAAAATTGCTCAATCGAGGAAAATTCGGTCTGCACTCCGGCGACAACTGACGGCGTTTCCAACCCATCCAAGACTGAATCTGGTGCCGCTGTCGGCAGAGCCGCCACTTCATTACCGGTTCCAGACTGAACTGCTAAGTCTCCATTGACTGAATCTGTTCCAGTTGCTTGTCCGGGTGCCGATTCCAAGACAACTTCTTGGCGAAAATCGGGAGCCGCTTGGGGTCGGTCAAGTCTTAACTCTTCTAACGTAAACGTCTGCAACTCTTGCGGTGCCGTCGCTGCCGGTAGCGCTGCTATTGCCGGTTCCGATTCCGGCTCCGAAGCCACAGCAATAGTTTCGTCAGCCTTAGCAATGTCGACACCTGAAACATCGGCTAGAGCAGTGGCCCCAGTTGCAACGGTCGGCACTTTCAAAACCTGACCGACCTGAATCACCTGCCCTTCACCCATGCCGTTAGCAGATTTGATGACATCAACGCTGAGACCATGCTGCCTAGCAATATCCCAAATGGTCTCACCATCAACAACGGTGTGATAACTGGCAGACGAATTGTCTGGCCGAGAAGAGCCGAAAGACGGTAAGGTGTTGGCCCCTCCAGTAACGGAAGGCAATGCCGCTAACTGCATAGAATCTGCAGCTTCTGCACTCGAGACGAGAGAGCCGGTTGCTCCCAACGATAGGGCTAAACCCAGAGCGGTAAAGGAAGCACGTACTCGACGGCCTGCTTCGGGAGATTCAGTACTGCCAGAAAATGGCAACAGAACACTCGGTTGACTCTGCGTGTCAGGCCCAAACTCCTGAGAAAAAACGGGACTCAAAAGATACTCCTCCTCATAACCAGAGCTCGACAGTTTCAGACAGTCATCCTAAAGACGACTCTGACGAATTAATGAGCCCAAAGGCCCAAAAATTAAGGCAATATCACACTTGTCGTGAATAGCAATCTAGCTTCGAGAGCTAACAATACACTGCCTGTCAGATTTAAGCAAGTTTACATAACTTCCTCTTCAGGTCAAGATTTTTCAAGCTTCCTGTTCAAGGTTGCGCAACTCAGGTAAGGACACACTGTTGATAGCATCACCAAAACTTTGCTATGCCGCTGCTGGAAGGAAATTCAGCCACCGTTTACTGGCATAAGTCATGTAATCAGAGAAATAACGATGCAAACCCGCCTCAATCGCTCTGAAGAGTGACTCAAAGCTCTGAACTAAAGGGATTTTAGCTTTTCAGAAATCAGTGTCGAAGAAGTGTGTAGTTAGGATGAAGAGATACGTCCCGATTTTCAAAAATTCTCCTTCCAGTCTTGAATGCCCGATAGAAAATTCTTATTTCTCGTCGGGCTGTTTTGTAGCTTATTTGACGAAGCTAAGGAAACATTTGAAATTTAAAGACGGTATTGTTTTCAGTTGCTTTGCCGTCACAACATCGCTCGCCTAATTAGTTTTTGCCTTTGCTTCATGGCGATGAACCTCATGGCAGTGGATAAACCTAAAATTGTGGGGTGGGGTAAACCTGATTCAGCCTCTAGATTATGTGGTTGCCTAGGGCGAGTCATCAATTGGAGCCAGAATGCCTGCGTTATAAGCATTGCCGCGTCCGCTCTGCAAAGCAGGCTAGGGGCTGAAACGCCTTCAGTATAAGGACTTGACTGCTAAATGATAATAGCCCTTAGTTAGAGCTGAATTTGGCGAAGGGCTTCGAATAGACCGATGGCAACGCTGGCAGAAAGGTTGAGGCTGCGCACGCCTGATTCGAACATGGGAATGTAAGCTGTGGCCTGGCAAGCGGCCAGCATGTCAGACGTCAGACCGGCGGTCTCTTTGCCAAACAGTAGCCAGTCGCTCGACTCATAAAGGATGTGATTGTATTGCTTGGTGCCCCGAGTGCTGAAGCCGATTAATTGACCATCCTGCCGTTGGGCGCTGTTCAAGAAGGCGGACCAGGAAGAATGTATATGTAAGTCGACGTAGGGCCAATAGTCGAGTCCAGCTCGCTTGAGATAGCGATCGCTCAGCTCAAAACCAAGCGGCTCCACTAAATGCAATTCGGTTTTGGTCGCCGCACAGGTGCGGGCAATATTGCCGGTGTTGGGAGGAATTTCAGGATGAACTAAGACAACCCTAGGCATAGTGATTTTGACAGCGCCTGCAAGATATTTCCAAAAAAATCAGCAACTCGAGATCAAGTCAACCATATAATTTCTTAATGAGTTGAGTGGCCGGTCCGGTTTTCTGGCAAAGATGCGGTTGACAGCATTGCCTGAGTGTGATAGTCAAGCAATGCAAGGAAGGCATAATTCTTCAGCAAAATTGTAATCTTGCTGCTCAGCTTCTCGAATGGCGATCGCTAAAATATCGGCCACACTATATCCTTGCTCGTGGAGAGCCAGCCACCTTTGTGCCTCGTTACCCTGATTCAAAATTGTGCGAATTGGCGTCAGAAAACAGCTAAAACCGTGCTGATGAGCGATCGGCCACAGTGTTTCATACAGATCTTGTAGCCAATGCTTAGCCGTAAGAGGGCGACCGTCAATCCAATGATGGACTGTGGCATCGAGGCTGGAGCGCGCAACGGCTTGCTCATTAGCGGTAGCCAGTTTCACCAAATCGGCAGCTCGACTAGCGGCCGGTAACTGACTGCTGAGCAACGGATCCAGTGACGGATTGGCGATCATCTGCAGTAGCCGAGCTTCCAACAGCGCGGTTACCGCCAATAAATGTAGAGGATTGATGACTAAGTCACAAATTCTCAGCTCTAAGCGATTGAGGCAATAAGGGCGGCGATCGCCATTGGGGCGCACCGAACTCCACAAATGCCGGACGTTGCGCATGGTGCCGGCGGCGAGTTGCGCCTCGATCCAGTCAATGTGGTGCTGATGGCTGGCAAAGAGGGGAACGTGCTTGGGGGTGGGGGGAAACAACTGCCAGCGAGTGGAATGATACCCCGTGACTCGATTATCTAAGAATGGTGATGATGCCGTAAGCGCTAAATATAAAGGTGCTTCTAATCGAATCAGTCGACAGGCCTGCATCAGCAGCTCTGGATCAGCGATGCCGATATTGATATGAATGCTCGCCGTGACCACATCGGTGTGATAGGTCTCCTCGATGTAAGCATGGTAAGGATTGTGGGGATCAGAACGATAGAAACGGCTAGCATCACCAGAAGACAAGGTGCTGCCGGGAATTAAAGTGTAGTTGCCAAGTTTTTTAAGGTAGTTGCGTAGGGTTTGGCGAGGCCGTACCAGTTCACACAGCAGTTGTTCGTAGCGATTCAACGGCGCCGTGGTGTATTCTACGTTGCGAGCATCAGGTTCGCGCACAAACCCATCGAGGTCGGCGACAATCTGATCGGAAAAGCCGACAATTTTGCCGACGGGCGTTCCGGTAAAGATTTCGACTTCAAATCCTTTGGATAGCGACACCATCACCACTCGCTGCAACATCTATTTAATACTACCGGGCAAATCTCCATTATCTGTGGGGTGCAAGCTGAGGCGCCGATGGAGATTTGCTCTCAGAGCGGTGCAGATAACATAGCCAGCATCAGCTATCAGTGTTGCGATTGGCAATGGGGCGATTGTGTCCAGTTTGCGGCATTCGGCAAAAGCATCAAGACCGCAGAGACCGGGCTAATTTTCGTTAACCGGGAAACGGTTCATCCAGTCGCAGGCTTGGCGAGCGTGGGTGCGCAGCTCGTCGGCAATATGCGGCACATGGGGAATTTGTGACAGAAAATCTAGCGTGCGCCGCAGCACGCGCACGATGTCACCCTCATCAAGGCTGGTATTGTCGCAAAGTTCTGACCATCTGGTGCGATCGCCCTTTTGCGGTTCACTGCTGAATCCAGCCGGCGCCTCATGAGCCGCTGCTTCACCCAATTTCACCCACTGCTCCACCAGGCCGATGAGCTCATACTCTAACCAAATGGGGAACAGAATTTGATGTCGACGCTGCTGCTGGAAAAGCTCGCGGCGTAGCTGGCGCAGGCTACCTAACGCTTCATCCGCGGCAGCTGAATGGTCATAATCAACCCAGGTGTCGGGACGGGCGCTTTCGATGACGAGGGCCGCACAGGCCGCAGCCAGCTGTGGCGGGGTGAGCTGATCAAAATTACCGGAGGCCAACGCGAGCCCCAACCACACTTCATTGTCTCCTCGAATGGCGGCTGCGGTCTCACCTAACGCGGTGGGCTGACTTTCTGCCAAACAGTCGAAATGAGTTAGCACTGCCATAATGCTGACGAATTCTTGCCAGTAGCGATCGCTTAATCGCGCCAGAGCATGTTCGCGATCGCGCAGTTCTTCTTCTAGACGTTGAATGCGGCGATACTGTTTGAGTAGCTTTTTGGGATTGCCATAGCCGCGAGCCGGATGGCCTTCAATTTTTGCTTCTACAGACTGGGTCCGCTGCAGTTGCTCTTTCACTTCGGGGGCAATCTCTTCGAGCGGCGGCGGTTGGGGAATTTGGCAGGCAATCATGGCAGTATCGGCATCGCCAGGGTAATGCTGACCGGGTTTGTGGACTAGGGCCGCTGGTGGCACCAGATTATCGACTTTCGCTAAACGAGTATATTCAGCGTGCAGCCCCACCACATCGCTGGTGCGCACGGTGTACCACTGATTGTCCTGGGTCAGACAAACCAAATAAGGGAACTGGCCCGAACCCGGTACCTTGGTCACAATGACGGCAGGCAGCGGTATGGCTACGGGCACATTTTTGCCCTTCAAAGACACGGTAGTACCGGCGATCGCAAATACCAAAGCCTTCGACATATCCCCCTGCAGCACTTCTGCTGCCTGCTGCTGCAGAGTTTTCAAGAGGCGCTTTTCTTCTCGCAGCCGCTCTCGCAGCTTTTCATAATCAGCAAACACAGCTTCATCGAAGGCTTCGACCTGGGCACGGGTATGCGCCAGCTCGTCTTTGAGGCTAGCGATTGCCTGCTGCTGGGGCGCCAACTGCACAGTTGCCAAATATTGACCAAAACTGCGCTCCACCAGCGTCCGCGCCTCGTCGAGAGTGTGACGCTGCAGCAGATTGAGCACCATGCCGTAGCTTGGCGTAAACTGACTCACTAATGGATCGGGGCCAACGGTAGCCAAATAAGCCGCTTCCCGCGCCCCTTCAAACGGGGTTTCAACGGTGACCACGTGACCCAACTCGTCCATGCCGCGCCGTCCCGCTCGTCCTGACATCTGCAAAAATTCCGATGCCATTAACAGTCGATGACCGCTATCCGTCCGCTTTGACAGACTGGAAATCACCGTTGTACGAGCGGGCATGTTAATGCCGGCGGCCAAAGTTTCCGTGGCAAAGACAACTTTGATTAGCCCCGCTTGAAAGAGTTCTTCCACCAGGCCTTTCCAAGCTGGCAAAATCCCCGCATGGTGGGCGGCAATGCCGCGATACAGCGGTTCCACCTGTCCAGTGCGACCGGCATCGGGATTCCAGCCGAGAAACTCATCGATTTTGACCTTAAGTTCAGCGGCTTCGGCTTCGTCCACAAGGGAGACATTGCCCATGCTGGTGACCGCGCGATCGCACCCCCGCCGACTAAAAATAAAGTAGATGGCGGGCAGCATTTGCCGCTGATGCAACTGCCCCACAATGTAGGGAATCGCCAGGGCATCTTTTTTGCCTTTGCGGGCTGAATCGCGTTTGCGACGCTGCTTCAACCGAGGGTTGATATGGGTCTTTTGCTCGTTAAGTAAAGGAAACAGGCCCTTACTGTGGCAATAGTGAAAATGCAGCGGTACAGGCCGAAAGTTGGAATAAATCAGCTCTGTGGGGCCATGCACCTGACGCAGCCAATCGGTGAGCTGGTCGCCATTTTCAACCGTGGCAGAGAGAGCCAGAATTTGCAGCTCCGGCGGACAATAGATGATGGATTCTTCCCAAACGGTGCCGCGCTGGCGATCGTTCATATAGTGGCATTCGTCCAGCACCACCGCCTCAACCCCCACCAGGGACGTGCCCACTTCCCCAATACGGGTGCCGTAGAGCATATTGCGAAAGACTTCTGTGGTCATTACCACCACCGCCGCGTCGCGATTGATAGCAATGTCGCCCGTCAGCAAGCCCACATTCTCAAAGCCAAACTGGTCGCGAAAATCCCGCAGTTTTTGGTTCGACAGGGCTTTAAGCGGTGTGGTGTAAAATACGCGCTTGCCTTGAGCCAGTGCTCGATGGATAGCGTATTCCCCTACGAGAGTTTTACCTGAACCGGTGGGCGCACACACCACCACCGATTTGCCTTCATCCAGCGCTTGAATGGCGGCCTGTTGAAAGGGATCCAGTTGAAAGGGAAAAAGCGTTTCCAGATTGAGCACTGGGCTAAGCACATACGATAAGAGAACTGGGTTCTATTCTAGTGCTTCTCACGGAGAACGCCGCTGTGCGGACATCAGCAGGCGCTTAGTTAAAATTCTCATGACCTGATTCGAGTGGGGCGTTGGCAAGGGCGGCGACCAGGCCCCAACTTCGGCAAAGCCGAGGCGATGTTGAGTAACGACAAAGTTGTCTACGGCTTCAGCATGACCGACGACGATCACACGAATACTGTCGGCATTCGGGGCGGCAGGCACCGAAAATGCCGATGGCTCTTGATTTGACATAGGTAGATAGATTGATAAGGGTAGTGCGATCGCACTTAAACTATCGCACTATTAACGGACATATGTCAACAGGAGTTCGTCAACTGCGGGGCACGTGGCAACGAGCAGACTGCAGCAGGCAGATTGCGGTAAGACGAACTGCTGTGGGTGTTCGATGAGTCATATGCAAGCAATCAGAAGGTTGGAACGATCTTCATTAAGGTCAAATAGATTCCTTAGTCACCCACCCTAATCGGGATACCAGAACATCCCTTTGATACCCTCAGGATCAGGCATAAAGCCCAAATTTCGATAAAAATCCACGACATGAGGATCGGCAAACAGCGTCACATTGCTAATATCTTCGCCGCGCAGTTTTTTTATCAACTGCTTCATCAAGGTCTTACCTAGCCCACGACCTTGATAATCAGGATGCACGACCACATCCCAAATGGTGGCGTTGAAGGCATGATCCGACGTGGCGCGAGAAAATCCAATCAGGCGGCGGCGGGTACCCTGCTGCTCCCACATGGTCACCACTAAAAAGCTGTGTTCAATCGCCTTACGCACCTTACGAATCGGGCGCCGCGCCCAGCCAACGGCATCGCATAGTTCCTCAAGTTCGTAGAGGTCAATGTCGCGCTCAGTGCTAAAAACGATCTGGGCGCCGCGATCCTTGTTGGAGATCTCGGTTAAGGTTGTCGCTGATGAATCCTTATCCCGGGGGGGCGTATCGGTCTCAGCACCAGTAAATAAGCTTTTCCAGAAACCCATACAGGCTTGGACAATTAAGAAAAATAAACTATTGACAGTCTACTAGACTAATATATCTGCTTGCTCCTGTCTTCTGTCGACAAAGAAAAACAAAATTACCGTCTGACGGCTGCCAGTTCATTCTGCTCGTCGGGAATGCTGAGTAAAGTCGCCGTGGATGCGTCATCTGAATCTGACAGGCAGGGATAAGATGATGGCACATCTGTCTGGATGCTGGATGAGCCGATTGGCAGTCAATTTGAATCGACGCGAGACAAGATATTGGTGTTCCCCCAGTTATGGTTGTTGGTTTAAAGCCATCTACAGTGGAGTTGCTGAAGCGATTTAATCGCGCTTTTCCACAGTTTTATGAGCAGTTTGTTAGCAGTGAAATTCAACTGCAAAATCTGCGTCTAGCTTATCAGCTCTATAAAACTCGTAAAGCCGTTATTGAGCTTAAGCCCGAGGGTAATCGTAGTGCTCTTCATTTTGCCTATCGCAATCAGTCCTTTCTGCTGAGCGATATTTTTGGAGTGTTAGCAGCCTATGGTCTAACCATCCATAACCTCAGTCTTTATGGGCAAATTTATCCACCGATGCTGGTGTTTATTAAGCTGGTGGTGTCCCGAGGCGGTAAAGCCCTGCCTACTAAAACAGCAGACAATGTCTGCCGGGCGATTCGCGAGGCGTTAGCCGGGCATTTTGAAGTCGAAGAAATGCTGACGGTGGAATTTAATCTAGACGAAGGGCTGGAGCAAGTTGAAACAGAATTTTACGTTGACCCAGTCTTTCATCTGCCAGCGTTGCTGATTGAGGCTGATAACCAGCCCGGATTGTTTTACAAAGTGATGTATGCCATTTGGCAGGAAGATTTGCTGGTAGTGAATGCCAATTTGCTGGTTTGGCGCGGTCGCACGCGACTGATTTTGTATTTGTTAGGCCCTAATGAGAGCTTGATTCCTGAATATTTAGGGCAAAAAATTGCCGAAGGCATGCGCTATCGATTGCTAACGCGGGCAACTTTGGGTTAGCGATCGCCGCCTGGCTGGCGGCTGTGGGTTTATTTATCTCAAGATCTGCAGAATACAGAATATGATAGGGGTATGGCTTATTCGACCGTCCTTGGTGTCCCCCATTCGTATCAGCTCACGCCTCGAACTCAACAGACATCGGTGACGTTGGTTTTTGTGCATGGTTGGCTGCTGAGTCAGTGCTACTGGCAGCCCGTGATTGAGCGTCTTCCCAAAGATTTTCAATGTCTCAGCTATGACTTAAGAGGGTTTGGGCAATCTAACCGGGCGTTAGAAGCGCGATCGCCGCAATCATTGACCGACACTAGCAAGGCACTTCAGCCACCGCATCCCTATAGCCTAGAAGCCTATGGAGAAGATTTGGGAGCCCTGCTAACCGCCTTAGAGTTACACACCCCAGTTTGGCTTGTGGGGCACTCCTTGGGGGGCAGCGTGGCTTTGTGGGCCGCTAAGCTTTTTCCCAAGCAGGTACAGGGAATTATCTGTGTCAACGCGGGTGGCGGCGTGTATCTGCCAGATGAATTTGCTCGGTTTCGTCAGGCTGGGCGGCAAATTGTTCGGTGGCGACCGCAATGGCTCGGTGGCTGTTCGCTGTTCCACCTAGCTTTTACCAGAATGATGGTGCATCAACCGCTAGAAATGACCTGGGGTAAGCAGCGCGTCGCTGATTTGTTATCGGCCCATGGGCAAGCGGCAGAGGGCATCCTGCTAGAGTCAACGACTGAATCAGAGGTGCATCAGTTACCGCAAATCGTCGCCGCGCTGCCGCAGCCTACGTATTTTGTCGCTGGGGCCCAAGACACGATCATGGCGGTGCGATATGTTCAGCATCTCGCTAGCTTTCATTCACTTTTTGGTCAACTCGACGGCAATGTTCGCATTCTGCCAGATTGTGGTCACATGGCTATGGTCGAGCAGCCGGCAACTTTGGCGGCTATCATTCAAGAGCTCGTGCCGACGATAACGCCGGCGGAGAAAGGCGATCGTTCATATTCAAATTCTGTTTGAGTAGCTGGGTGGCCGGGCAAGTGGGGTAGATGGATAGGTAAAGTTGGTGAGGCAAGTGGGTGAGTAAGATTAGCGAGTAGCCAACCAGGGACCAAGAACCAGAAACGAAGAAACAGGAGCCAAGAACTAGAAATCTCTTGTTCCGCATTCCGCACTGCATTCTAAAATCAGCGTCCCCCCAGTCCTTTAACAACTGCCTTATGGGTCAAGAGCGTTTCGAGGGTGATTCGCCCGCCCTTCAGTCCCCGCTGTGATGACATACCGAGGGCGATCGCGTTGGCTTGGGCGGCATTTCGCTGAAAGCGAGGAGAGGCATTGACGTAAATGGAAGCGCTACGGACCTGGCTAGCAAACTGTACGCTTTCTCGATAAGAATTAGTGACGATACAGTCAGCATGGCCACTGCTGTATCGATTTATTAGGGCGATTGCCTCGCTGAGGTGGGGCACTCGCGCAATCAAAAGGGTCTGATTAAGTTGAGCTTCTTGCCAGAACTCTGCTTCCTCAGCTACAGCAAATGGAGAAATTACCGGAGCCGCAACTTCTTTCAGTTTGAGATGACTATCCTGCAGCAGTTGCTCCAAGTCACGCAGGGCCATTGCTGGAATCTGGTCGTCCATCAGGAGTTTTTCGATGCCGTTTACTGGCTCTGGATTGCCCCTATGGCTATCAATAATGATTTTAGCCACCGCTTCAGCTGGCGCTGTGTGTGCCCAATATAAGTAGCAGTTGCCAATCGCGGTTGATAAGCTGGGGGCGTTAGCCTCCCGTATCACCTGCTGAACGAGGCTAGCGCGGCCATAAGGAATCAATAAATCAAGTTCAGTGGTTTGCATCAGCCAGCGGCGGGCCGCTTCCCCTTCATTTGGAGAAATGGACAAGATCACCTCTTCCGGCAATTCTGCATCACTGAGGACGCTGTGAAAGACATCAACGATCGCCTGGTTGGTCTGGCTAGCTTCATGGCCACCTTTCAGAATCAGACCATTGCCCGCCCGTAGGCAAAGACCAGCGGCGACAATCGCTAATTCGGGAAACGCTTCATAGATAAAGGCAACGGCGCCCAATGGTTCACCCAGTAAATAAGAATGGGTCGTTGGGGCGATCGCAAGCTGAGAGCCATAGGCAAAATTGGTGACTGCGTCCAATTGAGCTAAGCGCTCCAAAATTTTAACTGCGGTCTTTAGTCGCTCTGGAGTCAGCTTTAGCCATTCAACTACGACTTCTGGCACAGCCATTTCCAAGCTGGCTTCTAAGTCTAATGTATTCGCCTCTAGAATCGTGTCTGTGGCATCGTGAAACGCCTCAGCCGCCAGCATCAGAGCTTTGGTTGTTTGGTCAACCTGTTCTAAGGCCTTGGCCGTTTGACGTACTTGGCGGATCAGCGCCGATAGTTCGGCCAAGGACTGCACAGAAGTCATGTTTACATCCCAAGAACACACATATTAAGTTTATCGGCGACAAGATAGCCAAAATACTACTAAAAATAGCAGAGCAACAGCCGCAACCGTAAGCAGCCGCAGAAACATGCCAAGGCTATTGGGGGGCTGCAGAATTGCCAATAGCAAGACAAACATGCCTACGCCAAACACCATTGTGACCAAGGGTAAATAATGGTTACTTAAGACCGAATGGTCTAAACGCCATTGGCTGCCCGTCCAATACCAGACGCGCTTGTAGGGATAATGGCTCGATAGCTGTTCTAACAGATAGCCATTTTCCTTGATAACAAAAATTTGCTGGCAGCGATTACAACCGAACGCCTCAGTCAGCGAAATCGGTGTAAGCACACCGTGACGCCGACAAGGACAGGGATACTCTGCCGTTAAGTTTATCTTCTGGGCTTTCCTAGAACGCACGACGGGTAGCAACCAGTAACGTCCAAAGGTGCGAAATTAGACCGAATCAAGCTCACCTCACACCATAACTAACCGCATATGAGAAGGCAAGCTGGAACAGCAATTCGCTGTAGCCATGGCAGGCTATTAGGCTAAATTAATGCTATTGGTAGAAATTGCAGAGCGATCTTTAAATCCAGCTAATTTTTTATTGTCAACCACGATTCACTAACAGCAAGCCATTTTAATTAGGAACAACAGGACTGCACCTAACCGCCCGCCCCGGCACCGCCAGCAGGCGTTCCAGTTCCTGCATCAACGGCAGGAGCGCCAGTTTGTTGCAACAAAACATCGCCAGTGAACTCATTGGCCGCCGCTGGCTGGGGTACGGTTTCCACCGGCAAGTTGACAGCGTTCGTTTCAGGGGTTGGCGCGGCTAGTACGTTATTATCAACGCCAACGTTGCCGGCAGCCGGAGTTGGCGCCACTGATGTTGCTGGGGCACCCGCTGGATTAAACGGTTCAGGTTGGGGCACTGGCTCGATGGGCGCAACATCAGTGGGCGTAGTATTAACCGGTGCACCGCCAGGGTTAAAGGGCTCCGGTTGCGGTGTGGGGTCAATGGGAGTGCCGGGAACGCCAGCGCCCGGAGCAGGATTATTGGGAGCACCGCCAGGGTCAAAGGGCTGCTGGGGCGTAGGATCAACTGGAGGAGTAGTAACGCCGCCAGAGGTGGAGTCAGTCGGTCTTCCACCGGGGTCAAAGGGCTCCTGCACTGGCGGAACTGGCGTACGGCCAGGCCCAGGCACCGTCGGATTGCCACCACCTGTTACCGGCGGCAATGGAGTAGGACCGATGTTAAGACCAGGAGGCGCGATGATGCCGGGCACTGATGCTTGAGGCGGCGATAAATTCGATGAATCATTATTGAGCCAGGATGACATTAGGGCTCGATTAACAACGCCATTTACCGGCTGTTGATTAGCATTAACATCGGGGCCAAAAGCTTGATTACTAAACAAGGCACCACGCTCGCTACCATCAGTAGACAGCAGCCAGCTCGTCGAAACGCCCGGCTGAGCATCCAAACTAATCAGCTCAGGATTTAATAAATAGCTACCTTCAAAACCTTTTTGGGACTGTAAGCCATCCCAAGTTTCCTGTCGCACAGGGTCCGTTGGTGAGCCTGTGCCTTCGAAGTCAGGGTTGTCTAAATCCAACCCTTCAATTAAAGGGCTGGTTTCATAGAACATCTCCAGATTAAATTCGAGCACCTGGATGGCATCGTTTTCAATAATGGCTAAATTGCCGGCTGAGAGCGCTGCTGAATTACCGCTGGTGGTCGTCACCTCGACGGGGCCTTTAGGACTATCCGTCAGCACCATCACAACGGTGCGACCGGGACAAGCATACTCATCAGGCGAGGCTGATGGCGACACCTCACAATCTTGATGAGGAATGTGGCGGACAACTAAAGCCGTGCCCTGAATACCCGTCACGGCGGTAGGAGTTTGAATATTACTGGGGCCACGGTCCGGCGGAATCAGAAAAAGCGCCGTACCGTTAGATAGCCGGAAATCACGAGTGTTGGGAATAAACCAAAAGGTAGCCCGTTCGCCAATCCGCGCCAACGACCCATCATTAAAGCGCAGTTCCGCCCTGGCCCCCTGAGAGGTCCGAATGGCGTCGCCAACCAATAGGCGATCGCTGAGCCGGGCTGGTCTCGCATCCTGTCCTTCGGAAATCAAATCGACTCGATTATATAGAGATTCAACATCGGCCCGGGTTAAAGGCATCTGAGCACTGCTAGGTAAAGCACCCAACAGGCCTGCCAGCCCCCAAACCAAACTTGACAGGCTCGCTAGCCGAAGTGATGGCAGTATTGAAAAGCGACTCATAGTTACCAGCTCTAAAAATTAACCGATGTGGGCTTCTACAAATTTAGAAAGTTTGCGCTATCGCTAGCTCTTAAAAAAGTTGGCTTATCCTCGACATAAGGACCAATAAGTCATAACACTTACGTAAAAGCACTCCGCAAGCCAAAGACAGCGATACATCACCTAACAAGATATTTACTGAGATTTGCCATATGCCTGAGCCATATCTGCTGAATTCCAGAACTGGCTTCAGTATTTCCAACTATAACTTACTGACAATGCCTCAGCTTTTCATGACTTTCATCAGGTCTTATTGAAAACTTCATGATGTCTCTGTCGAATAACCGCTAGTCAAATCCTGGGTTTACGAAGCTCTCAAGACAACTCGGGCTAGCTCTACGGTAGCTTGATGAATATTGTCTCTGGGTCTTCAACAATTCGATGAAGATGGTTGCTCAGGGCCCGATAGAACAGTTGGTCAGCAAGTATTTGATTGAGCGGCATCAAAATCTCGTCAATATTAATAGCTGCAGTCTGATCAAAGCCTCTGATGTATGCGGGAGTGGGGATGACCCGATATCGATGCTGCGGCAGGAGAAGTTTTAGCGCTTGGCTGATGCCGTCAAAACCATTTTATCGATGGTCATCTCGCTAGGATCTAAATCAACTTACTGATGCGTCATGGCGGTAATCTTTGGTTTAGGACAGCGATCGCCCTGATCAAGGCGCGCTTATCAAACTTCTCCGTCAATGAAACAATCCGTACATTCGATTCAAGCTTTTTTGGACCGCCTATATGACAAATATCGTGAATTAGATGTTGGCCAAATAGCCAGCTATATTCCCGAATTAGCCAAGGCTAACCCTCAGCGATTTGCCATTAGCGTTGTGGCGCTCGATGGGCGAGTTTTTCAGGCTGGAGATTGCCACGACATATTTACGATCCAATCCATCTCTAAAATTTTTGTCTATGGTATGGCCCTGGAGGACTGGGGCCGCGATCGCCTGTTGGCAAAAGTAGGCGTTGAACCCACCGGCGACCCGTTCAATTCCCTAATTAGTCTCGATGAAACCTCCCACCGCCCCAACAATCCAATGATTAACGCTGGGGCGATCGCGACGACCAGCTTAATTAAGGGGGAAGGACCCACCGAACGGCTTAACCGGTTGCTGGCCATGTTTCGTCGCTATGTCGGGCGGGAAGTGTACGTCGATATGGCAACTTTTTTGTCGGAGCGGGCTAGTGGCCACCGCAATCGGGCGATTGCCCATCTCATGCTGAACTTTGGCATGATTGACGCCAATCTGGAAGAAGCACTCGATCTGTATTTTCAGCAGTGTTCCCTGCTCGTCAACTGTCAAGATTTGGCCACTATGGCTGCAGCCCTGGCCAATCAAGGTCGCCATCCTCTCACTGGAGAGCAAGTTTTGCAGCCAGAATATGTGCGCGATGTATTGAGCGTGATGTATACCTGCGGCATGTACAATTTTGCCGGCGAGTGGGCGTTTCGGGTGGGTATTCCAGCTAAAAGCGGAGTTTCAGGCGGCATCATCGCGGTTATTCCTAATCAAGCGGGGATCGCCGTTTTTTCTCCTCCGCTCGACAAAAATGGTAACAGTGTGCGGGGTGTCAAAGTTTTCGAGTCCCTCTCCCAAGAATATGGTTTCCACTTATTTGACTTGTCAATGGGACAGTGTCGCTTTCAGCAAAGCCTGATTACTGAAACTGACTGACCGCTGACCAGAGCAGAGTTTTAAGTGGCAAATTGGGAATCTCTGCAGCTAAAGATATTAGTGTGATTGATAGATGAAACGGCTTTCGTATGCAGTGACGAGGGAACGATTTTTTTGACGTGCTTGTCCTGATGCTCTCGATGCACGGCAGGGGCACTATCCCGTTGCCATCCCTCGACGCCTGAATTCGTACATTTGCTTCGATAGCTCTTCCAGACATTTCACAGCGAGGACTTTGTGCCTGTGGAATCGAGCCGATGGAGAAGTCAACTTATCAGATTTTTCTCGATGGGGCAAACGTCAAGGGACGTGCTTTTCGAGATGCGGCGTATGACGTTGCCGATAGGACACGATTTGAGTTGTGAGCCTGGCGCTCTTATCGATTGCGGCGCTGAGGACAAAAGCTAGGATAAACTTCTTGCTCACGCGCCATATCATTTATCCATACTTGTCAACGCCAAATTTTGAGTCTGCAAATCACACAGAAATTTGTCTGTAAGCAACAAAAAAGGGCAGGCCCTTAAGCCTACCCACGAACCTCTGACTAGAAGACAATTTCCAGCAAGCGAGGCCAGAATTTTCCTAAAAATGCAAAAGACTGGCCTGCTAATAAATCAGAAAAACTACATTATGCCGAGTTGAGCCAGAATGCCTTGGCCGGTAATTAATTCAGTTGCAATACCCACAACAAAACCTAGCATTGCCAGACGACCATTCCAGTTCTCTGCAAACTCGGTGAAACCAAACTTACCTTGCTCTTCCATGTTAGAAACCTCTATTGCTTCAAGGGAGTGCGAGGCTTAGAAAACCTCATGACATAAATGTAAACCATCCCTGGAGTTTTTTGCAACATTTCTTTAAAAAGTATCTCGATCGGTAGAAAAAGACTGCTATGGCAGGGCTAGAGCGCTGCCGCTGCCGCGTCTGACGGGTTCCGCTACTGCTGTTGTAGTGCCATCTGGCTTGACAAATATGCCGGTTGCGGCTCCAATTTCCTCTGTGGAAGTCAATTGATGTCCGTTGGCCGATAGATTGGAGCCGGTGTCGGTGGTCGCAAATGCTTGATCAACTAAGGTGGTGCCGCTATTGCGCTGCGATAGTCGGGGGGCGGCGATCGCCGCCTCCAGGTCCATGCCAAAGTCGATGATGTTGACCGCAATATTTAGTACGGTCGTAATGATGGTGGAGCCACCTGGAGAGCCCCATGCCAACAGGCTGCCATCCGGGGCTAACGCGATTGTCGGCGCGATGCTGCTGCGAGGGCGCTTGCCCGGTTCCGGCACATTAGGATGCGGCGCATCGGGATTAAAGTCAGTCAGTTCATTGTTTAAGATAAAGCCGTATTCCGGGACGACCATGCCGGAGCCGCCCGTAGACTCTAGAGTAAGGGTGTAGGCCACCGCCATGCCATTGGCGTCAACGACCGTAATGTGGGTCGTTGAAAGTCCCTCGGCTGCAATGATTTGAGAGGTTTCCGGCAGCGTAGTCAAACTCGGACTGGGATCTTGCTGATAGGGCAGAGGGTTGCCCGCGATCGCTCGAAAGTTTGCTTCATCCGGGGGTGCTGTGGCCGGTAATTGCGATCGCCGCTCGGCCAAGTAATCAGTGTTCAGCAGTCCGGCTAGGGGCACATCGACATACTCGGGATCGCCTAAATAAGCATTGCGATCGCTGAACGCTAACCGCTCGGCCTCGATTAGCCAATGCAGCGCCTCGGCCCGTTCCATCTGGCCCAGGTCAAAGCCTTCGAGCAGCTTGAGAGTTTGGGCAACGGTAATGCCGCCGCTGCTGGGCAAGCCCATACCAAATAGCCGATAGTCTCGATAGGTGGTTTCAATGGGGGGACGCACCCGAACGGCATAGCGGTCCAGGTCAGCGGTCGTCAACCGTCCAGGCCACACTTTGAAAGGGGGATCTTCCGTCACCGGGGGAAACTGCACGGTTTGCGCGATCGCCTGGGCCATCTCGCCCCGATAAAAATCATTGACGCCCTGATTGGCCAGCCGTCGATAAGCCGCTCCCAGGGAGGGATTGCGAAATGGGCTGTCGATTGCCGGTGGCTCGCCATCTGGTAGATAAAGCTCTCGGGTGGTGCTGAACGCGGCGAATCGCTCCTGGTTTTGGGCGATTTGAGCGGCGAAGGTGGCGTCCACAGGAAAGCCTGACTCAGCTAGAGCAATTGCCGGCTGCAGTATTTCCGCCAGCGATCGCGTTCCGTATCGAGCTAAGGCCGTCGCCCAGTTCAGGGGCGTTCCGGGCACCCCCACCGCCAGTCCGCTGCTGATGCGATTGGGAAAGAAGGGCAGATTGTCACCGGCCTCACTATCAGGATCTTGAAACAGATTAGGAGTCGTTGCTGCGGGAGCCGCTTCGCGCCCATCGAGGCTGACAACTGTGCCACTGTCAGGCTGATAAATCAGCATAAAACCACCCCCACCGATGCCTGCCGAAAAAGGATCGGTTACGCCAACGGCGGCGGCAGTGGCGACGGCAGCATCAACCGCGTTGCCGCCGCTGCGCAGCACCTCTAGCCCAATCTGGGTGGCTCTTTCGTCGACGCTGGCAACCGCCCCGCCAGTGCCAGTCGAGACATGCGCGGACGCGGGAGATCGCCCCCAACTTGGCATTAGCAGGCCAGCCATTAGGACACAGGCGGCACTCAGCCCCACCGCCAGCCATCGTCTCCAAGGCTGATTCATGGCGATTCGCTCCTCAAGTTTTGGAATTACTGTAATCCAGATCAAACAATATTCTGCAGTGAGAATAGCGATCGATTTACAGCAATTTCTAGCTCAATCGCCAGCCCCTAAAGTATGAAGCGACATTGCCGCTGTTCCGTAACCGCAAGATGTGTCAGCGGCAGGCTTGACCATGCTGTGCGTTTGGAGGAGTTGGTCTCAAAATCACTGCAAACTGTGAATTACAGAGCGACTCATTAGAAACTGGGAGCGGCGGTTTCCTCACGGGGTTTTATCGCAATTGATGATCCAAGGGGTGCCAAACTGGTCGGTTACCATCCCAAAACGCTCTGCCCAAAAGGTTTCTTGAATTTCCATGGTGACGGTACCGTTTTTGGCGAGGGCCTTAAAGATTTGCTCGGCTTTGGCCGGATCTTCAATTTGGATGGAAATTGCAGTGCCTTTGGGTTCTTCAAAATAATCGGGCGGTGCGTCAGCGCCCATAATCTCTTGATCGCCGACGGTCAAAGACATATGGGTGATTTTGTTATGCCAGTCGGGGGGCACGTCGGCTGCCATCGGCGAGCCGCCATAAATCATCTTGTCGCCAATTTTGCCGTCAAACACTTGCTCGTAAAACTTAAAGGCGACTTCGCAGTCACCATCAAAGTTGAGATAAGGAATGAGTTTCATTGTGCTCTCCTAGAGCTGAATGAATAAGCAGATTTACAGCCAAGAATTTACCGCTTGGAGGATGTCATATCGCTCTGCGAGGATGGCTTTGCTCAAACATCAGCGTAATTGTCCCATAACCGCTTTTATGCTTGAAAATCTCCTGCTCTGTCCCTAATCACCGTCAGAATTGGCGAGCAAGGGGCCAACATCGAATTAACTGGGTAAATCCTATCCCCCAGAAACCACTGGCTCAACAATCAACGTGTTGCCCTGGCGGCCAATAACAGTAACTTCAGCACCCTTGGGCAGCGATCGCCCATCGTGGCAGATACCAAACCAATAGGTGGCCTGATAGCGCACCCGGCCCCGGCCATTAGAGCTGATAGCCTGCTCGACGTAACCTTTTGTTGGTTGTGACGTGCCCAGATAGTCTGGCAGCAGGGACGCGATCGCGGGTAGCGTTTTGCGGTTCAACATGGCAAA
>JBCCJU010000023.1:0-46464 GCA_039027715.1 Cyanobacteria bacterium P01_C01_bin.120
AAAGGAGATAGCCGTGGTTGAAAGGAATCCTAGACACGGAAAATTTATTGCCTTCAAACTAGCTCGGCATTGGGTGGCTCTACCAGCAGTGGCAGTGCTGAGAATCGTTAATTGTCCTCCCCCCGAACAGGGTGGAACGATTGATTTTGGAGTTGTACAGTTAGGACCGCACACCATTCGGCTGCTTGATCTACGATCTAGATGGAAACTCCAGCCTGAAGCAGTTCCAGAGAAGCTCCCGTTCTTGTTAGTTATGCGGGGGCCCCAACAAACGCTGTGGGGCATCGCTTTGGAAACCCCGCCAGACTTGTTGGAACTTCCGCTCAGCACATTCAAAAGTGTCCCCCTTGAAAAGCGCATGAATCGCAAGCTTCAGTGGATTAGCCATATGACGGTGATCACTGAACGAGATATCCATCGCACCTTGTTGTTATTAGATTTGAAGGCTGTATTTCAAAGTAAGGTCAGCGAACATACAACAAAAAGACCCAGGCAGAATCAGTCTCATGCTTCCAGTACTCAGCCTGTAAGACAGAACTGAAAGTCTTACTGTGTGAGGAATACGATATCTGGCAATGTTCAAACCTGACCAAGATCTGCCATACTTCTCTTCTTCTATCACTTTAAGGAAAGTCAGGATGAGCCCCCTGTTCCTTCGTGCTGCATTAACGACAGAACGGTGATTCTGAGAATATGATTCAAAGGTTTCAGATTTCATCTTCTGAGAGTGATTAAAGAGCGATACTTCTTAAACTGAAGTTGCGCATTTATGACTTTCATATCCAAGACTTAACTTTAATAGTGGCCTCAAGGCTCTTTGAGTTTCGCCATCTGTAGCCTTTACAAAATACTCGTCGTCATTAGGTCTTCGGCCATGTCAAAGTTGGCAGTGACCGTCTGCACGTCGTCTAGTTCGTCGAGAGCATCCATCATTTTGAGTAGCGATCGCGCATGCTCCACCTCTGTTATTTCGACAGTACCGCTCGGAATCCAGCGGTTTTCGACTTGATGGATAGTGTAGCCACCTGCTTTGAGGGCTTGGTCGAGGATTTCCAGATTAGCTGGGTCGCAGTAAACTTCAGCACCATCCAAGTCTTCGTCGATTTGAGTCAGCTCGTAGCTCTCCGCCCCGCTGTCAACTGCCACTTCCAGCAACGCTTCCTCCTCCACCGGGCCAACGATAGCGACCACGCCCTTTTGCTCAAACATCCAGCCAACGCAGCCGGTTTCTCCTAAATTGCCGCCGTTCTTGCTGAACGCCGCTCGCAGATCCGCTGCTGTGCGATTACGGTTGTCGGTCAGTGCTTCAATCAGCACTGCTACCCCACCTGGCCCATATCCTTCATAGCGAATGGCTTCGAGAGTGTCGTCGTTGCCAAGTTGGCCAGCCCCTTTGGCGATCGCTCGATCGATATTGTCATTAGGAAAGCCTGCTGCTTTGGCTTTATCAATAGCCGTACGCAACTGAAAATTACCAGCAGGATCTGGGCCACCAGTCCGAGTTGCCACAATGATTTCCCGTGACAATTTTGCGAACGTTTTACCTTTAACGGCATCGACACGTGCTTTTTGGCGCTTAATATTCGCCCATTTACTATGACCAGCCATATCAGCAGCAAAAATCCTTCAACCAGTCCAAATTTAATGGACAGAGCTAGCCTTAAACTTAGTTAGCCTCAATGCCCCTATTCGGCCTGGACTGCCATGATACTGCGACTTCCGCATCAAGCCGAATAGAAAATAGAGGTTTGTATGGGCATGCAACCAAAATTTAACGCTACGCCCATCCTCAAACTTCAAAATTGTGTTTTGGCAAATCGTAGGTAATCAGGTCGCTCTACAAACCCTGCTTGACCGACTTCATCAGGAGAATTCAGATTCGCAGTTATATCAGCTAGAAGATGATGTAGCTGGCGCGATCGCAAGATATCTAGAAGGTAGAATGCCGCAAGAAACATCCTAAAATAAGATCTATTCTGCCTATTCGACTCATTTTCTGCCCTCTACCCATAGGCAAAATAGAAATAACCTGGTTCTTACTCTTCAAACTCTGAATTATTTTCTTGGATCGTTCGATAATCAAAACCAACCGAAGTTTTTCGATTTTTATAAACTAGCGGCGCGGCGGGCCGCCCCGATTAAGCCCACCTGCGGATTCAGCACAATGCGAATTGGAATGTCTTCTAACAGCATCCTCATGCGGCCTTTGTGGGTAAACGCATCCAAGAAAGTATCGGCGTCGGCAATTAAAGGCAGATTTTTAGCGGCAATTCCCCCTGCGACATAAAGTCCGCCATAGGGCAGCAGCTTCAGCGCTAGGTTGCCAGCTTCGGCTCCGTAGGCACTGATAAACAGGTCCATTGTCTGCACCGCCAGGCGGTCCTCGCCTTTCTGAGCCGCCTGCGAAATCGTTGCTGCCGGATCGACCGATTTGGTTTGACCGGCTTCTTTCTCCCAAGTTAAAACGATTTTGGCGAGTTCGGGAGATTCGCGACAAATATCGCGATCGCGCAAAAACTGATAAATCGCCACGATGCCTTGGCCCGAAACCACCCGCTCGACGGATACCCGCGTAATTCGATGCTTATCAAGCAAATATTTCAGCAGTTGAAAATCGAGCTCAGAACGGGGCGCAAAATCGGCATGCCCGCCTTCAGAAGGAAACACCTGAGCCTGCTCACCACTGGACAGCAAAAATCCCTGACCCAGCCCCGTACCCGCACCAATAACCGCGACTGGAGCGCTGGAGTCGGGAATTCCCGGCTGCAAGACGTGAATATCATTATCATCTAACCCCAAGACGCCGTGGCCAATCGCCTCAAAGTCGTTGATCAGCTCAACTGCCTCCAGTTCAAGGTCTTTGGCTAGGCGATTGCCGTCCAAGTTCCACGTCAGGTTCGTGAGATTCGATGTATTGTTGACCACCGGTCCCGCGATGGCAAAACAGGCCCGCGATGGTTGGCCAAAGGCGCTGCCCTGCTCCTGCGCAGTCTGCAAGAAGCGCTGCACCATCGGCACCAAGTCAGGAAACTTCTGCGAGGGGAACTCCTCTTCATAGCAGGTTTCCAGAGTACCTTGATCAGCCGCAACCAGTCGTAAAATAGTCTTGGTTCCGCCAATGTCCCCAGCCAAGAGATACGTCATGGCTAACACCTCACTTTGAGATCATGCCTTCTATCGTGAACAGTAACGTATCTTGCCAGAATCGCGTCTGCCCAAAGCAAAACTCTCATACAGTCAGGGCAAAATCAGATGCTCTCGAAAAATATTCAAGATTAGCAATTAGAAATTGGCGATAAATAGTGATTACACTTTTGTCGATTGCGTTTTCATAATCGCCTTGTATGACTGTCAACAATTTCCAGATGTTTCAGAAGAGCAAATATCCTGAAGAGCATCTGTACTTTAGGTCTAGCGTACTGCTATTTTAGAAAGTATGGTTCACCAATTGCGGGCATGATTCCCAAGCAGCTAACGCTTCGAAACTTTCTGAGTTATCGAGCCGCCACCCTTAACTTTGAGGGACTGCAAGTTGCTTGCGTCTCTGGCCCCAATGGCTCCGGCAAATCATCTCTATTGGAAGCAATCGCTTGGGCAATTTGGGGACACAGTCGCACTGTCGCCGAAGACGATGTAGTGCATCTTGGTACTCTGGAAGCCCAGGTTGACTTGACTTTTGAGCATCAAGAACAGCTTTATCGTGTGGTGCGATCGCGGCGCCGTCACCAGGGCGGCGCCTTAGAATTTCAAGTTAAGACCGAGCAGGGATTTCGTCCTTTAACTCAGCGAGGCATGCGGGCCACCCAGCAGCTCATTTGCCAGACCCTCCGCCTCGACTATGAGACTTTTGTAAATTCTGCCTATCTACGGCAGGGTCGTGCCGATGAGTTTATGCTCAAGCGACCCAGTGAACGCAAGCAAATCCTGGCTGATTTGCTTAAATTAGGCCAGTATGACGAGCTAGCCGACAAAGCCAAAGACTGCGCTCGCGAAGCCAAAGCAACCGCCACTCTTTTAGCAACCTCGGTCGCCAATCTGGAGGCTGAAGGACAGCAGCGCAGCGCGATCGCTCACGCCACCCAAGCGTTACAGACGCAACTCGCGACTCTGCAAGCCGACCACGACCAAGATCAGCAGGTTCTGACTCAGCTTCAGCAACAGCAGCAGCAACGACAAAGTTTGCTGCAGGCTCAAGTTTTGCTACGGCAACAGCTCAACCACCTGAGCGCTGAGGCTAAGCGACTCGACAGTGAGATCGATCAGCTCAGCCAGCAACGGCAACAATTAGAGGCCGTGCTGGTTCAAGCCGACCAGATTGCTGCTGGACTGGCGCAACTTCAGCAGTTGGAAGCTGAGGACGAGGCTTTGTGCATCAAGCAGCAGCAGCAGCAAACCTTACAGGCCGAGCGTGATCGTCGATATCAGGCTCATCAAGCCCAGGCTCAAGCCCTGCAGGTCCAAAGACAGCAGCACCAGCACGATTTTGATACTGTAAATCAGCAGCTTGCTGATTTGCAGCCGCTTTTGCAGAAGCGAGCGGTCGTTACCGATGCCTTGGCGTCACTGGCTCAGGCCCGCAATCGTCTGCAGCAGCTTGATCAACTGCAACTGCAGGTCAGTCCGCTACGGCAGCGCCAGCATACCCTACAGCGCCAGCTCGATCACGCTCAGGCTCAACTCACCGCCCGGTTAACCGCTCTTACTCAATCCGAACAGACATTGCAGCAGCAGCAAGCCCAGCAGCCACAGCTCCAGCAGGCAGTTTTAGACGTCGGTCATACCTTGGAAGAGCTGACCGCCAAGCGCGCCTATCAGGAAAAAGTGCGAGAAAAAGGGGTGGAACGGCGGCATTTTATGGAACGCCTGCAGGCTGAGCAGCGCAGCTATGAAATCCAGCTTGGTCAGCTTGAACAAAAACTGCAGTTGCTCGAACAGCCAGATGCCACCTGCCCTGTCTGCGATCATCCCCTGGATCAGCAGCATCGGCGAGACGTGCTGCAGCGGCATGATGCTGAGCGAGAAGAACTGCAGCGACAAATCTGGGTAATTCGGGAACAGTTGGCAGTGTCAGAGCGAGAAATTCAGGTTTTACGCCAGGAATATCGTGAATTAGAGGAGGAATTGGCTCACTACGGCCAGATGCTAGAGCAACGAGGCCACCTAATGGCGAAGCTCAATTCTAGCGAGTCGATTGCTCAGCAGTTAGCCTCTCTCACGGCAGAGCGATCGCACCTCGAACGTTGCCTGCAAGAGCACAATTACGCTCCCGATCTGCAAACCGAACTTCAGCGAATCGAAACTCAACTGGTGCAACTGGCCTACGATGAGCGAGATCATGCCCTGGCGCGGGGCCAGGTTGACCGCCTGCGCTGGGCCGAAATTCGGCAGGCCGAATTTCGGCAAGCTGAGCGCCAGCAAACTCAACTACGACAGCGGCTTCCACAATTAGAACAGGCGATCGCTACAGCCGATGCCGAAATCTCCACTCTTAAGGAATCCGAGGCGGTGGCAGCGATCGTTAGCTTAGATAGCCAACTGGCCGAACTCGGCTACAGTTTGGAGACTCACCAAGCCCTGCGGGCTCAGCTCAAAACCGCTCAAGATTGGACGCTACAGCATCAAAAGCTACAGCGAGCTCAGCAGGAAATCCCTCGATTAGATCAAACCTTGGCTGAACTAACCCAAAAGCATCAAAGCATAGAACAGCAACAGGTTGCTCTTACTGCTCAGCACCAAGACTTGGTCACCCAACTTCAGCAGTGCCCTGATGTGCAGAAGGCAATTCAGCAAGGGCAGCAGCGACAGCGAGATCGCCAGCAGCAGCGCGAACAGGGGCTCTCTCAGTTAGGGGCTTTACAGCAGCAAGTGGCTCATTTTGAACAGCTAGAGGCGCAGTTAATCCAGCAGCAGCAAGATTTGCATCAAGTCCAGCGTCGCCATCGCATTCATCAGGAACTTGCTGCCGCATTTGGTCGCAACGGCCTACAAGCACTGTTGATTGAGCATTTGCTGCCGCAGCTCGAAGCCGAAACCAATTATATTTTGGGCCGTCTTAGTGCCCACCAATTACATGTTCAGTTCGTCACTCAGCGAGTGGGACGCAGTCGCCAAAGCAAGCTAATTGACACGCTGGATATCGTAATTGCCGACGCTCAGGGCACCCGGCCCTATGAAACCTACTCCGGGGGCGAAGCCTTTCGGGTAAACTTTGCTATTCGTTTAGCGCTGGCTCGACTGCTGGCTCAGCGATCGGGCACTCCGTTGCGGACGCTGATCATTGACGAAGGATTTGGCACTCAAGACCGCGAGGGATGCGATCGCCTCGTGGGCGCAATTAATGCGATCGCCGCCGATTTTGCCTGTATTCTTGCTGTCACCCACATTCCTCACTTTCGGGAAGCTTTTGAAACCCGCATCGACGTGATAAAGACTCTCGAAGGCTCACAGCTTGCGGTTTCGATGTAAGCAGATAGCCTGCGGAAACCATCATGTTCATGCTCTCTGTAAGCCATTCTTTGGTCATGCAGACGACAGTCTCCCTCAACCCGAATCGGTCAGGCTACACCCAGAAGCAACGTTCATAATTTGCAGTACTGATGAATTTATTGCTTCACTGTCTATCGATAAATAAGAAACGTTATGTTCAACCATCTGAGACTCCCGTGGTAAGGTTTTCAGCCCCTTAACTCATAAAGTTGAGTTGAGAACGATAATGTCTATGCTGTGAGGCTTCTAGCATTGACCGACAACATGTTCTAAAAGAATCCGAGGATATCAGGAATACGAGTTTAAGAGTGATAGGCTGCAATAACATGAGGTCATACCTAACTTGCGAACGTCTCTGTGAACAAGCGCTCACGGTTGGTTATCGTTGCATCGGTTCCGTTGAAACGAGGCCATGAGCCCTCTCGCTAGGGATGGGAGTCTAAATATTTCTGGGTGCATTAGCCTCTAGATAGCCAAAGCTGTATTACTGGAGCTTGTTTAACTCCATCTTTCTAAGCTCACAATTATGATGTCCTTCTTTCGGTCCTATCTCCTACCTTTTTTGATTGTGCTTACCTTTTTAATCGCCATGTTGGCGGTGAGTGCGCGAATTTTTTTGCCCAATGACATGGCGGCACCGGCGCCAATTGAAGCGCCTACAGACCAGTTAACGGAGGGGGCACTAGCGACGAGATTATGGACTGAGACGCCGCTCCAAGCATCGCAGCTATTGGCAGCATCACTCAAATTTATGAGCTAGTGGGGACAAAGTAGTGGAATTTGCGATCGCTGGCTACGCTCTCAGACGCGGCCGCAACACTGATCGCGCTTTGCTCATCGAATTTCTCAGCCAGACATATCAGGAAACAGGAACTGCCCAGAACTATCGACATCTAGCCCAAACGGTTGATCAACACTTTTCCGCTTCTCAAACGCCGCTGTGGTGGGTCGATAAGATCGCCGCACCATCACGACCCATTGGATATCTGTGGTTGGGCACGGCTATCGATCAGCAGCAGGGCGATCGTCACAGCTACATTCTGGCACTTTACGTCGCTCCTGAATGTCGGCGTCAGGGGATTGCGACTGCGCTTCTTCAACAGGCCCAGGTTTGGGCCCAGGCGAAAGGCGATCGTCAGATTGGCCTGCAGGTATTTGCAAACAATCCGGGAGCAATTGCGCTTTATCGCAAACTAGGCTATCGAACCCATTCACTCTGGTTGATGAAATCTTTGATCAGCGGCGACTAATCACGGTCAATAGCCAAGCATCGAAACTAGCGAACAGCGATAAAGCCAGCAAAACCGGCTTATTTTCAGGAATTCTCCACCGCTGATTTGAAGCCGCTGATGGTTAGGTACTGACGTTGTGCGGACGCATTTCATATTGTCTGTGCTCAGTCCCTCACGTAGCCTCTGGAGAGCAATCTATGGCCATCGACTATATCCTCTTTGTCCACGGTGTCCGGCAGCGTAGCCGAGTTGAATTTATCAACACCAGTCAGGGCCTGCTGCAAACTATTCGCGACTCAAATCAAGACAGTAATCGCCTAATCAAACCCATTTATTTGTTCTGGGGCGATTTGAATGTGGAGCCTCAAGCTAAGCTTCGCAGTGGGTTGCAGGCATCATCTCAATGGTCAAAGCTTTGGATGCAGCAGTTTCGCAGTGAGGCTGTGCTGGAATTTGTTGGCGATGCCGCTCTTTATCTAAGTCGCCACGTTGGCGCACAGGTGGTTCGGCGATTTCATGAAGCCATGCAGATCATTGCTCAGCCCAGCGCACCAGGCGATCGCCTACATTTGGTGACCCACAGCATGGGTACAGTAATTCTATTTGATTTGCTTTTTGCCGCTCGGTGGGAAGATCCCCGTTTAGATACAGACGCCAGTACCCAAGACATCCGTCCTCTAATTGCCCAAATCCGCAATATTCTCTTTGGTTTAGGTAGCGACCAAAATATCGGCATGCCGATTGCCAGCATTCACACGCTGGGCTCGCCTCTAGCCCTATTCAGCTTACTGTCAGTCACCGGAGAAAGTACCCATGATCTGACATCAAATCTGAGAGTCCTCTTACAAAAACTCTATCGCCAACGGGGAATGCGATCGCTGCCCTGGTGTAACCTCATTCACCCTGGCGACCCGATCGCCTATCCGCTACAGGGCGTCATGGCCCAAATGCTGAGCTCAGCTCAGCTTTATGTTCACACCCGCGATGTCATTACAGAAAGAAGCAATCCCCTTATTAATATCGGCTTGTTCCCTTTGCTCAAGGCGGAAAAAGCGCACAATAGTTATTGGCAAAATCGCGTTACGGCCGACACCATCATTAAAAATATGCGCTTACAACAGCATTAGTATGTGCCGTTGCTTAGTGTCATAAACGGAGAATGCGATTACTCTGCATTTCGTATATCAATTGATACCGATAGCTCATCGAATGAATCTCACCTCTGAAGTACACTCGCAGCAGTACACCCGGTGACGCCAAATATCATAAACTTTTTTGACTGGGAAGCTATTGCACCTAGTAACCAACATGCTCTTGCTCCACATCGGCTCCTTTGAAAATGTTAGAGAGTGTCATTATTCAGCAGTCAAGTTTTTATCAGAAATGCTGAAAGCGGTTCAGTCTTTGGCTAGTTTTGCGGGGCGGGTGCGGCGATACCTGTTCCGCAATCACTTCAACTTTAATTGATGAATCGCCTTGAAAGACAGCGATCGCTCCTATTAGCACCTCACATCAAACTATTTTGTCTGAAATTTCCTGAACTTTCTGATATTTTTTTCGGAAAGCAGATCAGTCAAGCTGAAATCTATAGATAAAAATCTGTGAGTTCCTTATGGAAGCATTTGCCTTACTGTTCGTTATTGGTCTTTTCATCGCACTTATCTCTCCTGAAATCAAAGGCAAAAAGCCCAGTGCTGGAGATGATTTAGTCAAAAGTTTGAAGGCTGTAGCAGTAGAAATTAACAAAGAGATTAAAAAAGGCGGCGGTGGGGACGGGGACAAAAAGTCAAAATCGAGTTTCTGGACATCTCCTTGGGCAGTTATGCTCTACACGATTGTGCTCGGCATTGTCTTAACTTCTTTTTAAGTTTTTCGGCGAAGTCTTCATCAAAAATTTAAAGTCTGCTCCATCTCAGAAGCTTGATTTAGCCGGAGCGATCCGAGCGGAAATGATTCGTTCGCACTCTACGCACGACAAACATAAAGTTCCATTGATTACATCAGGTAAACCTACGTCCTTATATAGCCCTCCTTGACTACCTCGGCAGCGTAATCTTTGAAACATCAAAAACATTGATCACTTTGAAGCTATTTTCCAGTTTCAGTAGGAAACTATTCAAAAAACTGGCTTTTAGGACTTTGATTGACTACCATCTTTTAACTTAAGTATAGATAAAGTATTATTTAATACATTGCCAAATCTTTTTTTGCTTTCATACGTAGGTTTTTATATGTATTAAATAAGGGCCTAAGAATGTCCGTAAGTACTTTTGCTGAGCATAAAGATTGATTATTCAGTTAAATCAATCAGTGGTATTTATATAATGTCGAAATCATAAAGTCTATATAGCTCTATCCCTTGATATTAAAAGAATTGGGACAATATCCTTAAAGTCGAATTCCGTATATTTTGGGAGACCATAGTTTATTTAAAGCAAATGGTAAGGAAGTTTATTAATCTGATGAAATAGCAAGCTGAATCATTTCTTTCTGAGGAAAAGTTGGTTCTATAGAATCATGCACGCAGCGAATGTTTTCATGTAAGGCCTTTCTGGTCAAATGCTCCAGAAGACATTTTTCACAAGCGGCTTCTACTATTCCCATTAAGGCGGGCATAACAAGAATGAAGTACTGTTCAGCAACTATGAACCCGGCAATTCAGGCATCTGCATCACACGTTGGCATTTATGAGTGCGAAGTCAAGCTCAAATTCCGACTCATTGAAGAAGATTTGGCTCACTGCGATCGCGATCAACTGCTGCAAATTTTGGTCGACGCCTTCTCATACGGCAGCGATGGTTATTTGGAGCCATTACAAACAGAGGTTGATGTGCAGCCAGTAGCCGAGTTTGAAGCTTCCCCTGAAATGCGACGCCAGGTAATCAGACTTCGTAACTCAAATTGTTTAAAGTAGAGGCTCAAGCTCAGTACAGGACAAAAAGCTTGAACAGAAGGTATGGATGGGCTTCATCAGAATTACCACAATTCGCTAAACACCCCATGCATGGCTATACCGAATTGAGAAAGACACTTTAGGAACATCTCGATTGGCAAGAAGCGCGTCTTTCATTTCTCGCGTTATTTTCCTCGCCCTCATCCAAGTCAAGACGGCCAACCTGAGTGAATTCCTTGGGCTGTAGGGACCAGGCGCTGAGTGAGTCTCATTGCAAAGATCTCCAGCGCTTTTTTCGCCACTTTGACCTTGATTCCGCAGAAATTGCTCAAATGGCTATGAATCGGATGCAAATCCTGCCACCGTGGTTGTTCAGTATTGACCGGACGACTGGAGAATTTGGCACTTGCTGCTGCAACAGTCTAACGCTGGGCATTATGCATGAAAGGTATCCTTTTCCCGCTCTGTGGTGGATGCTAGAGAAGATAGAGAACTCCGATAGTGATGAGCACATCAGAATACTCGAAGCCTTCATCAAGCTTTTCCCAACAGCGGCGGTGCAATATTTGTGTAGCAATCATGAGTTTGTTGGATAGAGCCGGCTGCGCTGTCTGCTGCTGGAACCAGCGATGCCCTTCCGATTGCGGATTTAGCGTCCGACAAGATTGAGCGCGACGGGAAGGCGCTGACGCCCAAGTAGTCTTTGCGCACTCAAATATGGGCAAAGCATAACGGCTGAAGGGGCATTGCCGAGCTTGGGGCCTGACCGTGTCGGTCGAAACCCTACGATTAGAGAACGGCAAGCTTGTCAATGCTTATGCTACTCTTCGTCAAAGACGCTGGCAAAGAAGTCGATAGTATCTTTTAAAGCCACAATAAAGCGGTCAATTTCCTCTTGAGTGTTGTAAAAGTACAGACTGGCGCGGGCAGTTGAAGGAACGCCTAAGAGTCGATGTAAGGGCTGAGTACAGTGGTGCCCTGACCGAATGGCAATGCCCGATTGGTCAAGAAAGGTTGAGAGATCTTGAGCGTGAATGCCATCGATTGTAAATGTCGCCAAAGCGGCTCGACCAGAACCGTCGGCTTGAGGCTGAGGGCCATAAAGAGTGACTTGAGGAATTGAGTTCAGCTGTTGATAAAGGTAAGCGGTGAGCTGATGCTCATAATCGGCGATCGCGGCCATCCCCACCTCTTTCAAATAGCTAGCAGCGGCTCCGAGGGCGATCGCTTCAGAAATTGCAGGTGTACCTGCTTCAAACTTGTGAGGCAGATCGGCGTAGGTAGAGTAATCAAGAAAGACATCAGCAATCATTTCGCCACCGCCCAAGAATGGCGGCATGGCTTTCAATAAATCCAGCTTGCCATAAAGGAAGCCAGCCCCTGTGGGGCCACACATCTTATGGCCAGATGCCACCAGCCAGTCACAGCCCAAAGCTTGCACATCTAACGGCATGTGAGGTGTACTTTGACAGGCATCCACTAACACCTTGGCACCGTAATGGTCGGCCAGAGCAACAATTTCAGCGATGGGATTAAGGCAGCCGAGGGTATTAGAAATATGGTTGAGAGCAATCAGCTTGGTTTTATCGGAGAGCTGCGATCGCAGCTCGTCCATATTCAGCGCTTGCGTATCGCTCAGCCCGATAAACTTGAGCACTGCCCCGGTGCGCTGGGCCACAAACTGCCAAGGCACCAAATTGCTGTGATGCTCCATCACTGAGAGAATAATTTCGTCACCAGCCTGTAGGGTGTTCATGCCCCAGCTATAGGCCACCAGATTAATGGCTTCGCTGGCGTTGCGGGTAAAGACAATTTCGTTCCGCGAGGCGGCGTTGATAAAGGCGGCAATCTGATCACGGGCGGCTTCGTAGGCTTCCGTGGCGCGAGCGCTGAGCGCATGCACCCCACGATGCACATTGGCATTATCTATTTCGTAATAGTGATGAATAACATCCAGTACCTGACGAGGCTTCTGTGATGTTGCAGCGTTGTCAAAGTACACCAAGGAATGACCATTCACAGCCTGCTGCAGAATGGGAAAATCGTCGCGTACTTTAGCCGCTAGAAAAGGTTTTTTGACTGAGGCCAGAGTCATAGAAGGAGTTTACGAGTGAATAAGTGGTGCGGAAATCTACAATTTGGGCTTTTAGATAAACTCGAAATTCATAACTACTTATCAGGATAGCGATCGCTGAGTTACGTTGGCCGTTAGCGACTGCTTTAAGGATGGGATCGGAATACGATCAATAATGTCCATTGCAAACCCATAAATTAGCAGGCGCTGCGCCGCTGCGGCACTGATACCTCGACTCTGCAAGTAAAACACCTCGCTAGTGTCGAGCTGACTAACCGTAGCGCCATGGGCGCACTTAACATTATCTGCCACGATGTCCAATTCTGGTTTTGTGTCAACTCGCGCCCGACGGGACAGTAATAAGTTGCGATTCAACTGACTTGCATTGGTGAGCTGCGCATTTTTGGGTACCCATACCTTGCCGTTAAAAACGGCACGAGCAGTATCATCAACGATAGTTTTGTGTAGCTGATCGGCGGTGCCGTGGGGATGATTTGTGGCAATCAAGCTATGGGTATCGGCCAGCTGAGACTGGGCGATCGCCGTCAGGCTATACAAATTAGTATCGGTTTGCGGCCCCGTTTGATAGACCTCAAGATTGTGTCGCGAAATTTGGGCTCCCAAGGTCACTGGCACGGTCGTGTAGCGACTATCGCGCCCCTGAGTAATAGCCGTTCTGCCAATGTGAAAAGTACCTGCTCCTTCCCGCTGCAAGCGGACGTGGGTCACAGCGGCACCGTCATCCACCCAGATTTCCGTCACGCTGTTGGTGAAATAGTCGCGCTCATGGGTGCCGTAGAAATCTTCGACAAACGTCAGCGCGCTATTGGCTTCAGCTATGACCAAACAGCGTGGGCTCGCCATGAGGGGCTCGTCATCAGCTACGGAGAGCGTCACGATTTGAATGGGCTGCTCTAGGACCTGGCCGCGGGGCACCCAAATTACCGCCGCGTCTTGAAAGCCTGCCGTATTGAGAGATGAGAAAATATCGTGGCAGCTACTAGAGCGTGCCAAACGATTACTCAGTTGCTCTTCTAGTTCTCGGTCCGTAAGGGCGGCCAAATTGCCAACAATTACGCCAGCGGGCAATTGATCGATAGCAGAAAGCTCAGCGTTGTAATAACCGTTGACGAAAACCAGGCGAGCGGTCGCCTCGGGCATCGACACCGCTGCCAACAAATTTGGGCTAACTTTGCTCAAACCTGCGGCGGCTTCAAAAGGCACGGAAAGCATCGGCTTTAGGTCAGTAAAGCGCCATTCTTCGTCTTGCGTTGAGGGCAAAGTATGCTCAGCTAAAATGGCGGCGGCCTGCGATCGCAACTGCATCAGCGGCAAAGCCTTAAATGATTGACTTTGAGCTGATTTCAGCAGCGATCTAAGATAAGCGTTGCGCTGCTCTTGCCGGCTTAATTTAGGAGCCGCGCCAGGGTTGGAAGTAGACATTGTTATGAGGCCACCTCCGCTGCATGCTCCGCCAGAATATCTTCATAGCCCTCTGCCTCTAGGCGTTCGGCCAACTCTTTGCCCCCAGTAGTCACAATGCAACCATTGGCCATAACGTGTACATAGTCCGGCACGATATAGTTCAGCAATCGCTGATAGTGAGTGATCATCACTACTGCATTGTGAGGGTTAGCGAGCTGGTTGACCCCGGCCGCAACGGTTTTCAGGGCGTCAATATCTAAGCCAGAATCCGTTTCATCCAGAATTGATAAAGTCGGCTCTAGCAGGGCCATCTGCAGGATTTCATTGCGCTTCTTTTCACCCCCAGAAAATCCCTCATTGACGCTGCGATCTAAAAATGCCGCATTCATTTTGACGACTTCCAATTTCTCTTCAATCAGGTCGTCAAAATCAAAAACGTCGATTTCTTCCTGGCCCTGAGCTTTGCGATGAGCATTGTAAGCAACGCGAAGAAAGTCTCGATTACTGACTCCTG
Organism: Cyanobacteria bacterium P01_C01_bin.120; assembly: GCA_039027715.1. GTDB lineage: Bacteria > Cyanobacteriota > Cyanobacteriia > Phormidesmidales > Phormidesmidaceae > Halomicronema. Next base: position 14,625 of record JBCCJU010000023.1, read on the forward strand.
GAATTTCGAGGGGATATTGAAAGGCAAGAAAAATTCCGGCTGTAGCGCGATCGTCCGGTTCCAAATCAGAAATGTCTTTGCCTTTAAATAGAATTTGACCACCTGTCATTTCATAGTCAGGATGGCCAGCCAGCACCTTTGAAAAGGTACTTTTACCCGATCCGTTCAAGCCCATAATGGCATGAATTTCACCGGCTCTGACCTCCAGGCTGACGCCCCTAAGAATTTCAGTATCTTCTACGGTGGCATGCAAATCATGCACTGACAAAATGACTTCGCTATTTTCGTTAATCATGGCTGTTGAGAAATCACATTCTAACTATGTCACTTTGCTGCCTTAATTTCTTAAGTTGATGAATGGTGCCCATTTTGCATGTATTTTCATGCTGACTTGGTAAAGACTTCCAGGGGTTATAAACAGTTGTTTACGTTTAGGGGCAGTCACCACGTCCATACCGTATGTAGGAATTGCACTTAACAACACCTCTGTTCATGCGTCCATAACAACAGCATCGACCGTGACTTTTCTATTTTGGAATCTCATTTCAATGGAACCGACTATGTCGGCTTGCATCAATTCACCATTCGCTAACTCTGTCTGCACTTCATCCATTTGCAAAGATTCAGAAGCCGGAGAGTGCGGAACTGTCAGCATGGAATTGCTCCTGTCTACCAGAGCCGTCACCGACACTTGACACACTTGATTCTCTGACTAACATCGTTCTTGAACCGAAATCAAGTCGGTCGTCCGAATCAGCTCAATATTGACATAGGTGGTGCCAGTCATGGCGTCAGCCCACGCTATTTTCCAGCTTTAAAGCCATCAGCTTATCGGCTTCAGCGGCAAATTCCATGGGCAGCTCATTGAACACCTGACGACAAAATCCACTGATGATCATGGATACGGCATCTTCAGGAGCAATACCGCGTTGGGCAAAGTAGAACAATTGATCCTCACCAATTTTGGAGGTGGAGGCTTCGTGCTCAACTTGCGCCGTATTGTTTTGCACCTGAATATATGGATAGGTATTGGCGTTTGAAGTGTCACCAATTAGCATCGAGTCACATTGAGAATAATTCCGTGCGCCTTCTGCTCTGGAACCAACTTTGACCAAACCGCGGTAGCTGTTTTTGGAATTACCCGCGGAAATACCTTTGGAAACAATGGTGCTGCGAGTGTTCTTACCAATGTGCACCATTTTGGTGCCAGTGTCGGCCTGCTGCATATTGTTGGTCAGCGCCACTGAATAAAACTCACCCACAGAGTTGTCACCCAACAAAACACAGCTAGGGTATTTCCAAGTAATCGCGGAGCCAGTTTCAACCTGAGTCCAAGATATCTTAGCGTTAGTGTGACAAAGTCCACGCTTAGTCACAAAGTTGTAAATACCACCTTTGCCATTTTTGTCACCAGCAAACCAGTTTTGCACAGTGGAGTACTTAATCTGGGCGTTGTCCAAGGCCACCAGTTCCACTACAGCAGCGTGGAGCTGATTGCTATCGTACATGGGAGCAGTGCAGCCCTCTAAGTAAGTTACCGAACTGCTGTCTTCAGCAATAATCAGCGTCCGTTCAAATTGCCCCGAGTCGCCGTTGTTGATGCGGAAGTAAGTAGATAAGTCCATCGGACATTGAGTGCCCTTTGGGATATAGACAAAAGAGCCATCACTAAATACGGCTGAGTTCAAAGCGGCAAAGTAGTTATCGCCTACAGGAACAACGCTACCTAAATACTTTTCTACTAGCTCAGGATATTCAGCAACTGCTTCAGAAATGGAACAGAAGACAATGCCGTCCTCGGCCAGCTTTTCTTTGTAAGTAGTGCCAATGGATACGCTATCAAATACCGCATCAACAGCAACGTTGGCTAGGCGCTTCTGCTCTGACAAAGGTAAACCAAGCTTTTCAAAAGTTTCCAGCAGGGCTGGATCAGCCTCATCTAGGCTTTGTAGCTTTTTTTTCTCTTGCTTAGGAGCGGAATAATAAACGATGTCCTGATAGTTGATGGGCGGGTGGCCAATATTAGCCCAGTCAGGCTCAGACATGGCCAGCCATTTGCGGTAAGCCCTGAGCCGAAACTGTAGCATAAACTCCGGCTCTTCCTTCTTAGCGGAAATCAAACGCACTGTTTCTTCGCTGAGGCCGCGTGGAATGGTATCGGCTTCAATATTGGTTTTGAAACCGTACTTGTAGGGTTCGCTAACGAGTGACCGAACAGAAGTAGTCATAAACGTAGAAGAGAAGTGTCTACAGTGAAACTAAAAAACTCGCGATCGCTGGCATATCCGCACAAAACACGATCGCTGAATAAATGACCGCAGAGGAATGTTCGGTTGAATCCACATACCCCTGTGCCGCTGCGACGGCAACAATGAAACAATCGTACTTAAATTGCCCCTTCAACTAGCAAAGCCCAAAAGCCAAAAAAGGCCGCGACCGCTCTTAAACTGACAGTGGAAAGCAGCATTGACCATACACTTCGCACAGCTAAGAACTGCGTCATATATGAATTCAAAACTGCCTCTGTAGCTTGAGTGAACATTGTCGTGCTCTGTATCGGACTATGCGAATCGTTGACAATTAAATTAAGTCATCCTGTGGCAACTAAGCTGTTCAATCCTATAATTAAAACAACTCACAGGTTGCGTAAGTTGATAACTTAATATTTAGAGTACTTTAACAACACTCTTGTTGTCAAAGTAAAACAACCAAAATGTTGCTAAAGTAGCAGGCAAGATGACACAACGTCTTGATTTGCCGTTGAGACGGAGAAACTAGCAGGATTGGGCATTGCCGCGACATCGCGGTTAGCGCCAGCTTTTTGGTTCAAGACCCTGAAGGTTTTTGCTGATTTACCGTCAGTCATCGTCGATGCGATTTTTACTATGACTTCTCCACAGCCAGTCTCAACTAAAGATGACATTCTGCAATACTTGCTTAAGCAGGGACAAGCAAATGCTCAAACCTTGGCCACTTCCCTAGGGGTTAGTCCCCAAGCAATTCGTCGTCACCTGAAAGACTTGACGACTGAGGAGTTGATTGAGCACCGCGCCGTGCAAACGGGCATGGGACGTCCCAATTATGTTTATTGTTTGAGTCGCAAAGGTCGCGATCGCTTTCCAGCACAATACGATGAATTTGCAATTTCACTGCTGGATACACTGGCCGACACTGTAGGCAAAGATCAAATGCGCACCATTCTAAAAAAGCAGTGGCAGCGCAAGGCAATAGAGTATTGTGAAAAAGTTGGGCGAGGCACAATTGAGGAGCGAGTTAGTCGTTTAGTCAAACTACGTCGGGCCGAAGGTTACATGGCGGAATGGCGAGAAGTCGAGCCCGGCGAAGAACTACGGAACACAGGCCAGGCTTACATCATTACTGAATACAACTGCGCTATTTCTCAAGTTGCTGAAACTTACCCGAGTGTTTGTGATAACGAACTGGAAATGTTTCAGATGGCGTTACCGGATTGCCTGGTCAAGCGAACTCACTGGTTAGTCAAAGGCGAACATCGTTGCGGATACTTGGTTCAGGCTCTAGAAGCTGCTTGAAGTTCCCTGAAGGCCGCTTGACAGCACAACTCTATGAGCTAATTAGCCAGAATTTTCAACTGAAGTAATCATTTACGGTTAAGCGCCCCGGCGATCGCCTGGGCGCTTAACTGTAGGATTAGATAATAGTAGTTTTGGACTGCTGCTTAGCGATTAAGGCAGCTGCCAATAAAACATCCTAGCTATCGGCTTCAACCGATTCCCGATTGTTGGGCGATTGTGAATCAGGTGCAATGATGCCATCCGTTTCATCGGCTTCATCAAGCATGACATCGCGATCAATGGTTGAAGGATCACCATCGGCCTCAGTTCGATTATTGGGCACATCGGAATTAGGTACGATAATGCCGTCTGTCGGGGAAGCGTCTTCAGTTTCAGTCATTTCACTGTCGAGCTCAATCGCTTCTGTCTGAGGAATTGCTCGATTGTTTGGTGAACTGCTGTCAGGCGAAATTATACCTTCAGTTACATCACGGTCAGTTGCGTTCATTTCCTCTGAAGACTCTTCAGATATATCGACACTTTCGTCGGTCTCAGATTCAATAGCATCTTCACCAGGAACTACCCGATTGTTAGGCGACTGACTGTTAGGAGAAATAATCCCATCCGTTAAATCGCTGTTGTCTTCAAATTCCGCATCAGCCTCAACGGCTCCAGCGTCAGGAATTACTCGGTTGTTGGGCGATTCATCATCAGGTGCGACAATGCCCTCGACCAAATCATCATTTTCTTCCTCTCCAGCTACCTCTTCTGAGAAAGCTTCGCCGTCAGGAACTTCACGATTGTTCGGTGACTGACTATCAGGAGAAATTACGCCCTCAATAGCGTTCTCTTCAGTTTCCGCCATTTCAGATGAACCTTTTTGCATATCGGCACGAGCAACCGCACCAAATGTCAAGGCCAGCGTTGCAGAAAGAGAACATAAAATAAAGCGTTTCATAGATACCTCTATCACTTCAATCAGTCAGCTAAATTGTCTTTAAATTAATTTCAGATATTGAATCTGGCTTTACAAAACCACTTTCATAGAAGCTATCAAAAACAAAAAAGCGACTGTAGCTAATTGCTGTATTCAAGTTAAGGTCTATTGATTCTTTCGCAATGATTCTCAGGTTATGTTTTTACTTCAGTCAAAGGTTATAAGCAAATTAAAGCAGAATTATTCATTTAGCCGGACTTTAAGTCATGTGCATAGTTGGGTCAATTGGTTGCTTAGAAATTCCTGAGAATATTCTAAATTACTCCTATATTTCTACAGAATTCAATACATCTTAATTTTGCGATCGCGATGTGAACGTTTAATCAGGTAGAGGTAGTTACTGCACCAAAAGGACTGATAGCTTCGTTGAGGTCATTTAGCCGTTTTTACGCCAATTGTCTTAAAAGATGCTCATAAACCTCAAGTTCAGTGCAGCGATACATAGCAGTGCACAGTAGGGAACTCCAGTTCTGCAAGGCTTTCTGCATTATTCGCTCATGCCTCTGGCCGATTCTGTCGCTAAATATTGCCAAACGCGATCGCCGCCCCTATTTCTAAAAAGAATCCGCTACGGTAGGGAGGACCTACTGTCATCGCGGAGAGGTGAATGGTTCAAAATCTTGACTTTCAGGGCTATAGCGATCGCCTGCCGCCCCAAAACGTGGATGCTGAAGAGGCCATTTTAGGCGGCGTGCTGCTAGACCCGGAAGCAATTGGACGGGTACTGGAAATTCTCGGCCCCGATGCGTTTTACATTAGTGCTCACAAAACGATCTATCGAGCCGCGATTGATCTCCACAGTCGCGGCCTGCCTACCGACCTGATGACCATCACCAATTGGCTGAAAGATCGCGAACTGCTCGAAAAAGTTGGGGGTACCGGTCGCATTGCTCAGCTTGTTGATCGCACCCTCAGCGCTGCCAACATTGACCAATACGCCACCTTGGTCATGGAAAAGTTTATTCGACGGCGACTGATCCAGATTGGCGGTGAAATTTCCCAGCTTGGCTTTGAAGCCGATCAACCACTTGAAACTTCTTTAGATGAAGCGGAACAGAAACTCTTTGGCATCACACAAGATCGTCCCCAGCAGGCGCTGACCTCAACAGCCGATATTCTGATCGAAACTTTTGCAGAAATCGAAGAGCGGGCGGAAGGTATTGTTCTTCCAGGCATTCCCTGCGGATTCTATGACTTAGACGCTATGACCCAGGGTTTTCAGCGTTCTGACCTGATCGTCGCTGCTGGCAGGCCGTCAATGGGAAAAACCGCGTTTGTCCTCAATATCGCTCGCAATATCGCCAGTACGCAAAAGCTACCGGTGGCTATCTTTAGCCTAGAGATGTCGAAGCAGCAGCTCGTTTATCGTCTACTGTCGAGCGAACTGGCGCTGGAAACCAGTCGTCTGCGCACCGGACGACTAAATCCCAACGAGTGGACAATTCTCGGTCAGGGCATCAATCAGCTATCGGAAATGCCCGTTTTTATTGACGATACGCCGAATATTTCTGTTACCGAAATGCGATCCAAGGCGCGGCGACTGCAGGCGGAGCAAGGCGGAGCACTGGGCCTCATCCTAATCGACTATTTACAGCTGATGGAGGGCAGCAGCGATAACCGGGTCCAAGAATTGTCGAAAATTACGCGATCGCTTAAAGGTCTTGCTCGGGAACTCAACGTCCCCATTATCTCTCTTTCCCAGCTCAGTCGCGGCGTCGAATCCCGCACCAACAAACGTCCGATGATGTCGGATCTTCGTGAAAGTGGCAGCATTGAACAGGATGCAGACGTGATTATGATGCTGTATCGCGAGGAATACTATGATCCTGACACGCCTGATCGCGGCATCGCCGAAATCATCATCACCAAACATCGTAACGGCCCAACGGGAACCGTGAAGCTATTGTTCGAGCCGCAGTATACGCGCTTTCGTAATTTAGCGCAGCCGCCGACATGAAAGAGAAGCATGCTAATCGCTGGAGTAAGCCAACACTCGATTGCCAAGAAAAGCGATCGCAGCCGCTTACCCAATGTGGAGCCAACATCAACGTCTCTCTCTACTTTACAAGCCGAGATTCTGTCGCCTTCTGCACATCTCCCTTTAATTAGCACTGCTGCCTAGCAAGAACAGTCCTAACATGGTGATGCTGTTCCAAGCGCTATGTAGCAGCATCGGTGCGAGTAAGTTGCGCGATCGCGTATAAACGACTCCGAGCACCATTCCAAGCACAGTCAGCGGCAAAATTTCTGACAAGCTTAAGTGGGCGATCGCAAAAATTAAGCTGCTGACAATAATCGCTCCCCACACGGACAGATAGCGGGTTAGAGACGGTAGCAAAAAGCCGCGAAATAACAGTTCTTCAAATAGAGGCGCGGCGATGGAGGCAGTGGCGAAGAAAATTGCTAAGGCAATCGGATCTTGCGCTTCCAGTACCGTCTGTAAAAGCGGATTGCTGCCACCTTGACCTTGCCAAATCTGTTGATTGAGCACTGAAACTGTCAGCATCAGCGGCAGCGCTACTAAATAGCCGCCCACACCCCAAAGCCACCAGCGACTGCGCACTGTAACTTTAAACCAGTCAGCCGTCAGCGGTCGATAAGCCCGAATAGCCAACCACAGCACAGCAATTGTGCCAGCGGACATTAAAAGGTAATAGCTCAAGGCAAATATCGCCTGACCGCGAATATTAGGAGCCAGCAATCCCCGTAGTGGACTAATCATTAAGGGCACCACTAGCTGCCCCATAAACAAAAAGCCGCCCACAACGACCAGCCAGATAGTTTCCGCCGTCCAGGGAGTTTCCCAGCCGCGATCGCGATTTTGCGCCAGTAAAGCATCTTTGCCTCGCAGCAAACGCTGGATGCCCAAGCTAATCAGCAGCAACATTCCCGACAAGGCTCCGATGGTCGGAAATATTCCCACGGCTGCCAGGGTGAAAATCAGACCTGCCGCTGCGTCTGCCTCGGTAGCTTCTAACTGAGCCAGCGACTCAGCAGCCTGAGTACGCTCATAATATTGGGCTAAAGCGCGCTTCTGAAACCAGCCCTGTAGCGTTTTGGTCAACAGCGGCTCACTGTTATTAAGAGGCGCCGCGTCGCTCCATAGCCCCGTCAGTGTGTCAGCAGTGCGCCAGAGGCGATCGCCCCGGGCATGGCGAGATTGAACCGTTTCCCAATGCTCCTGCGCTGCGGTTACATCATCCTGCTCAGCAGCTAAAATTCCCAAGCGTAAGTCTAGTAAATCCAACAGTTCGGCTTGCTCTTCCAACGCAGTTTGCAAGCGAGGAGAGGTGGCTCCATTAGTAACGTCACTGCTATTCAAGGTATTAACAGCGGTTGCCCGCACAGACTCGTAGGCCTTTTGAGCGTCTGCCAAGGGCGTTTCACCCAAAATGTTGCGCCGCAGCGTCGTCACCTGCTCCTCTGGCAGTCCCGCGCCTTCCCAAGCTGTCGCCTGCAACAACAAGTCGGTTTGATACAGTTCTAAGCGGCTAGCCACCTGCGGCTCATTCCAACTCGCAATCAGGGCGCTTCCCATAATGCCGCTAACAATTAGCGTAATGACGATTAGCAGTAGACGACGGAGCGTACGCGGAAACTGGGGAGCGATTTCGGAATCCATGAAGTGTGGCAAATTATTGAGGGATTGTTTTTCAGATTAACGGGTAATCAGTCTCCTCGGCGAATCATCGGTTTGCGATTTGGTTGAGCTGCCTGCTCGAATGTTGGTAGACCATTTGAAGCTGAACCCAGAAAAGAGGGTAGTCTTTAGACATGTCACAGCAGGCTTGTTGATAGATGTAATGCTTACGGTCTGAACGACTTTTTGGTATTGGCATCAGAAAATAGCTTCAGCCAGGATTTTCTGGGTGCCTTGGTCCAAAAATGCTTGACATAGACGGGATAAAAACTGCTAGATTATTTAAGCCTACTTGATGGGGTGTCGCCAAGTGGTAAGGCAGCGGGTTTTGGTCCCGCCATTCCTAGGTTCGAATCCTAGCACCCCAGTTTTTAAAGACGTGCGTTTTTTTGATTTTGCTATGCCGACAGAACTATTGGCGGCTGGCTAATGTTTGACTATGCACTGGTGACAGTAGCGCGATGATTTGACAATTTTTAATGATGTGGGAGTAGCAGATAAGCCGATCGCACCCTTGTCCAATCAACCTTGTCCAATCATCGGCCTATACTGGCCGGACGTCCCGGAAAAGTTCCGCGACCCACTGAAAGACAGGTTAAGGTAAATGATGGGTATATCTACGGTGTCGGCTTCAAGCATCGCGGAACGCTAATTCGCGCCGTTCCGCTCAAGCTCCTTCTTGTCAAGTACGCTTTTTATGACCCACTCAGTTACGGCAACTCAATCCAAAACGCAGATCACTCGTCGCTTGCTTAATGTCCCTTGGCAGCAGCTTTTATCCGGTGGTTGCCTGGCCATCGCCGCTGCGATTACAGCCTTAAATAGTCCCTTTTTAAGAGAATGGGAACGGCAGGCGCAAACTATTTTTTTCGAGCTGCGTGGCCCTAAAGCGGCCCCAGAAGATATTGTCATTTTGGCCATTGACGACGAGTCGTTATCACAAGCCGAATATTATCGGAGCGATCCGGCTAGGTATGCGGACTTAGAACCTATTCAGCAGTGGCCTTGGCAGCGGGAAGCTTATGCAATCGCAATCGAGCGCCTGATGGCGGCAGGGGCCAAGGCAGTATCCCTAGACTTAGTCTTATCGACTGACAGTGCCTATGGGCCAGCAGATGATGACCGTTTAACTCAGGTGCTAGAGCAGTACGGCGATCGCGTCACCCTCGCAATGAAATATGACGACAACCAAATGCGTCAGGGAGCGCTTCTGCAGCCAACTTTTCCCCTCGATCAGTTTCAGCGAGGTGGCGTACATCTTGGCAATATCAACTTTCGTCTAGCAGCGGATGGTCGGATTCATCAGCAGGGGCACATTTACCTGCAAATTTTAGCCCAGTCGCCGCTAACAACATCAGCGGAGCTTGAGAATACCGTTCCGCAACAGTGGCAGGATCAACGTAGCTTTGCCCAAGCAACCCTGGCCGCTGCTGGTATTAATGCGCCTGTGGCAGCCGGTGACGGCATCCAATTTTTGGGACCAGTGCACACCTTTGAGCATATTCCCTTCTGGTATGTACTGGATGATGACCCCTGGAGCAACTATCTGAAATCTGGGGCAGTCTTCCAAGATAAAATCGTGCTGATTGGCGCGACCGCTAGCATTCTTCAGGACTTTACGCGGGTGCCCTTTGCGGAAAGCGCAATCTATCCCCGGCAGATGCCGGGAGTCGAAATTTTGGCTAACGACATTACGACTTTACGGGCCGGCACGGCAACTCGCATGGCGCTGCCTAATTCCTTATCAGAAGTTGGATTATTGTTAGCGGTGGGAGGTGGCTTTATTCTGCTTTTGGGCCGCAGCAAACGCACCGTTTCCCTCATCCTGTGGACTGCGATCGCGACAGGCAGTTGGCTATTGGTAAGTTATGTTGGATTCGCCTCATTTAATTTATTTTTACCCATTGCGGGTATGTCGATGGCGCTGCTGGCTGCCGGCGGCTCGTACGCGATTGTAGGACTCATTGCTGAGCAGTTGAAAAAACAGCGCTTTCGTCGGACGCTGGCACAATATGCGACTTCGCCCATCGTGCAAGAAATTATCAGCCAAGAAGAAGACTTTCACGATCTGTTGGAAGCTCGCCGAGCTGAGGTGGTGGGTACGATTTTGGCAGCGCGATATCAAGTGCAATCAATCCTAGGAGCCGGCGGTTTTAGTGAAACATACACCGCGTTGGACACTTTGCGCCCTGGAAATCCGCTGTGTGTGGTCAAGCGGCTCCGCATCGTGAGCGACGACCCGAAGTCGCATCAACTTGCCCATCGATTGTTTATTTCTGAAGCTCAAACGCTAGAACGTCTGGGCCATCACAATCAAGTTCCTCGGCTGCTGGCCCACTTTGAAACTGGCGCATCTTTTTATTTAGTAGAAGAAATGGTCCAAGGCAAAATGCTTAAGGAAGAACTGTCTTCCCGTCAGCCTAAGTCACAAGCCTGGGTCATGAACTTTTTGCTAGACCTCCTACCAGTGGTGCAATTTGTCCATGGTGAGGGGGTGATTCACCGCGATATCAAACCCTCCAACCTGATTCGACGGGCTGGCGATGGCCGCCTTGTCTTGATTGATTTTGGCTCAGTCAAAGAAATCTCTAATCAACTGACGGAACATGACCCACAGGTTACGTCTACGATTGGAATTGGCACCAAAGGCTATATGCCGAGTGAGCAGTCGGCTGGCATGCCGCGTTTCAACAGTGATTTATACGCGATCGGTGTGACGGCGATCGAAGCATTGACAGGCATTTCACCCTACAAAATGCAGTATGACGATCGCGGCGAGCTAATTTGGCAATACCGCGTTCCCGATCTGCACCCAGCCTTGGGGGATGTGATTACAAAAATGGTGCGATACGACTTTTCGCAGCGCTACGAATCGGCAGCAGCGGTCTTGACTGCGCTACGCGAAATTCCTGTTACGTTACCTGACTCAATCTTTGTGCAAGAGCAACCAAAGATAGATATTCCCCTGCCAGAAATTGAGGAAGATGAAGACGATCGCTGGGATGAGCCCACCGGCTATTTGCCCACCAATTGGGCCGACGCGACCGAGGAAACTTAAATGAGCGGCAGTAGGTGACCTTAAGAGTGCTTGCCGGTCTCAATCTTTTGCAGGTCAAGTCTCTGCTTACGAGTGAAATGCTAACGATAATTGTATTTAGCTAATCTGTAGCTTTGGCGTACTCTCAGCCGGTTCGGAAGCGCCTGAAATAACTGGCCCTTGACAAACGTTTTGGCAGCCAGTTTGATATACACATGTGGCAATTGTTAAAAATAAATTATTTTTGGCTAATACTGTTTTTTTAGTGTTCTTCTTGCACAGCATATTAAATTGCTTTGACGCACCATCAATGTATTGAAGCTTTCGAAATTGCCTAGCGGCGCAAGCACTTGACAGCCAGGATTTGGATGCAATAGCAGCTTGGATTGGCTAATGCAAACATCGTCTGAACGATTAATAGTAGGCGATTACAAAGTGGGCAGCTCTTTGACAGCTACTCATATTGCATAGGCTAAGTCAATTCTAAGACGAGATTATCTTCCACTTTCTGTCATCGTGTGTTTTTAGAGATTTTTCTAACAAAGTCTATCTGATGCAGTACTTTCCTTTTGGATGAAAAATTATGCTGTGGTCTAGCCTAGAGGAGTGAAATCTCTCCTGGTCCAATGAGGTTCAGAAATGCGGCATATAGCAATTGTCTAGTTATAGACATCGACTCACTGACTTTTTACTCAGCTGACGGATTGTGATCCTACCTAAAGCCGTTTTATCGACACGACCAGAAAATCAAGTATGGAAACGGCTTGATAGTTTTGGGTATTTGGCGATTAGCGCAACTCTCAGTGTAGATCTGTTATTTCCACTATTCGGCTTACTCCAGGGTAGAGGAGCACCGACACTGAACTCGGCACTCGTGTTTTTGAACGGTTTGGCACTGTGTGGCCTGATCGGGCGATTCATATCAATGGTTCGACGTTCTAAAAAAAATCATTTGCGCCAGTCGCTGTTTCAACTCGCCCCGGTTGATAACTATCAGACTCGGCTGCTGCGATCGCAAACGCTGGCCAATTGGGGAGATTGGGAATTTGACACGACTACTCAGCAAGTCCGATGCTCGCCAGCGCTAATGAGAATTTTAGGGCGGGATGACAACCAGCCAAACCTCACGCTGGACACAATTTTTCAACAAGTTTTGACTCATGAGCGCGACCTGGTGCAAACTCAAATACGCCAAAGTCTATTGCATAACCAACCCTTCACCCTGGATGCCTCGATCGCTCGATCCGAGAGTGATATTCGCCGGGTAACCTGCTGCGGTGAAGCCATTTATGACCACAAGGGCAAGGTTATCGGCTGTGCTGGCGTTGTGCAAGACATCACTGCTGCCCCGAGGCAGCCCCTGGCAGACCAAACTTCGCCGTCTCAACTACAAAGCATTTTAGAAAATGCCTGTGCCGCAATTTTCAGCCTGCGAGCGGAGCGCGATCGCACCTTAGTCGTCGACTATGCCTCAGCTGGGGTCGAAACTATTTATGGCTATGCCCCACAGGCATTTTCAGCTGATCCATCCCTGTGGTTAGCGTGTCTGCACGACGATGATCGCCAGTCTCTACTGACGACTCTGTTTGACACGATTGAGGCCCATGAACATACTCAGCTAGAGTTTCGCATTCATCCCCAGACTGGGGGTACGCGCTGGCTCACCAGCACGGTGACCTCTCACCACGATCAGGGACAGGACTGCTGGCGCCTCATCATGGTGACTATCGACATTAGCGAACAGCGGCATTGTGAAATTGAACGGCAGCAGACCGCCATGGCTAAGCGACAGCAGGCACTGCTGCGCCAAGTTCTCGACTCCATTCCGCATCAGGTATTTGTCAAAGATGTGAGCGGTCGATTTTTGCTCGCCAACCAAACTGCAGCCGCGGTCCACGGCACCACCCCCGAACAGTTGATTGGACATCATGAGACCGACTTTAATCCCCACTTAGATAGCGCTTGGCTAACCGAAATACTCACCACGAATCGAGCCATTATTGACAAACAGGAGACCTGTACTTTGCCAGATGCCCAGTTGACTGGGCACACAGGGGAGACTCGCTGGTATCAAATACACTTAACGCCGTATCGAGGGCTTGACGGCAGCATCGGTGGGATTATCGGCCAAGCGCTTGATTTTACCGAACATAAGCAGTTAGAGCTGGCGCTCCGGGCTTCCCGAGAGCAGTATCAAACTTTAGTTAATTCGATTAATGGCGTGGTTTGGGAAGCTGACCCAGAGACCTTTCAATTTACCTTTGTCAGCCCTCAGGCGGAAGCGCTGCTGGGATATCCGCTGGCTGACTGGCTGACGCCGCACTTTTGGGTCGATCACGTTTGTGCAGAAGATGTCGATACGGCGATCGCATACTGCCAGAAAAGTCTTCAAGCCAGAGTCGACCATCAGTTTGAATATCGCATGCAGGCGGCTAACGGTGACATCGTCTGGATTGAGGATATCGTCAAGCTAGTTTATGACGGCTCTCGTTTGGTGAAGCTTGTGGGCCTGCTACTGGATATCACTGATCGCAAGCAGGCGGAAACTGATTTATGGAAGTCACAGCAGCTGCTGCAGCGAGTTGTTGACAGTGTTCCACAGGCCATCTTTTGGAAAGATTGCCAATCAATTTATTTAGGCTGCAACCAGAATTTTGCCGATTATGCAGGGCTGCGATCGCCAACGGCGATTGCCGGAAGAACTGACCATGATTTACCGTGGACAGTCGAAGAAGCGACCTCATATCAAAGTATTGACCGCGAAGTGATTGCGTCAGGTCAACCACAGCTACATGCTATTGAGCCGCAGCACATTGCTTCAGGCAGCGTTATCTGGGTTGAAACCAGCAAGGTTCCGCTTACCGATGCGGCAGGCAACGTCATCGGTATTTTAGGCACCTATGAAGATATCACCCAGCGTCGGGCCACCAAGCAGGCGCTAGAAGAAAGTGAAGCCAGATTCCGAGCCGTTTTTGAACAGACGATGGTGGGCATTGCCCTGTTTAACTGTCAGGGAAAATTCTTACGCGTTAATACCACCTATGCCGCAGTCACAGGCTACAGCTCTGAAGAACTGATGCTGATGGATTGCAGCAGCTTAACTCATCCGGATGATCGGGTTGCTGCTCAACAAGCGATCGCCAGCTTAATCGCCAGGGAAAAAGACTCGTGTTCTATGGAAAAACGCTACCTCTGCAAGGGAGGCGAGCAAAAATGGGTCAACATTATCCTGTGCCCGGTGATAGAGCGCGATAGCGAAAATATCAAATTTTTGACGGCTGTGATCATCGATATTACTGATCGCAAGCGGATCGCCCAGGCACTGCACCAGCGCACCGCCCAGGAACAAATGTTTAGCCGGGTAATGGAAACAATCCGCAGTTCCCTGGAATTGGAGACGATCTTTTCGACGACGGTGCGAGAAGCCTTTGGGTTTTTAGATATTTGCCGCGTCAGCATTGCTCAATATTTTCCCGAGCGCCAAGGCTGGAAACAGTTGGTGGAACATCGCTGTCGCCCCCATTTTGCCAGCAAGCTGGAATGGCAAATTCCCGACCAGGACAATCCTTTTACTGAGCAACTGGGCCGCGGAAACATCATTCGAGTGAATTCTACGGAGGACATTGCAGAGCCGAACAATCAGGCTATTGCCCAACAGTTTCCAGGTAGCTGGCTGCTGATACCCGTGATGGTCAACGGTGAGCTTTGGGGCAGTCTGAACCTGCAGCGGGATGTCCTGATTGATCCAGCTTTCTCTGACCAGCAGGTCAAGCTGATGCAGCGCCTAGCTGACCAACTGGCGATCGCTATCCAACAGTCAACTTTATATGAGCGACTCAAAGCTGCCAATCAGCAACTGCAATATCTAGCGATGCATGATTCGCTGACGCAGCTAGACAATCGCCGTAGCTTTGAAGCCTATTTGGGCCGCGAGTGGAGTCGTCTGGTTCGTAGCCAAGAAGAAGTCTGGATATCCCTGATTCTTTGCGACATTGATTATTTCAAGCAATATAACGACCTCTATGGTCATATTCAGGGAGACGCTTGTCTGACCCAGGTGGCCCAAACGCTGATGCAGTCGGTGCAGCGGCCCACCGATATGGTGGCTCGCTATGGTGGCGAAGAGTTTGCCATAATTCTGCCAGAAACCAATGAAGCGGGGGCGGTTCATATCGTGCAGCAGATCCAGATGGCGATCGCCGATTTGGAATTACAGCACGCCGGTTCGCAAGTAGCGTCTCAAATCACGTTCAGCTTCGGCATTGCCTGCATGCTTCGTCGGCCCACTGGGACCAATACCGACGTTTCCTTACCTCCACTGGCCAACTTTATCGACATCGCTGACCAAGCGCTCTATCAAGCCAAAGTGGGTGGACGCAATCGCTATCAGGTAGTCAGTACGGTTCTTTAGACACGATTTCGGTCAATAATTTTACGTACACTCGACCATCGCCTAAAAATATAGAGTCGACAGCCCGCATACTGACGGTGTAGCGGCAAGGAAAAGACAACAATGACCATTATTTCTGCAGCGACTGTATTGCTGTTGATTTTGGACCCGTTTGGCAATCTTGTGACAATTAATACTCTGCTGGCCGATTTACCCCGAGCCAAACGCCAGCGCATTATCCTCCGCGAAGCTCTGATCGCCTATGGCATCCTCCTGCTTTTTTTGCTGATGGGCAATACGCTGCTGTCCTTTTTTGGCGTAGCTTCCCATACCCTGAGAATTTCAGGTGGCATCATTTTATTTATTATTGCGCTGGGCATGGTGTTTCCCAGTCGCTCAGCACTGCCATCAACGTTGGAGACGGAGCCGTTTATTGTGCCGATCGCCATGCCGTTAATTGCCGGTCCCAGCGCGATCGCAGCCCTGCTGGTGATGGCCAAATCAGACCCCCAGCAGTTGGGCAGTTGGCTCGGAGCCTTGACGTTAGCCATGGGCATTACCGGAATCATCCTCTGGGCCTCACCGCGAATTTTCCAGTGGCTGGGCCCACGGGGAGCACTGGCAGTCGAGCGATTGATGGGCATGCTGCTAGTAATTTTATCGGTGCAGATGATGCTCGATGGTGTAGAGCAATATCTGCAGTCTTGAGGTAATGACCCGCGATCGCAATCGATCTATCGTTCTGCGGTTGTGTACCGTGACCGCTCAGGGGGCGATCGCCCCTAAGTTTCCCGACAAAATAGCTGCTTTCCTGTCCGATTTACAGTCTTTCACGGCGTAAAGAATAATTGCCCTGGAGCAGTTTTACAGATGCTCTTCGACATCCTGTAAAAGAAGGCCTAGCGATAGACCGGGCATCCTGGGCGATCTCCTTCGTTCACTAAACGTCGACTTATATGTTTTCATCTCGCCGATATCGCGCAGTCAGTGTGCTGCTGCTCACGCTGATTTTACTGGGTGCCTTAGCAGTGGGGCGCCCCAGTCAAGCCCAGACGCCAAACGATGAAAATTTCATATTTGATCGCGTCAATAGTTATCTGTCAGAAGCGCAAATTGCCACGGGTGCTGCTGACCTGGCAATCGCGCTGGCGGCTGACCCCAGTAACGACGAACTGCGCTTTGGCACCGGCATTTTGCAATTTGCTAATGCGATCGAAAATTTGGGCCAAGCCTGGTACGACTATGGTTTGCTATCGGATGGTCCCTTGAGTGGACTGATTCCGTTTTTGCGCCTGCCCGTACCGCGTAACCCAGTACCGACCACTATTAGCCACGGGCAGTCGCGACAGGCGCTCAACCAGTTTGTTGAAGACATTTTGCAGGCAGAGCGTACTCTGGCGCTGATCAACGACGATGCAGTCAGTTTGGATATCTATCTGGGGCGGGCCTATGTGGATTTTGACAGCAATGGTCGGGGCTCGCCGCCAGAGTCTCTGTGGCGCATTTATGCAGCGCTTAATCGCGGCGCTCAGCTCACGGCAGCCCAGACCGAAACCTTTTTTATTCGCTTTGATGCAGGAGACGTGCTGTGGCTGCGCGGCTACTGTCATTTTCTGGCGGCGGTGCTGGATTTTTATCTGGCCCATGACGATGCCCAACTATTCAACCATGTGGCTCATTTATTTTTTCAGCGAGCCGAAACACCCTATACATTTTTGACTGCCCCCAGTTTGTCGCGGGGCTGGGTCGATAGCGTATTTTTAGATGCGATCGCACTGGTTCACTTAATCAATCTGCCGGTGATTGATCGCCCGCGAGCAGTGACGGCATTGAATCATCTGCAGCAGATGACGGACCTGAGCCGCCAAAGTTGGCAGCTCTACAGCCAAGAAACGGACGATATTCGCGAGTGGATTCCCTATCCGGGGCAGACGGGGGTCATTCCTGGCGCTGCGGTATCGCGGGAAATGATCGATGAGTGGTTCGCGTTTTTGGATGAGGCAGACAAGATTCTCGCGGGCGATCACCTGTTGCCTTTTTGGCGCGGCGACGATCCAGTGGGCCTCAACCTCAAGCGAGTTTTCACGGAACCTCAAGCTTTCGATGCGGTGCGCTGGGTGCAGGGAACGGCCGCTGCCCCTTATCTAGAGTCAGGAGAAATCACCGATCCGGACTTTTGGCGGCAGCTGATGACTTCTTTTAACGGTCAGTTTCTCTTCTTTGCCTTCTGGTTTAACTAATGCGGTTGGGTCGTGGTGCAATATGGACTTCCGCCGGCAGCCCATATTGCCCGCTCTCGGAGACTCACCCCTTTGGGCACACAGGCAACGGCCACCAAATCATTGAATGAGGCTTATGCCAATTAACGGCTAGCGATCGCCATTCAAAGCCAGCGCACCACTCTAGACGATTGCAGAGTTTTGGCGCTGAAAAAAGGCGTTAGGGAATGCTTAAAGCAAACCGTCGTACCTATCGCATTCATTCATGAAAAATCGTCTGCAGCTCAACGTTCAGCCGCCAATGGGTAGGAAGCAGCTAGCGGTGACAGGACTGCTTACCATTATGCTTGGGCTCACAACAGCGGCCTGCTCTGAAAGCGCTACCAAAACCTCTGAGACGAATTCCGCTCCAGTTGTCGACGGTGTTGCAGATGCAGCTGTCAAGGCTGATCGTGCGATCGATAAAGCTGCTGTCCTGCCAACGACAGACACCCGTGTCGCAGAAGTTGGCAATGACGGAGAGCCTGATGAGTCGCTCATCACAACTGTCGAACGGCTCAATTTGGCACCTGGAACACCCTACGAGGAAGTGTGATCGCAGGTTATGTCTATCGGCTGGATACCTTATACGCCGGCTGAAGGAGCCGTCCCAGATTTCAACGACCCCACCGTACGAGACTTACACGCCCGGGGATTTGAGGAGGTAGAAACCTGCTCTGGCACCGGCCAAGGCTTCTGCGCCTTTTTCTTCATGCATGTCAACCAGATTGACTTCCCTGAGGTGATGCTACAAATCACCACGACCCCAGCCATGGGAGATCGCGATGGCGACCACAATTTTTACAGTTGGAATATCCATGACTATGAGCCGGCAGCGGTCAGGAGCGCTGCTAAGGGAGACAGCCCCAACTACGCCTATTTGGAAGCCAATGCCACCTATGAAAACCAGGTATTCAGCGCGGCTCTGTACGCTGAAGTGTGGGAGCAAGAGCAAGCTTGTGTTCTTGTCGGTGACTGTGCCAATTCTCGATATTTATTTGAAGATGTCTTGCTGACCTTTAGCACCGGCGAGTTTGGCGCCACGACGATGGCGGTGACGCCCCATGCGTCGGTTGCGCGCGAGCAAGCGCTGGCCTATGCTCAAATGCTGGATCTTGAGCAGGAAATTGACTTTACGGACAGCATTTTGGTGGACAACTACGAGGGGGGCGAACTGCCACCAGAAGGCGTGAGCATGACTGAGAGCTTTTTTACCACAGTCCCACCGGCTGCTGAAGATGCGTCAACCAAGATGGTCAGACTGATTTCTCGACCTGATGAAGACATTTCTCTCATTGAGTTCGAAATCGTCATCTTCTAAGTTTTATCGAGCTCAATTGCAGCACCGCCACTGAGAAAATGTAGGCCTGTAGCGGTGCTGCGATCGCTGCCGCAACGGCCTTTGAACGTCAGCAGTTGCCCCAATTGGTGACGCCAGTAAGCGTCTTCCCAGGCAAAGTCTAGGAGAGACGCTGTCCAGGAATCCGCTTTCTTCCCTGAAAAGACCTTTCACGAACGACTCCGCTCAACCAACCGTGTTTGCAAGATAGTCACTGACGCAGAACTAACTCTAACGTTTCAGCACTGAGCCGTACAAATCGTAAACGTCAGCGGCGTCAATGCGGACTTTTGTCAGTTGGCCCAAAGTTGCCTGACCGTTGAGATAGACCAAGCCGTCCACGTCGGGGGCAAAGCGAGCCGATCGCCCAATCATCTCTCCCGTTGCTGGATTCACCTGCTCGACCAAAACCTCAACCACGTTGCCAACTTCAGCCTGGTTGCGCCGCAGCGAAATCGACTGCTGAGCCTGCATTAGGCGATCGCGGCGGGCCGCCATCACTGCTGGAGCAATTTGATGCGGCAGGGCTGCGCCTGGCGTGCCCTCCTCCGCCGAATAGGTAAAGACGCCAACATGATCGAACTCATGACGCTCAACAAAGTCGAGCAGATGCTCAAACTGGGCCTCTGTTTCACCGGGAAAGCCGACGATAAAGGTGGTACGCATCACGGCATCCGGCAGCGCTGCCTTCAGGGCGTGAATAATATCATCATTGACGCGGCCCTGCCAGGGACGATGCATGGCTCGCAGCACCGCTGGATGCGAATGCTGGAGTGGCAAATCCAGATAGGGCAGCACATTGGGCACATCGCGAATCGCTTGAATTACCGCCGGCGTCAATCCGGTGGGATAGGCATAGTGCATGCGAATCCACGGTATATCGACTTGGCCCAGGGCATATAGCAGTTCTGCCAGTTGCGGCTGACCATAAAGGTCGCTGCCATAGTTAGTCGTAATTTGTGAAATGAGCACCAGTTCCTGGACGCCTTCGGCGGCTAGCTTGTGGACTTCAGCCACGATGGACTCAATGGGACGCGATCGCTGGTTGCCCCGCAGCTTTGGAATAATGCAGAAGGCACAGCGATAGTTGCAGCCTTCTGCCACTCGAATGTACGCCGTGCCCTCAGCGGTGGTGCGATAGCGGGGCACTGCATCATCAGCAATGTAGGTGGGCTCAGCGGAAACCGCCTTAACGCGCTCGCCCGCCTCTGCCCGCTGGATCACCTCAACAATTTTGTGATAATCCCCCGTCCCCACCAGGGCAACCGCTTCCGGAATCGCTTCCAACAGCTCGTCCTTGAAGTGCTGAGCTAGACAGCCCGTAATCACAATTTTCTTTTTGGCTTCCGCCAGTTCCACCAGCGTGCGCACAGATTCTTCGCGGGCGGAGGCAATAAAGCTACAGGTATTGACAATGACGTAATCGGCTAGCTCCTCATTCGCATCAACTCCATAGCCAGCTTGCGCCAGCAGCCCCAGCATATGTTCAGTATCGACTCGATTTTTTTCGCATCCTAGGTGAGTAACGGCGATGGTCGGGGCAGCAGCAGCAATAGGCATAAACGGCAAATCTTGGTATCAACGGCGTCGACATCAGTCGTTCTACTGATTGTCAGCTTAACAATGGCTGAGTCAGGTGATCGATTCTGCCACGGGAGAATGAGAGAATGGCAACTTGCATCGCAAAACTTAAATTGCCCGGTGGATGGTATAAAGGTGGGCGATCGCCCAATACTGCTTTATTCCTTAAACCCTAGTCCTGAACTAGAGGACGTGGGGTAAATTTAGGTAGGATCAAGAGAGCTCAGCTGTCGACTTGCCCCGGCTGGGCCCGCGCATAACAGATAGTTAATATTCACGTGAGTTTAAAGACGATTTTTAAGACGAGAACTCCGGTGATTGGAGTGGTGCACTTGCTGCCGTTGCCAACTTCGCCACAATGGGGCGGCGACCTGCAGCGAGTCATCGACCGAGCCGAACAGGAGGCTACGGCCCTGGCCTCAGGCAGAGTTCACGGCATTATTGTCGAAAATTTTTTTGATGCGCCGTTTCCTAAAGAGCGGGTCGATCCGGCGGTGATCAGCGCCATGAGCTTGATTGTGCAGCGGTTACAGCAGCTGATCACGGTACCCATTGGCATCAATGTTTTGCGTAATGACGCCCACAGCGCCATGGCGATCGCCACCTGCGTTAAGGCTCAATTTATCCGCGTCAACGTGCTCACAGGAGTGATGGCCACCGATCAGGGGTTAATTGAAGGCTGCGCCTACGATTTGCTGCGATATCGTCGGGAACTGGGCAGCAACGTGCAAATTCTGGCCGATGTGCTGGTGAAGCATGCTCGTCCCCTGGGTTCCCCCAACCTGACAACCGCCGTCCAGGAAACTATCGATCGCGGACTAGCCGACGGCATCATTCTTTCCGGCTGGGCCACGGGTAGCCCGCCCAATTTAGAGGACTTGGAACTGGCCAAAGCCGCCGCTAGAGACGTGCCCGTGTTTATCGGCAGCGGCGCGAGCTGGGAAAATATTGGCAAGCTTATGCAGTCAGCCGATGGGGTGATTGTTGCCAGCTCCCTCAAACGTAAAGGCGATATCCACCAGCCCATCGATCCCATTCGTGTCCGACATTTTATTGAGGCCTTGGAAGCCGGCGTCGCCATTCGAGAATCCACGTCCGCATACCAACCCGTCACGGCAACATAGAGTATGAATCTTGAATTCGCAGTTGCGAGTTTTTTGCTTCCCGATTCCCTACGTCCTGTTCCGTTCGACCTCCCGGCCCTGGGCAGACGAAGCTTACAGGTGCAATAGCCTAAATGGCTAAAGCCATAAAACAAAATTCAGCTTTGCGAAACGGCCATTTCTTGAGAAAGTGAAAAATGCACTTTGATTGAATCGTTTTGAAGAAGAAGGCAGTTATGGCAAAAACAGCCTGGGTTTTTCCCGGACAGGGGTCGCAGTCGGTGGGGATGGGCGAGGATTTGATGAGCCATCCAGCGGGAAAAGAGCGGCTGGCGATCGCCGACGATATTCTGGGCTGGTCAGTGCAAGCCATCTGTCAGAGCGCCGACGATAAAGTCTCCAACACGCTTTATACGCAGCCCTGCCTCTACGTTTTGGAAAGCCTGCTGGTCGATCTGATGCGCGATCGCGGTCACGAGCCGGACTTAGTTGCGGGTCACAGTTTAGGGGAATATGGGGCGCTTTACGCCGCTGGCGCTTTTGATTTCGCCGCGGGGCTGCGGCTGGTGAAGCTGCGGGCAGAGCTGATGTCGCAAACTTCTGACGGCGTTATGGCAGCGCTGATGGGATTTAATCGTGACGACCTCACCGCTAAAATTGCTGACACTGACGGCGTCGTTTTAGCCAACGACAATAATCCTGGACAGGTGGTAATTTCTGGCACTCCCGAAGCGGTGGATGTGGTCTTGGCCGAGGTGAAGAGTAAGCGCGCCATCAAACTCAACGTCAGCGGCGCCTTTCACTCTCCGCTTATGGCCCCTGCCGCTCGGGAATTTCAAGAGGTTTTGGCAGCCGTTGAATTTCAGTCACCGAGGGTGCCCGTGCTGTCAAATGTTGATCCCACTCCCTCCACCGATACCGTCACTCTGAAACAGCGACTCTCCCAGCAAATGACGGGGGCTGTCCGCTGGCGAGAAATTTCCCTAGCGTTGCCAGAGCAGGGGGTTGAACAAGTTATGGAAGTGGGTCCTGGTAACGTGCTGACGGGACTGATTAAGCGCACGGTGAAAACGCTGACGTTAACTAATGTGAGCACGCTAGAGCAGTTAAATGCCCTGGCACCGTCGTGAGGCAATCGGGTATGGCTAGCCGCGATCGCGAACCCGTTGCCAGTCTCTGGCTCTATTACCTGTTCAAGTGGACCGTGGTAAATCCGACGTTCCGGCTTTATTTTCAAGGCCGTACTGCCGGTGTCAATCAGGTACCCCGGCAGGGGCCGCTAGTTATCGTGGCTAACCACGGCAGCGATTTTGATCCGCCCCTGCTTTCAAACTGTATGCGGCGGCCAGTATCTTTTATGGCGAAAGCGGAGCTTTTTAAGGTACCGGTACTGGCGCCGGCCATTCAGCTTTATGGTGCCTATCCCGTCAAGCGAGGCAGCGGCGATCGCGGCGCCATTCGCGCCGCGCTCCAGCAGCTTGACCAAGGCTGGGCCGTGGGCGTATTCTTACAGGGCACTCGCACAGCAGACGGTCGCATTCCCCAGCCTAAATTGGGCGCCGCGCTGATTGCCGCTAAGGCTCAGGTGCCCCTACTGCCGGTTAGTCTTTGGGGCACCCATCGCATCTTTGCCAAAGGGACATCAGTGCCGCGAGCCGTGCCGCTGACGGTCCGCGTGGGAACTCTTGTGCCGCCGCCCCCATCCACCCATAAAACCCAACTACGGGAAACGACCGAAAAGTGCACTGCGATCATTCATCAGCTGCACGATTTAGGCCGCTGACCGCGAATGCCCAAAAGGGTTGCCATGCTGCCCAGAGATGTTGACCGCTTTGCCTCAGATGCTTTGTTTCCGCCCAGTGCTGAACTGCGGGAGGCAGTGACAGTGGTGGGCGATCGCGAGCCCGTTTTTCAGCAAATTGAAACGACGGCTGGCCCCCTATTGGTGCGCAGTTGGCCTGCCGGCTTTGCGTCGCTGCTGCGCATTATTTTGGGGCAGCAGCTATCGTCCCGAGCCGCCCAAGCGATTTTTCAGCGACTCATCCAGCAAGTTGACCTAACGCCAGCTGGCATCAGCGCCGCGCCGGCACCTTCCTTAAAACAGGTGGGCCTCAGTCGAGCCAAAATTGCCACCTGTCAGCGCTTGGCGGCGGCCATTATGGCAGGCCAGGTCAACCTCGATCAGCTGCCCTCACTGTCGGATGCTGAGGCGATCGCTCATCTCACCCAAATCAAGGGCATCGGCGTTTGGACGGCAGAAGTGTATCTGCTGTTTTGCCTAGAGCGGTTGAACAGCTTTCCCGCCTCTGACCTGGCCGTGCAGGCGGGATATCAGCGGCTCCAAAACTGGGAACAGCGACCGAAGCGTCCAGAACTGCTGGCAGCCACCGACCATTTAGTCCCTTACCGGGGCGCGATCGCCCATTTGCTATGGCATTACTACCGACACTTAATGCGGCGTTAGACAATGCCAATGGGCGATTTGAGATTGACAATTCTGGCAGCGCGACGGTGGATAATCTATCTGTCCCCTTGTAGGCAATCGTCTAGACAATGCGCCGATTGGACTAATGCAGCCCCGAAATTACCGACATCGCCCGGGCAATCATGTAAAAATAAAGTTTATTATCATTTCTCGTTCTTAAGTTCTATTCGCGGTTAATCAGCCAGCTATGACCAACGCCTTTTCAGCACACCTGCATCGTCCCGATCGCCCCGTCGTAGTCTTTGATGGCGCCATGGGAACCAATTTGCAAGTGCAAAATCTGACCGCCGAGGACTTTGGTGGCCCAGACTATGAAGGCTGTAACGAATATCTTGTGGTGACCAAGCCCGAAGCTGTTGCCACCGTACATCGCGACTTTTTAGCCGCCGGTGCCGATGTGATTGAAACGGATACCTTTGGCGGCACCTCAATCGTGCTCGCAGAGTACGACTTGGCTGACCGAGCCTACGAACTTAACAAGACGGCCGCTGAGCTGGCCAAAGCGATCGCGGTGGAGTTTTCCACCCCAGAGAAGCCGCGTTTCGTCGCCGGTTCAATGGGGCCGGGCACTAAACTGCCGACGCTGGGCCACATCGACTTCGATACATTGAAGGAGGCTTACATTGAGCAGGCGCAGGGGCTGATTGACGGAGGCGTTGACCTGCTGCTGGTGGAAACCTGCCAAGATGTCCTACAGATAAAGGCTGCGCTGAACGGCATTCTAGAAGTGTTTGCTGCCCGCAGTATCCAACTGCCGCTCATGGTCTCCGTCACGATAGAGCAGCAGGGCACCATGCTGGTCGGCACGGAAATGGCCGCTGCCTTGACGATTCTGGAGCCCTATCCCATCGACATTCTGGGGCTGAATTGCGCCACCGGTCCCGACCTGATGAAAGCTCACGTCAAGCATCTATCGGAACAGTCCCCCTTTGCCATCTCCTGCATTCCTAATGCCGGTCTGCCAGAAAATGTCGGCGGCCATGCCGTGTATCACCTTTCGCCAATGGCACTGCGCATGGCTCTGATGCACTTCGTTGAAGATCTAGGCGTACAGGTAATTGGCGGCTGCTGCGGCACCCGTCCGGAGCATATTGCTCAACTAGCCTCGCTCGCACAGGATCTACATCCCAAAGAGCGACCCGTGCGGGTAGCAGGGTATGAGGGTCGGGATGAGTCTCTCAGCCACCCAGCCACCCAGCCACCCAGCCACTCAGCTACCCAGCCACTCAGCTACCCCGTTACCCCGTCACTCCCTACGCCCGATCCCCGGCCAGCCCTCAACTACGTGCCCTCCTCGGCGTCGATCTACAGTCCACAGCCCTACGACCAAGACAACTCATTTTTGATTGTGGGTGAGCGGTTGAACGCTAGCGGTTCCAAGAAGTGCCGTACCATGCTGAATGATGAGGACTGGGATGGTCTGGTGGCCTTGGCGCGATCGCAGATCAAAGAAGGCGCTCACATGCTGGACGTCAACGTCGATTATGTAGGCCGTGACGGCGAGCGCGACATGCGCGAACTGGTGTCTCGCCTGGTCACCAACGTCACTCTGCCGCTGATGCTCGACTCCACGGAATGGCAGAAGATGGAGGCGGGGCTGAAAGTAGCGGGCGGCAAGTGTATTCTCAACTCGACTAACTACGAAGATGGGGATGAGCGCTTCTTTAAGGTGCTGGAGCTGGCGAAAAAGTACGGCGCGGGCATTGTAGTCGGTACGATCGACGAAGACGGCATGGCCCGCACTGCCGAGAAGAAGTTCCAGATTGCCCAACGAGCCTACCGAGATGCGCTGGAATATGGCATCCCGGCCCGAGAACTGTTCTTTGATACGCTGGCGCTGCCCATTTCCACCGGCATTGAGGAAGACCGCGTCAACGGCCAAGAAACCATTGAATCAATCCGCTTAATTTGTGAAAACCTGCCTGGCTGCCACATCATGCTGGGGGTTTCCAACGTTTCCTTTGGTCTCAATCCGGCAGCCCGGGTCACGCTCAACTCGGTCTTTCTCCATGAAGCGATGCAGCTGGGGTTAGACGGGGCGATCGTCAGTGCGGCAAAAATCTTGCCGCTTGCCAAAATTGATCCGGCCCACCAAAAAGTCTGTCGCGATTTGATTTACGACAACCGTGAATTTGATGGCGACATTGTTACCTATGACCCACTAACCAAGCTGACGACGCTGTTTGAAGGTAAGAGTCTGAAGAAAAAAGAGGCGATCGCGAAAGATTTGCCCATTGAAGAGCGGCTGAAGCAGCACATTATTGACGGTGAACGGATCGGCCTAGAAGAGGCGCTGGCCGATGCCCTGAAAGGCTATCCACCCCTCGACATTATCAACACCTTTCTACTGGACGGCATGAAGGTGGTCGGCGAACTATTTGGCTCGGGGCAAATGCAGTTGCCCTTTGTGCTGCAGTCTGCCCAAACCATGAAATCTGCCGTGGCCTACTTAGAGCCTTTTATGGAAAAATCGGACAGCGATAGCTCCGGTAAAGGGCTCTTTGTCATTGCCACAGTGAAAGGCGATGTCCATGATATTGGCAAAAATTTGGTCGACATTATTCTGTCTAACAACGGCTACAAAGTTGTTAACTTAGGCATTAAACAGCCGGTCGAAAATATTATTCAGGCCTATCACGAGCACAAAGCCGACTGCATCGCCATGAGCGGTCTACTGGTGAAATCGACGGCCTTTATGAAAGACAATCTAGAGTCCTTTAATGAAGCGGGCATCACCGTGCCCGTCATTCTGGGCGGGGCCGCGCTGACGCCTAAGTTTGTTAAAGAAGACTGTCAGCGCGTCTATAAAGGGCAAGTGGTTTACGGCAAGGACGCCTTTGCCGATTTGCACTTTATGGACAAGCTGATGCCCGCCAAAGCCGGCGATAACTGGGATGATTTTCTAGGCTTCTTAGATGAGGCCTCGAATGGCCATCGCCCCATACCGGATAGCCAGGAAAAAGTCTCACCGGCATCTGAAAATACGTCGCCAGACCCTGATGCCACCGCCGCTGTAGACGCCAGTGCTGAGGCACCGATGGCGGCGATCTCGGTTGACACCAAGCGATCGGAACTTATTGAGGCGAACATTCCTCGGCCCGTACCGCCATTTTGGGGCACCCGAATTCTTAATCCTGCCGATATTTCGCTGGACGAAGTGTTTTGGTACCTCGATCTGCAGGCACTCTTTGCCGGCCAGTGGCAGTTTCGTCGCGCTAAGAAACAGTCAAAACAGGAGTACGAGGCCTTCCTAGAGGAAACCGTGCAGCCCATTTTGGCCCACTGGAAAACGCGCATTCAAGCCGAAAACCTGCTGCACCCGCAAATTGTCTACGGCTATTTTCCCTGCCTGGCAGAGGGCAATTCTCTCCACATTTACGACCCGGCGGTGATGCAGCAGGTCGTCAGTCCCCAATCCCCGCCCCCCAATCCTCAATCCATCGCCACCTTTACGTTTCCCCGTCAAACATCGCGGCGGCGGCAGTGTATTGCCGATTTCTTCTTGCCGAAAGAGCAGGCTCAGCCGGGTCAGTTCGACGTTTTCCCCATGCAGGCGGTAACCGTCGGTGAGTTTGCCACCGAATTTGCGCAAAAACTGTTCCAGGCCGATCAGTACACCGATTATCTGTACTACTACGGCTTATCGGTACAAACGGCGGAAGCCCTGGCCGAGTGGTGTCATGCCCGCATTCGTCATGAACTCGGCTGCAGCGCTGACGATGCGTCAGATATCTATAAAATTTTGAGGCAGCACTATCAGGGCTCACGCTATAGCTTTGGCTATCCAGCCTGTCCTCATATTCCCGATCAGTATGTGCAGCTCGATCTGCTCCAAGTCGATCGCATTGGCATGTACATGGATGAGAGCGAACAGCTTTATCCGGAACAATCCACCACGGCGATCGTCGCTTATCATCCAGCTGCCAAATATTTCGGCGCCTAGCTAAGGAGCTCAACAGCTGCAGGCATTGGCACGTTGTAACCACTGCAAAAAGCGAGACATTGTCGGCATCCTGCCATTCTGAATGACGGCCTGTTTGCGAGCGATCGCTAAAGAGTCCCCTAAAATTCAGTTGGAGATAAGATGATTTGAAAGTGTCGTGGAAGAGCGCTAGTGGAGACTGTGTATGTCTACGGGGACTTGAGAAGAGATGGCGATTGTCCTAATGTATTGACGGCTCTTCAGGATGACTTCTCGAATTTAAATCCCTGAGAATTGAGGAATGCCAGAGCTAATGCAGCAGTCCAGCTTTGGCGAGTTAGCGCTTGAATACTGGTGACTACGGAGAGATATATCGTGAAACTCTCAGATTGGATCGGTTTGGTCTGTTTTCTGATTGCCTTGATTATCCTCTGGCAGTTTCGCAATATTTTGTTGCTGGTGTTTGCGGCAATTGTGCTGGCGATCGCTCTCAACAGTCTGGTGCGTCGCCTAGTCCGACGATTTGATCTGCAGCGACCCCGGGCGGTGCTGGCAGCGCTGGCGCTGGTGCTGGTCGTCATGATGTTTTTTACCGTGCTCGTGCTGCCGCTGTTTGCCAATCAGTTTGAGCAGCTCCTGGAGCTGATTCCTCAAGGCTTTAATCGCCTCGATGCTTGGATCAGAAGCCTCTTGGCTAATCCGCCTAACTGGCTTCCCGAAATCGTGGCTGACTTTGAACTGCCGCGGCTGTCCAATTTACTGGAGCAGTTTGTCAGCTTCAGCAGTCAGTTCTTTGGCAACTTTTTCAGCTTTTTCTCTGGCTCGGTGGTGACGCTGCTGCAGCTGTTGCTGTTAGTTGTGCTAACCATCATGTTTTTAAGCGATCCTGGCGCTTATCGTGGGCTGCTGCTACGGCTTTTTCCCTCGTCTTACCGTCGTCGCGCTGATGAGATTTTGACCCGGTGCGAGTCTTCTCTACTGTGCTGGTTGGGCGGCGTTTCCATTAATTCTCTGTTTGTGGCCACACTGAGCTTTATTGGGTTGGTGTTGCTGCAGGTGCCCTATCCCTTTGCCAACGCGATGCTGGCCGGATTGTTTAACTTTATTCCCAATATTGGTCCGGCCCTCAGCGCCATCTTTCCGATTATCGTGGCGCTGTCGCAATCCTTTGGCAGCGCGATCGCCGTCGTCGTCCTCTACATCGTCATTCAAAACCTAGAGAGCTACTGGTTCAGTCCGATGATGATGCGTCGGCAAGTCTCACTCTTACCGGCTGCCACCCTCGTGGCGCAACTGTTTTTTGCCAACTTCTTAGGACCCGTTGGCCTCATTCTTGCCCTGCCCTTAGCGGTTATCTGCAAAATCTGGATTGAAGAAGCTTTGATCGTCGATATTTTGGAAAGCGGGCAAACTGCTGCCGATGTCACCCCATCGGAATCACCAGAAACACCAGCGTCCTTGGCTGCAGAACCGGTAAATGTGCATGAGCAGGGCTGAGAGTGCCTTAGCCTAACGAGGAATATGGCGCCGTCCATCCGTCGGCTGATACCTGGGAATGCCTGGCAGAGCTGGACAGAATCAGCACAAAGAGCTTCAAAACGTCAGGACCTGAACGCTTTGCTAAAGCTAGAGGTGTGGGCAGGCACCGACACCTCTAGCTTTAGCAGCAGTTGGCCTATGACAACCTTGCCACCCTGGTTAAGACGCTCTGGCAAAATGTGCTAAAGACTAGCTGGGAGCCAACATAGATTATGCAAAACTCAGCAAACCCCAATCCTGGCCAACAATCTGAGTCTGTCTCAGCTTAGAGATTGATGCAATAATAGTGCAGATGAACTCTATCAAACGTGATCTGTGGATGAATATCAGTGAATAGGTCGCAAATTCAAGGATTCGTATTTCCTTTGGCCAAGGCTGAATATCTCCTAACCCGTAAGGCAAAACCCGGACAGGGTGGAGACAAGCAGAACTTTTGGCAAAGGATCTTGGGCTTTACTGCCGCTTCTGACATTCGCGAAAGCATCCTGGCAGCGATTTCTGTCGATATATTAGAAGCTAAGGGGTCGAATGCATATGGAAGTCGCTTTGAGGCATCGATCTCAATCACTGGGCCAAATGGGACAACTCGGCGGATACGAACCGCTTGGCTAGTTCTTGAAGGTGAACAGGACGCTCGATTTGTGACGGCATTTCCTGACCACAAGCGGAGACAGCGATGACTTTTAACTTGTTTGATACCGTTCGGCTGAAGGAAGACATGGATTTAGGCGATCGCGTTCGTGCGCCTGCTGGAACGTTGGGGGCAATTGTCGAAGTGCTGAACCAGGGCGAAGCTTACCTGGTGGAGTGTTTCGGGGATTGGGTGAAGTCTGACGCCGAGGGCAATTTTGAACCCGCTGATCGAGACGACCCCGATGCGTTTGTGGAAACCCTCGGCGTTGAGACGACGTATCCGCACCAGTTACAGCTCGTGAAACCGGCTGAGGAAAGTGTGGGGGTACGGGCGCAGTTGCTGACACTGATCGAAGACATGCCGGAGGTGCTGTTGGAGGAGGTTAAGGATTTTGCTGAGTTCATTCAGCAAAAAAAATTGAGATTAACTCAAGCTTCTGAGTAGCTCCGTGTTGCTAAATCCCGCTCAAGAATGACGGAAACTTTGCAAAAACTACAAAGCATATTTTCAAAAACTACAAAACATATAAATGATAGGGATTTTGAAGCAACTGGGGATATGCAAATCAATCACCTCCCTTCACCCTCTTTTACCCAACCACCCAACTACCTAATCACCCAACCACCCAACTACCCAGTCACCCAACCACCCTGCCACCCAATCAGGTACTTCTCTGCCGGTAAAGCCCCAGGGGGTAATCAGCAGAGAGATGAGTTCATCTCACAACCGTTAGAATATGGGCAAACTAGGCGCAATTCAGACTCCTCATGGTCTTACATTACGATCCCCAAGACTGCCTACCCTCTTCTGCTGAGCTGCCCGACTCAGACGATACGCCTGTGGATAATGAGTTACAGAATTTGATTCCGAATCTGCTTGATACCATCTTGGCCATGATATGGCTGCATCGAGAGGATTGGTTTTTTGGCGTAGATATGGGCGTTTATTATGACCCCAAAAAGCCGGCAGTTGTCCCAGATGGTTTCTTGAGCTTAGGCGTTGAGCGCTTTATCGGTGAACAAGGTCGGCTCAGCTACGTCTTTTGGGAGGAATCTCATATTGTGCCAATTTTGGCGCTAGAAGTCGTTTCCAAAACCTACGGTGGCGAATATGAACGCAAGAAAGCCATCTATGCCGACTTAGAGATTCGATACTACGCGGTCTACCGGCCCAACCAATCACCACGACGCCAACGGCAACCCCTGGAAGTTTATGTGCTGGTTGACGGCAGTTATCAGCAGCTGGAGGGCAATCCTGTATGGTTGCCGGAAATTGGCCTAGGGCTCGGTCGTGAACGTGGCGTTTATCTCGGTCGTGAGCGCGAGTGGCTGTACTGGTATACCCAAGCCGGCGATCGCCTATTGACCCCAGAAGAACGGGTG
>JBCCJU010000024.1:0-43481 GCA_039027715.1 Cyanobacteria bacterium P01_C01_bin.120
ACATCGAAAGGACGCGCCTGCTGCTACATCTAGTTGATGCTACCGCACCTGATCCGCTGGCAGACTACCGCATCATTCAGCAGGAGTTGGCGGCCTATGGCCAGGGGTTAAGCGATCGTCCGCAGATTCTTGCCCTCAACAAAATCGACGCGATGTCGCCAGAGGACGGCGAAGTTTTGGCAGAATTAATGGCCCAAGCAACCGGTCAGCAAATTTTTGCCATCTCAGCGGTGACGCGCCATCACCTTGACGAGCTATTGCAGGCCGTCTGGAATCATCTGGAAGAACTACCTGCTGTTACGACGACAGCAGCGGCGTTTGCACCACCTGACTTATCGACCACGACCTCAGAATTGAACATTGACGCCGGTATCAGAAGCTGTTGACTCGTGCTAGCAGCTCTGGCCGGAACCATCATGCTCTAATTTCGTCCATCAAATCGGGCACGCTGTAGCTACCGATCACACAAGGAGATCTCCCATGACACATCAATGGCAGCGACGAGTTTCAACTGGATTGGCAATGGGATTTTTACTGGTGGGCGCTGCCGCTCCGGTATGGGCACAGGCCGACACTGACGCGGACGAAGTTCCCGTAGAAGGACGCGAAATTCCAGCTCCTAGTGAAACGGAAATTCCTGATGAAACGTCAGATACAGAGGACGATGGCGGTATTGCACTGCCCTCTGAGGAGGACGTGCGCTTTAGCTGTCAGATGCAAAATGGTCAGCCCACAGTGATGTACATGCCGGTGAGCCAGCCAGGCACGCTGTATGCTTGGGCAACCCCGACAACTATGGGCAGCGCCTGGCCCGCCGAGCGACGCTGCAACGAAATCAGCCGCCGGTTGGAGAGCTATCGCCCTGATGGCCTGTTGGAACTACAGACTGGGCGCGAAAATGGCTACAACACTGTTTGCGTTACCACCGAAGCAGTATCGAGCTGCCGCATCGTGTTTACGGTGCCGACGGGGCAAGATCCGATGCTGACGCGCGATCGCGTCTTCGATAATCTCGTTCTGGCCGATCAAGGGCAAACGACCCAAGGCGTTAATACGTTTGTCGAAGGCGACAACGATTTACTGGACGGGTTAGGCAATATTTTAGGCTTGCCCAGCGGCCCCGCAACTTCGTCCGTCAGAAGCAACAGCATTAACCTCCGGCCTTTTTTGGATGCGGCAGACGGCGGTACCGGCACACAGCTGAATCAAAATAGTGGTCGGCAGCTAAATCCCGATAATTTTTGAGTTAGGGCCGGCCATCGCTTAGGATAAATGCCAGCGTTTGGAGCGATCGCCTATATGACGGCAACGAGTTCCCAAAAACCTGCTTGGGCCGGTGATGATTGGCTCGCTAAAGCAGTGAACCGACTGATTCAGATTAAACCGCTGTATGCCCTGATGAAGCGGCAGGCGCGGCAAGTCATGATTAAAACGGCGGAAAAGAACGGTATTTCCTGGCGACAGATCCGCGCTCAGTACGAAGCATCAGACATTGCTGCTCAGCTTCCAGCAGTGACCAATTCAACGGTCATCTATCCCGACTATTATCAAGTTCCCTTCCACGCCTATGACGCCGGTAATTTGTGCTGGCCGGCGGCCTTTGAGGCTGAGTCAGCGACTTATGCCATGGCGCTACGTATCTGGCCGGATGAAAACTTAACGTGGCAGGCCGCCCAAGATCGCCTGCGAGGCTCTTTTCACGAAGTTTTGACCGATTACTTAACGGGGCCAGTTCAAGATGCGCTTGATGTGGGCTGCTCCGTTGGCATTTCGACCCAAACACTGCATCGATTTTTGCAAGGGCGATCGCCGGCTGTGCAAACGATTGGTCTCGATCTCTCGCCCCACATGCTGGCAGTGGCCCGGGCGCGAGACTCACGGGGTGAAATTGCTCGCTGGCTGCACGTCAACGCCGAACAGACCCAACTGCCGTCTCAGTCATTTGACTTGGTGTCACTACAGTTTGTTACCCACGAACTGCCCCGCACGGCGAGCTGCGCCATCTTTCAGGAAGCACTGCGACTGTTGCGCCCTGGCTGCACGCTGGCGATCGCAGACAACAATCCCCAGTCTCGGGTGATCCAAAAGCTGCCACCGGCAATTTTTACGCTGATGAAAAGTACCGAACCGTGGACTGACGATTACTATACTTTCGACATCGAAGCGGCTTTAGCTGGCGTAGGCTATCAGCGGATCATCACCCGTGAAACCGATCCTCGGCACCGCGCCATCTTGGCTCAAAAACCGAGTTTGTAGATTCAGCGCCACTTTTTTGCATTAGTTAAGAGATATTTATCTCCGGCACCACCTATGGAGAGCTGCTGCAAAAAATCTCCTATCTGTAGGACAAACGACATATGCCCTTGCAGTTACTCAATCAAAGCAACTGTGACCGAGACCATGGCTGAGTTTTTGGGAGACTTTCAAAGTTGAATGCGATCGAGGTCCCCGGCTTCTCAAACCTGGGGACAGCAAATTCTATGCCTCCTAAATTTCCAAAACATAAGGGCTTTCGCGTAAATTCTATTTCTCTCAAGTGTCGTAAGCTTTTTTGATAAAATCCGCTTATTCTTGATGATGATTGCCGAAAGTCTGGAACATTCTGAGTAAGACAGTGATTCATGCAGAAGTGGAAACATTCACCGTCATATTAAGCCAAGTTGATTGATGTCTTTGCTCAAAAAGTTACAAGCCAAACTACTCGAACATCTTTGGCGATCGAAACCGCACTTTCGGCATCCGCTCAGTGCCACCTTGGCAAACCGACCGAGACGTATTCTGTGGGGAATTGACCACCCTAAAGACGAATTTCATATCCACACCACGCTTTTAATCGAAGGCTGGGCATATGCCAAGAGAGCATCAACCGTCGTCTCGGTATACATCGACGGAGTATGGATTCAAGATATTCAGCCGCATCTGCCCCGCCCCGACGTCGCCGAGGCGTTGCCCCGCCAGCCAGCCGCCGCCAACAGTGGGTTTGCCAGCACCATTCACTTAGAGGATCTAGCTACTGTCGGAGAAGAGTTGATTGTGACCTTAGCCTTTCGCGATCGCCAAGGCCACTGCGCCGTCGCCGAGCGACTGGTGCGGGTTAAGGAATTTCAACATCCTCTCAGCGCGTCTTTGGAAAAGCGCCCAAAAGATATTCATTGGAGAATCGAGCATCTGACCGTCCCTCATTATGAAACTTCAGGGGTGGTGCCCATTGTGGGCTGGGCTTGTGCCCAGGCTGGCATTAAAAAAATTGATTTATACATAGATGGCATACTACGGCAGTCGCTGCAGCCAAGTCTGGCTCGACCCGACATCGCTGCGCGATTTCCAACCGCACCTCATTCTGAAGCCAGCGGCTTTTTTGCCACCATCAACATTGACGATCAACCAGATGAGCGGCTTTTAATCCTCGCGTTCCACGACCAGGCAGACCGCTGTGCGATCGCAGAAATTTCTTTGAACCCTGACAATCGCCTACATTATCACCATTATTTTCAAGCGACTCTGCCGTCAGCCGCCGCTGCCGCCGCGATGCTGGCCACCCTAAAAAGTCAATCTACTCATTTGCCACATTTTGAATGGTGGATCAATGGCGAGGATACAGCAGCGATCTCTGCAACGCTGACATCAATCGTTGCGCAAAATTACCCTCAGTGGCAGTGCCACATTATTGCCCCGCCAGCGCAATGGCCCGCTTTGGAAGCCGTTATACACTCAGTAGTAGCTCCCACTCAGCGATCGCAAATCACTTTACAAAGTGCTGTTTCTCTTCATCCTGAGTCGATATATGCCATTCACTACATTGGGTTTGTGCAGGCAGGAGAAATCCTGGCTCCCCATGCTTTGGTGCGCTGGGCCAAGGCGCTGCTCTCAGCAAATCAGCCTGACTTAAGCTACGCCGACAGCGATCAAATTCAGGCCGATGGCATTCACTGTGAAGTGAATTTTAAGCCTGACTGGTCGCCTGATTATGCCTTGTCCTGTAACTATGTCAGGGGCCTTTATCTGACCCGTCATGGAAAAGCCGTCATTGCGGCGCTGTCACAAATCTCGGAGTGGGATGCGGCTGCGACCTGGCGCTATGACCTGTGGCTGCAGCTGACGGAAATCAGCGACACTATTCACCATGTTCGTGAGTCTTTATGGTCTGAGCCTTATGATCAATCGCCAGACTCTACGATTAATCACCGCGAGCTATTGGTAGTACAGGCGGCGCTGCGGCGGCGTCAGGATTCAGCCACCGTTACCGCGATCGCCGATGGCACGATTCGGCGTCTGCAGTGGCCCTTGCCTACATCGCCACCACTCGTTTCCATGATCATTCCCACCACTGGGCAGCTCAATCTTGTCCAACCTTTGGTGGAATCACTGCAGGCAAAAACGGCTTATCCGCAATACGAGCTAATTTTTCTCGATAATAGCCGGAGCCAACATCCAGCAGGCATTAAATATTTGCATCAGCAAGGTGTCAGAGTCATTGAATGTGACATGTCCTTTAACTGGTCAAAGCTTAGCAACATGGGTGCTGCTGCTGCTCAGGGCGAGCTGCTGCTTTTTCTCAACGACGACATAGAAATTATTGACGCCAACTGGCTCAGTGAATTAGTATCTCAGGCCATCCGTCCTGATGTGGGAGTTGTCGGGGGCATGCTGTTCTATCCCAGCGGCCATATTCAGCACGGCGGCGTGTTTTTAGTCAATCTCGGCGGTGGTGCCAGCCACCTGCTGCAGTATCTCGATCCTCAAGTCAAGATTTATCAAAACCTCAATAAAACCGTACGAGAAGTCTCTAGCAATACGGGAGCCTGCTTTTTAGTTCGCCGCTCTATTTTTGAGGAAATGCAGGGGTTCGATGAAAATTTTGCGATCATTGGCAATGACACTGACCTCGCTTTACGGATTCAGGCGGCGGGCTATCGTAATCTTTGGACACCGTTTGCCAAACTGATGCATCATGAGAGTTTTTCCCGTAAGCGTAAATCAATCAGCGCTGAGGAGACGAAATTTTGTCAACAGTGGAGCCGTTTGCTGGCAGCCGGTGACCCGTTTTACAACCCGAATTTTGAGCAGGACGGCAGCTACTATTCTCTCAAAGAGATTCCCTCGTCATAGCTAAAATGTCATCTCTGCGATCGCACCCTTGAACGCCTGAATGACAGCATCGGTAAATTTGACAAGGGATATGCTGCATCGAGCTCTCTGGCCCTCAACATTAATTCGAGCATTCGGGCGCACCCCTTAATCACGGCTAGAGGGTACCGATAAAGCAGGATTACCAAGGTCAGGACGCAGTTCCCGCGCCTCACGTAAATAAATATGGGCCACTGCTTCATGCAGCACCGGGACCTGAGTGTGAATTAAAACCCGGATGCAGCGAGGCAGGCTACCAACGACGTGCATATGCTGCACATCCAATAGGGGAACTGCATCCCAACCAGGTCGCTGTCGGGCAGCGGCGGCAGGAAATAATGCATCTAAATCACGAGTGACTGAAAAGGTTACGCTGATAATATGTTCAGGGCTGAGGCGATTCTGGGATTCGATCGCTTCTAGCAGTTCATGGGTCGCAGCGGCAATGTTGTCAGCCGAATTATGAGAAGCAGTCGTTGCCCCACGGATTGCTTGAATACGCCATTCCACGTTGATTTCCTCCACCGTATTTGATTTAAAGTGATGATTCAAAAGTTCCCCAGGAGATCGCCGTCGCACCAAGCCTAGCAGCCCCAAACAATGCCTAATTATCCGGGTCAAACTAGGGTCGATATAGCCACAGCGGCAAGCCTGCAGTACTGATTTCAAAATCCAACCAGTTAGTTATGGTCTGTAGGTTAGTAGTCGCTTCAGGAAACATCTGGGTTAAGACGGACTGGCTGCGCCCCGGCAAAAACTTTTGCAGTCCTGTTTTCTTGGCCTCCAGCTTCTTAACAGGGGCTTTTTCAGGGTCAAGACCCGCTAATTCTGCGGCCCACCGACGAGCATCTTCTTCGGTCCCGAGGCGATCGACGACGCCTAACTCAAGCGCCTGGGCTCCGGTAAAAATACGGCCGTCGGCAAATTCTCGCACGGTCTCTTCAGTCAGCCCCCGCGCCTGAGCCACAGTTTTGACAAATTGGCCATAGCTGACATCAATCAGCTCCTGCAAAATTGTCTGTTCCGCATCGGTCAGCTCGCGGTCAAAGGCCAAAATATCTTTATATGGGCCCGATTTAATCACTTTGAAGGAAACGCCAACGCGATCCAGCAGACGCTCCAAGTTATTGCCCCGCAAAATCACGCCGATACTGCCGGTAATGGTGCCGGGATTCGCGACAATATGTTGAGCTCCCATGCCGATGTATACGCCACCGGAGGCCGATATATTGCCAAAGCTCGCCACTACGGGAACTTTTTTATCCTGCAGGCGCAGTAGAGCGTGGTAGATTTCTTGAGAATCTCCAACGGTGCCGCCAGGGCTATCAATCCGCAGCAGCAGCGCCGGAAATTTTTTCTCAATCACTTGCTCTAGCGCTTCTAAAACGTTTTTACGAGTTGCGCCGGCGATCGCTCCAGTCACTTCAATGCGGGCGATGGATTGTTGTGCACGAGATTTAAAGGGCCAAATCATAAACGAGGCAAACCAAACACAAAAGCTATTAGTCAGGTGCCATGTAACCGCTCATTCATAAAATTGAGAGCAATTATCACTAGCACGTATCGCTTATTGTACTCGCATGGCTCAACCGTCGGTATGGCCGTTAGCTAACATCGGTAATTTTTGCAGCGACTCCATCCTTGAAAATCGAAAATCAGGAATCGGTATCACTGGTTAACAGGCAGTTGAGAAAAGACCTGAGGCTGCTGCGTGTTAACCGTCCCAGAGACAGTTTGACCAATTTCCAACCGCTGGTGGGTCGTCGTCCGCGCATACAAAAGATCTCCTTGGGCAGTCGTGACCGTGTAACGATATTCGCGGCCTAAAAATTGGCGATCGCGGACCACTAGATTGCCTTCTGAGCTAGCCTGCAGCTGCAGGTCTTCTTGCCTCACCATCAGCTCGCCTACTTGATCTTGAACAGCCTTCTCGACAGCCGGAAAAATGCCTAAAAGTGTTCTCCACATCTTTCCCTGACGTTCAGCGGCGACAAAATTAGCCTGGGTCACAAAACCAGCTACAAATCTCGAATTTGGCTGTTGATAGACGCTTTCTGGCGGGCCAAACTGCTCGATACGCCCAGCTTGCATCACGGCTAAGCAATCCGAAATTGAGAGGGCTTCTTCCTGATCATGGGTGACAAATACGCTAGATATGCCCACATTTTTGAGAATGTCGCGGACTTCCTGCCGCAAATATAGCCGCACCTGCACATCCAAGTTGCTGAAAGGTTCGTCGAGCAGAATCAAGGTAGGACGAGGAGCGATCGCCCGCGCTAGAGCTACGCGCTGCTGCTGACCACCCGATAGCTCATGGGGAAAGCGCTGAACAAACTTTTGCAGACCCACAAGGGCGATCGCTCGTTCGGCTTCTGTGGCCATTTCGGCAGCGGCCAATTTACCGTGGCGGACCAGCGTTTTCAGCCCAAATGCCACATTATCGAATACTGATAAGTGAGGAAAGAGCGCATAGTCTTGAAAGACGACTCCCACATTCCGCCGTTCAGGCGGCATCCAGACGCCGCGACCGCAAACGGCCCGCCCCGACAGCTCTATAGACCCTGATTCGGGGCGCTCAAACCCAGCGATTATCCGCAGCAGCGTCGTTTTTCCACAGCCGGAGGGGCCCAGCAATCCCAGCAGGTCGCCTTGGGGCAGGGTGAGGCTAATCTGATCGACGGCGGGGGAGGACTGGCCGGCAAACTGCTTGGTCAAACTATCGAGTTTTAAGATGACCGCTGGGTTCATAAAAAGTGCGATCGCGATAAAGTTTCACTACTTGCTCAAACGCCTACAACCGCTACACCGGTCTGGAATAAAGCCATGAACTGCTTTCAAATTGCCGCTGCCTCTCTGGGCCAGCTTAATGAGTATTCGCTGTGATCGGCTTTTCGCGATTATGCAGTACGGCGCAGCTTCTTCCTTGGGTCTTGGCTTGATAAAGTCCTTGATCGGCCTCAGCAATTAAAACCACAGGAGCAGAGTGCAACTGTGGAATCAGAGTTGCGATCCCTAAACTCAAGGTGACAAATTCACTAATGGGTGAATTGGGATGGGCAATTTGTAAAGCATTGACACTGCTTTGAACTTGGTCAGCAATGGCGATCGCTCCGGCAGCATCAACCTTGGGCAAAAGTACCGCAAACTCTTCTCCACCATAGCGAGCGACCAAGTTGGCAGGGCATTGGACTGTTTGTTCAATAGTTTGAGCGACTGTTTTCAAAACATCATCCCCTGCTAAATGACCGTGGGTATCGTTGTAGAGTTTAAAGCAATCGATATCACACAGGATTAACGATAGTGGAGTCTGCTTTTGGGCGGCGCTTTGCCACTCTGAGGCCAGGGTTTCATCAAAGCAGCGTCGATTGGCCACTTGGGTCAAACCATCTGAGGTGGCCAACCGCTGCAGCTCCTGATTCGCTCGGCGGAGTTGCTGATAAAGTTCCGACTGGTGGATTGCGATCGCGGCTTGGCCAGCAAGTTGGTTAAATAAATTGATCTCAGATTGCTGCCATTGCCTAGTTTCATAACACTGATGGGCAATCAATAAACCCCATAAATTTTCTTGATGTATTATCGGTACGATGAGATTGGCCCGAATTTGCAAACTGCGCAAAACCTCGACATGACAAGGCGATAATCCAGCCGTTTCTACATCTGTGATCGCGCGACTATTTCCCTCTCGATAGTACGTTGCATGGGTCGATTGAAAGCAGGTATCTTTGACGTTAAAGCCTAGAATCGACGTACAGCCTGCTGCCAAGGACTCGACGGCCACCCGCCCACTCCAGTCATCTTCAAATTGATAAATCACTACCCTGTCAGCATTGAAAAGCTGTCGAACTTCATCTGCCGTGGCCTGTAAAATTTCATCCAATTCGAGGGATTGCCGAATCCGTTGGTTCACCGCAGCAACAATGCGCTCAGATTCGCTTGGATGATTGACTCCTTGCTGAACCTTTGTTGGTTCAGTCATGTTGACGATGGGCGGATTGAGGGCAAAAGCGGGGGTGGTGGTCACAGGCTCAGCGCTCGGTCTGGCGATCAAATAGCCCTGGGCCAGGGTTGCTCCGCGCTCTCGCAACCAAGCTAACTCTTCGACGCACTCAATTCCCTCAGCGACGGTTTGAATATGCAGTTTTTGAGCAATTTCTAGCAGTTTCTCGGTGATCGAAGCCTTATACAAATCGCAGTGCACATCTCGAATCATCTCCATATCCAACTTGATGAAGTCTGGACGCAGCTGATGCAATAAATTCAAACTCGAATATCCGGCTCCCAAATCGTCTAGCGCGACTGAAAAACCCGCCTCTCGATAAAATTTCAAGACAGTTTTAAGGTGGCCAACGTCTTGAGGATTATCTGACTCCACGACCTCAAACACAACCTGGTCATGGGAAATGCCCGCTGCATCGATGGCCTCAACCGTACTACGCAAGCAAGATACCGGATCATAGAGTGCGGTCGGAGTGAAATTAATGAATAGGCGCCCCTGCAATTGATGTTGACTGGCTTGGGCGATCGCTCTGAGTCGAGCAATTCGATCTAGCTGTGCAAGTAGTCCGGCCTCTGTGGCGACAGTCAGAATAGAGCCCGGCATCACCAAATTGCCCTGTTCATCTACTCCTCGAATTAGCGATTCATAGCCATAAATCTGAGTCGTATCTTGAATTGAAACAATCGGCTGGAAGTGATTGACAAATCGTTCTTCTGCCAGCATGTTGACTAGCCAATCAGACTCACTCAGCTTGAGGGAGCGCCGTAGTGACGTAATGTTGCTAAAGTCGTGCAGCTGAGGTTGCGCCGTACCTTTATGAAAGAGAACTCGGGTTTCGCTGATTTCCATCGGTGCTAACAATTGAGCAATACCGCAAGCAATGTCTTTAGCCTGTCCAGATTGACAGATGACACTAAACCCTGAGCACTCTTGCATCAGTTGATATTCAAGCTTTTCCTGCTTTAAGTAAGCAATTCCTTTGGCAAGAGTATGAGGCACCGGAAACCAAAGAAAGAGCCGTCCAGCCTCTTGAGCTTGATAACCAGTAACCTGACGACAAGCGCAGGGCTTAGCACTATCAGTGGACTGACTCATAAAACTACTGCTCCTGAATTGCAACCAAGGCATTGATGCGAGATTTGCCTTTACTTAGAGTGCCCTTTTCATCCCTGGAAAGCCGAAAAGCTGGTACCAAAACCCTCCAAGGACGGACAGTCTGATCGAGCGTTGCGATGGTTTTCCCAGGCGAAGCATTCCGCCCCCAAATATCAATTCTGTAAGCCAGTGCTGTACACCGTGAGGCGTAATCGGCTGTAGGGAGGTGCTGGAAAATAGCGTCCTCAGCTGTTGGGGCTTGGCACTGCCAAACTCTTACAGCCACTTTGTGCCTTAGGTGGGTTATTCAAGTGCAGATCTAGCACTGCTCGTCTATGGAGCTGTGGGGTCGCATTTCTAGTACCGCATGGCGGCAATGCCGGAGTTTTGCAACTACATTGGCCATTCAAAACCTACAAACTGTATTGGCGACCGCGCCAGGTTTTGGGAGTGCGCAGCGACGACAGCCAGATACGTACAACAGCCAGGGGATCGGCGAAGGGCGACAGCCAAAAAATCCAGCGATTGGGAGCTTGACTTAAATCATAGGAAGGCAAAATCGCCAACTGCATCGCCATTCGCGCAGCAATCAGGCTGGCATTTAATCCCAGGCTCAACTGCACGGGTAAAGTAGGATTTTCGAACGTTAGTCCCCACAGCAAAATCGGTAAGACCAGCCACGGCAGCCCCTGCACGCAGGTTAGAAACCAAAGGTCGCCGCAGATTTGCCGCGTCGAGGAAGCATCCTTGAGGTCGAGCGATCGCCCCCATTCCTGCCAAGTTTCTTGTAGACCCTCGTACATGCGAACTTTAAGCAGCTGAGAACCATCCCAAAAACCGACTTTGGCACCGGTCTGGGCCGCATGACGAGCCAGCGTCACATCATCGCAAAAGGAAAGGCGGGCGATCTCATAGCCGCCTAGCTTGTCTAATAGATCGCGGCGACAAAGAAAGCACTGTCCATTGGCCATCACCCGCTCAGCCCCACTTTCCGATGCGCCGGTGGGACCAAATCGATAGATGAGGGTCATTAACAGTGCCGGCTGCAGCCAAATTTCACCGAGACCTTTCAAAATAAAGCGCGGCGACAATGACACTAAGTCGTAGTCTTCAGCCTCGGCAGCGGCAATTAACGCCGGCACTAATCCGGGCTGCGGTTGTGTATCAGCGTCTAGCCCCAAAATCCAGCGGCTGTTTTCTGAGCTGTGAGTATAACCATGATGCAGCGCCCAAGGACGACCCACCCAATCAGCAGGCAACGGCTCGTCGGTCAGCAGCCGAATGCGGGGGTCAGTGACCTGCGCCTGCTCCACAATTTCGCGAGTGCCGTCTTCAGAGCGACTATCGACAATGAGAATTTCGCGTACTTCACAGGTCTGCCGCGACAGGCCTGTCAAACAAGGGGTAACGCGCAGAGCTTCATTCAGCGTCGGCACAACAACGCTAACCTGTCCCAACTGTTCGGGGGTCGCCCGTTGCGGCTGGAGCGGGGGACGACGAGTCGGCCCCTTAAGCAAGCGAGATAGCAGCACTATCACAGCCGGTAGCTGCAAGGTCAGCAGGATCAGCGCGATCGCACTGGTCAGCAACCACGGAGAAGCGAATGAGAACATGCCAGTCAGCCTTTGCCGTAAACCTACTTGACCTATTTGGAAACGCCGGCTGGAGATGCCATCTCAATAACGGATAGCTCTGCGGGCATTTCCTCGACGGAGACGGCGGGTTGCTCAGCCGGGGTCAGTAGCCAGCAGACCACAGCTGGTAGAGCGCCCACTAGCAAACCGAGCAGCACTGGCACATAAATACCGCCGCCAATGCTCATAAACATGGCGAACGCAAAGTTAGCAACGTA
Organism: Cyanobacteria bacterium P01_C01_bin.120; assembly: GCA_039027715.1. GTDB lineage: Bacteria > Cyanobacteriota > Cyanobacteriia > Phormidesmidales > Phormidesmidaceae > Halomicronema. Next base: position 12,072 of record JBCCJU010000024.1, read on the forward strand.
CATGATGAGCGGCAGCGTCAACTGTTCGCGCTTGAGCGTTTGCAAACGCTCATTGCCGTACCAAAAGATGGCGGCAACAGCCATGAAGATGGCACCGGTGACAAACCAACCCGCAAAGTTTTCATAGGGCATGCCAAAAAAGGCTCCTGGCTGATGCCAATACCAAAATGGCATGGCCGTCTGGCTCATCGCCGGATCAAGCACAAAGTCCCATGACATCAGCAGCAGCGCTCCCACCGCGATCGCCGCCAGTTGACGCCCCCACGCCCTCCGACTAGCCGCCAAACCGCCCCGCGCCAGCAGATAGCAAGAAGCCCCTAAATAGAACCAGGACAGCGGAATAGTAAAGGGTACTAGGCCAGAAATTTTATAGCCTAAGCCATTGAGATAGCTATAGTCACCAAAAGGAAAGCCGGTGCTGGTGCCCAACAGTTCACTGCTCAGGGAAAGCGCGATCGCCGGTACCATAAACGCCAGCCAAGCTTGCCAACCGAACACGCGACGCAGATAAAGAGAAACAGCGACCGTTCCCAGCAGAATATAAGCAACGCCACCGCCGGCCATACTCCAGCTATATAAAGTTGTACCAGCCGGCAGATATGCCAAAATTTCTGGATGGGGCATTACCCATAACAGCCCCGCCAAACCAAATGCCATCGAGAGTATGTGGCCCCAAAGACACCACTTTTCAACGCGCACCAATCGAGTCATGTTCGAAAAACCTCTATAGCCTATTCAATCGCTTTAATCCGCCGCCGCCGCTTGGAGTCTGCAACACTGCTTTTGTTGAGATCGTGCCCCACTTTCAAGGTTTTGTAAAGTTTTCTGAAAACTGAGGACAACCGTTTTCTAAGCATTTGTGCAAATGTTTCAGGATGGCAGCGATGACACGAGCAGCCCTGCTGCTAAAAAAGCTCAGACGACAGCAGAAACGATAATCCATCAAAGTTTCTAGCTCAATTAAATGATGCACCTGTAGGGATAGTTTAGTTAAGAAGATTGCTGATCAACGCCGTTAGACAGACTGCACTACGTTGAGAAGCGCGATCGTCTGGATTTCTGAAGTAGCTGATTAGCCGCAATTGCAGGCTGTCCCAAACGCCCCATCACCTCAGCCAGGCCTGACGTCAAGCAGCTTCGAGGCTCAAAATAGTTGGGTTGCTACACAATGGGCCGCTGTATTTTTGGAAAAATTTCTGAGGAATCTGCCCAAAGTTCTATAGACTGAGCCTTTAGAAATGTCGCATGGCTTTTTATTAGCGGCCACAGAATACATTCGAGGAGACGTGAGCAGCGATGATTTTCGGTTGGTTGCTGGGAGCGATCGCAATAGTTGTGGTCAGCGCTTGGGGCGGTCTGGAATGGCAATATCGCCGTCGGGCTGGCAATCGTCTGGCGTTTGCGGCTGGTCAGTGGAATATCGAGCAGTATGATGACCAGCATTATCAGATTGTGGGGCTGCCAGAGCTGATCAACTGCACTCCCGCATCAGAAATTATGGTGCCTGAATTGTCTGCCGAGACGACTCTGCTTGGCAAAGCCAATCTCAACAATACGCAGGTTAACGTCACCATTACCCCGCAACATCCCGACGCTGAAGCTCGACCAGATGGCTATTGGTTTGCCTACATCGTCAAGTTACAAAAGCGCACTCAGTTCAAAATTCAGATCGATATTACGGGTTCAGAGCTGCGATCGCTGAAAGCGCTGTGGGTGCGCGTTCACTATTTAACCTATGGGCCCGGGGGACGGCAGCCCCAGACCGGCCACGTGATTGTGCCGCTCCGGTTTCCTGATCCCGAGACTGCTGCCAATTGGCGCCAGACGCCTCAGGCAGACGTGCTGCCCGTGCCCACCCATCTGCTGACCCATCTTGATACGCCAGTTGAAGTGGTCAAACGCTACGTCACGGTCCATGCTCAGCCCGGCGATATTGTCACCTTAGGCGAAACGCCCGTTGCGATCATGCAGGGCCGCTGGCGCCATCCCGAGACGATACAGCCAGGATGGCTGGCGCGAAGACTGTGCTACTACTTTTTACCCACTTCCAGCCTAGCCACGGCCTGCGGTCTACAAACTCTAGTGGATTTAGTGGGCGCTTGGCGCGTCTTTTTTGCCTTTATCGGCGGCTCTCTCAAAAAGGCACTTTTGCGCCAGGGGGGCGGCTTCTATCAGTTAGCAGGGGAGCAAGCCCGTCTCATTGATGACGTGACTGGTACCCTACCGCCCTACGATCAGTTCATTGTGCTGGGGCCAGAGTCGCCACAGCTAGTCGTTAATGAGATTGAAAAAGCCACTGGACTAGGGGCGGCGATTGTCGATGTCAATGATCTGAAAGCCGTAAAAATTGTGGCAGCCAGTGCGCAGGTTAATCAGTCTCTAGTCATGCAGGCACTGATTGACAATCCGGCAGGCAATGCGGACGAACAAACGCCACTGGTGCTGGTGCGACCGTCTCTGGCGATCGCTCAGCAGAACAGGTGAGAAGCTTTGCAGCGATCGCCGGGCCTGAAGCGATCGAGCCCCTTCTCTGAAAGCGCACGGTATGATGGAGTCACCGCGAGCGATTCTTAGTTCACGCTGCCACCTTCACAGCTTTCCATATGCCAGATCAAGATTTGCAAGATTCAACTTTACAATTGCGTCCCTTTTATCCCCGCGATGTAGACGCGCTTGAAAATTGGCAAGGCTCCAGCATCGCCATTCCTGAACTTGATGGGGAACTGCTGGGAGCGTCTAATAATCAATGGTTAGCTCATCAGCATCCCCTGACGGTTTGGTGGCAGCGCATGACCGCTCTTACCCTGCCCAATCGACCACGATGGTCAGGCTTTGTAGCTGAACTTAACAATCGGCCATGCGGCATGATTGACATCTCGCCGTTCAACCGCACCCGCAGCACGTGGCAAGTCAACCGTATTGCCGTACATCCAGACTCGGTGCCCCCAAGCACTCAAAGTCCGTTAGACAATATTGGTTCACAACTGCTGCGTCACTGCTTCGAAACAGTCTGGGAAGCGCGAATGTGGCTGGCAGAAGTGGATATTGAACAAAAATCTGCCCTGGCGCTATATCGACAAAATGGGTTTCAGCCTTTAGCTCAGGTCACCTATTGGGAAATTGGCCCCGACATCCTGAGCGAGCAAGCTAAGCAAGATCCCGACTTGCCTAATCTTGTGACCGTTAGCAATGCCGATGCCCAACTGCTCTATCAGCTAGATACGGCCGCCATGCCGCCGCTGGTGCGCCAGGTTTTCGACCAGCAAATTCAAGACTTCAAGGTCGAGCCGATCCAGTCGATGCGGAATACGGCGCGTCAGTGGATGCTACGAGAAAATCGTATTCAAGCGTATGTATTTGAGCCCCAGCGCAAAGCCGCCATTGGCCGATTTGATTTAGTCGCTTGTCGCGGACGACACCGTTACCACTCGGCAGAACTGACGGTACATCCAGCTTACACCTGGTTATATCCGGAACTGCTTAGCCACATGGCCGGTCTACTGCAGAGCTATCCTGCGATGCCCCTGCGGGTGACGTCTCGCGACTATCAGCCAGAGCGTGAAGAGTTCCTGTTGAAAATTCAGGCGAATCCGGTCGATCGCACCCTAATGCTCTCGCGCTCGGTGTGGCACAAGGTTCGAGAAGCTAAGCCTACGGCTTTAGAAGGATTGCAACTGCCGGAAGTATTAGCCGGACTACAGCCCGCTGGTAAGCCTATTCCTGGTCGCATGTCTTGGCATAGCCAACTAGATGAGGGACAGCCGCGATCGCCCTCTTCTAATAAGCGACAGGAGCGCCAAGATATGGGACAGCCGCATCCTAATCCCGATAATCTGTCCGGTCAGTCGGGCTGATTTAGCCATCGCGGTTAAAGTCAGACCGGCACGGGAGGGACTATGCCTCGGGAATATGTCTCCGCACTGGCGTTGGATATTGGCCGTAAGCGCATCGGCGTAGCGGGCTGCGACCGCTTGGGCATGCTGGTCACCGAACTGCCAACGCTAAAAAATCGCTCGTATGCCTCGACCGTCGAGACTCTGAGAACGATTGTCGAGGCTCGTCAAGTCACCGTCTTGGTAGTAGGTCTGCCGTACACGATGAATGGTGAAATTGGCAAACAAGCCCAATGGGTGAAATCTTTTGCCACAAGGCTATCCGCTGTACTCCAAATACCCGTAGAGTATGTAGATGAGCGGCTAACTTCCTTTCAGGCTGAGCAAATGCTGCAGGCTGAGGGGCGATCGCCGTCTCGCCGTCATAAGGGGCTGATTGATCAAAAGGCCGCTGCTATTATCTTGCAACAGTGGTTAGACCAGCGCGATCGCGCCCCAACCATCTTGCCCCCCTCTACTGAGCCTGTCGCAGGAGACTCGCATGACCTTTTCGGACGCTGATTTCGCTTCAGAACTGCCCACGCTCTCCATTCGTGACGAGCATGGGCGCACTTTAGCTTGTCAAGTTGAGCAAACTTTTGAAATTGAAGGCCGAGAATATGCCCTCTTATTGCCGTTGGATACGCCAGTGGAGATCTTTTCTTGGCAAGCAGACGAATCGGGTGAAACGGACGCTCTAATCGACGTCGAAGAGAGCGCTATTGATCGGCTGTTGCCAACGGCCCGAGCAGTCTTAGCCGAACATGATTTGACGCTGCAGCGCAGTGCGGTAACCCTCAGCGTGTCGGGAGAAATTCCGGACCCCCAAGAAGATGACTGTTTTGTCCTGGAGATTGGTGATTTGGACGACGATGGCGAACCCGACACCGAAGAATTTCAGACGCTGGCAACATTTTTTCACGATGATATGGAATACACCATTTGTACTCCCGTAGATCCGCTGCTGCTATTTGCAGAAATTGCCGGTCGGGATGAAGCTCGCATGATTCCCCCTGAAGAATTTGAGCGGTTACGCCCTGAGATTGAATCCAGCATCTTTGATGTCCTGACATAGATGGATTTTGCATCGAGATTTGAGAAAAAGAGTCGGAAATAGTGCCATCAGCACTTGATGGTTCCGAACGGGCTAAAATAACCGACGTTGCAATGCCGCATTGATGGTCATCAGTGCCAAAGCCCATGAGCTCCCGTCTGCCAAAACTTTTATTTAGCTTTTTGCTCCTGCCGATTATGGTTGGTCTTGCCGGGTGGCAGGGTTGGGCCTGGTGGAGCTGGGCAACCGCCCCCGTGGCATCGGCTTCAACCCTAAAAGACGACGATGAAGCCGACACCGCAACGGCTGAAACTGTACAAATTCAGATTCCGCAAGGCACGCCAGGTCAACAAATCGGCCATGATCTGGAAGCTGCAGGCTTAATTCGATCGCACGTCGCGTGGAATCTTTGGAGCCGTTGGCAAAATTTCCGTCAGCAAGCTGGTTATCAGGCTGGCACCTATGCTTTGTCCCCGACACAATCACTGCAGGAAATTGCGTTCCAAATTCGCGGTGGCGACGTGCTGCAAACGTCGTTTACGATTCCAGAAGGCTGGACCCGAGAGCTGATGGCAGCCGCTTTTGAAGAGCAAGGCTTGTTTTCCGCTCAGGCGTTTTTAGAGGTAACTCAGCAAGTTCCCCGCGATCGCTTTCCTTGGTTGCCCCAAGACCTGCCGCATCTAGAGGGGTTTCTTTATCCCGACACGTATGTGCTGCCGGCTGAAAATATTACCCCTGAAGGCGTGCGAGATCTGATGTTAGAGCGCTTTGAAGCGGTGGCCTTGCCGGTGCACCAGCAGGAAAACTCCGACTTCACCCTGGACGACTGGGTAACATTGGCCAGTATTGTTGAGCGAGAAGCGGTCATTCCTGAAGAGCGATCGCCGATTGCCGCCGTCTTCAACCGCCGCCTTGAAGAAGCTATCCCGTTAGGCGCGGATCCCACCGTGGAATATGGTTTAGGCGTTACCCAAACCCCTGATCAGCCCCTGACTTTAGCCCAGGTCAATACGCCTTCGCCTTACAACACCTATGTCAATCCGGGACTGCCGCCGACCCCCATCGCCAGCCCTGGATTAGCTAGCCTAGAAGCAAGCATCGCGCCGCCGCCGACCGAGTTTCTCTATTTTGTAGCGCGCTACGACGGCACTCACGTTTTTAGTCGCACGCTAGCTGAGCATGAAGCCGCCCAAGCTCGCATCCGGGATGCGATCGACGCGGCTAATTAATAGGTAGTCTTAGCGGCTGCGGGTATGCTTGATCTCGTTGCCTGCCAACCTCTGCTACAGGATGGAAGTCCACATTATGCGTAGTCAAAAATTACAGCCCAATTTAGTGTTAGGGCAACCCGTTCTCGGACTGACCACCGATATCATGCAGCGTTATCACCTTAAAGGCTTGATATTGGACGTCGACGAAACTTTGGTGCCCATTAACGAAACCGATACGACCGCAGAGGTGCGCGAGTGGTTTGCCGCTCTGAAGGCCGAAGTGCCAATTTGGCTGGTGAGCAATAATCTGCACGAATCTCGAATTCGGCGTATTGCCGACAGTCTATCGGCTCCATACATTACTGGGGCCCGTAAACCTTCTCGCCGGCGACTACGACAAGCCGCCGAAGCGATGCAGCTGCCAGTCGAGCAGATTGCGATGGTGGGCGATCGCTTGTTTACCGACGTGCTGGCTGGTAACCGTCTAGGGATGTTCACAATTCTGGTAGAGCCCATGGTTTATCCCATGAGCAAGCCCGGCAAATATTTGCTGCGGTCTACTGAGGTGTGGGTTTCACAGCTTCTAGGAGTGTCTCTACAAACCATGCAATAAGGCTGCTTTACAAAGCTTTTCAAAAAGCAATGAAGTTTAAAAACTAAAAATATAAAGATAAAATTACGAAACAATCGATATATTTAGAAATCGGGCATTATATTTATACATAAATGGAGTCAAACTTAATAAAGACTCTAGTCTATAACAAGCGGCAACGCATGGGGCACTGTCTGGTAAGTAGGGCAGTGCCTCTCTTTTATGGACGGGTCCGGCAGCAATTATCTGCCGTATACCGCTCCTGCCGGCAGGAGTTCTGTTTTATCAGGTCGTAGAATCTATGCATGATCCCTGGCATTGGCACTTAGACGCCAAGCATCCGTTTCTCACCGCCTCCTTGCTGCAGCGTTGGCCCCACGGATTTTTTACTTGCCAGTCCTGGCCAGCAACCCCCAATGACCTTACCGCCCTCATGCAGCCAACTGCCACGGTTCACCGAGCCAAGCAGGTGCACGGCAATCACGTGATTACATCGACAGCATCTGCCTCAGTACTGTCGGGAGAAGCGCTTCCAGAAGCCGATGCGGTGATGACCATCGCTCCACAACAGGCGGCTTGGATCTGCACCGCCGATTGCACCCCCGTGCTAGTTGGCGATGTCAAAACAGGGCAAGTAGCAGCGATTCATGCTGGTTGGCGGGGCACAGCGCAGCGCATTCTACCCACCGTGATTCAAAAAATGCAGGCCCAGGGTAGTGAACTCACCCATTTGAGATTCGCTATTGGCCCCGCGATTGCTGGTGAGGTCTATCAGGTGACAATTCCTGTGGCGGCAACTGTGGGGCGATCGCTAACGGCTTTATTTCCCAATCCTCAGTCTTGGAAAGATGAGGCCGTTGTAGACCGGTTGCTAGCGATGACTCCGGCTCCGCTTCTGCCTGATGCCACACCCGGGCGCATTCGATTAGACGTGCGGCAAATTAATGCCCTGCAGATAGCCGAGCTAGGCGTTAGTGCGGACCAGGTGGCGATCGCGCCTCACTGTACTTTTCAAGAACCAGAACGTTTTTTCTCATACCGCCGCACTCGCGAAAAAAAGGTGCAGTGGTCTGGCATCGTTAGCGTCGATAGTTGAATGCCGGTTATCCCAATTTTCAATTGTGGATTCAAAACCGTTTTCATCCTACGGCTGCTGTTTCAAGCTCTGCAGTTCTAGAAAAGCGACCGGTATTAGTTGTGTCTAATTGCTCACGTCCTGGGGAGTGGGAGAAGCATCATCCTGAGTCGAAGGCGTCGGCGATTGACCATTGGTCGCTGTCGTGCCGTTGCGATCGCCATTTTGAGGGGGCGCCTGAGTTTTTATCTCCGCGCTAGCTTCAGACGGATCAGGTGGCGGGGCCTCAACGACCTTGGTGGGCAGCGGTATATCTTCAACCGCCGGCACTGTTTCAACATTGAGCTTGGTTGGGCGACTGCCTCCAGACAAACGCTGCAGCAGCTTTGGCTTCGGATCGTGCAGCAGATAAATAACGCGATCGCCGGCTTTCCAGGTCTCTTCTTCGGTCAACGAGACCCACATACGACCATTGCGCTTCAACAATAGCGGCACTAACTCACCACTGCGGATCAAGGCTCGGAGATGTGCCCGCTGCATTAATGCACCTTCAGAGCGCAGAACAGTTTCGCCCAAACGCACCGCCCCCTCTTTGAGATGGCTGTTCCACAGTTTAAGAGCGATGATAGAGGATGTGGTTTTGCTGCTGGTGGATTTGGGAGAACTGCTGCCTTTTTTGGCCGGCGTTTTTTTGGCTGCGCTTTCTTTTTCTAGATCTTCCTTGGGCATCACAGCCACAATTCGCGGCAGTTGAAACTCTTCTTGGGCCTGCTGCGCTACCACCATATTGACATCGCCATTGTTGGTAATGGTCAATAGCGTTGTTGCGGCACTGATACCAGCTTCTTCCAGCACTTCAATATCGAGCGCACTGTTGACAAACACCGGCAGATTTTCCTGCTCGGCTGGCTCGCACGCTTCTGGATTCGTATCGATCAGCGCAACCGATTCACCGCTTTCTTGAAATAAGCGAGCGATGAGCAAACTCAGTGGATTACATCCCACAATGACAGCACCACTGCCGTCTCGCTGACCAGTCAACCCTAATACTTTGGCAAAGAGACTGGCCGTCAACCCCTGAGTCAATACCGTAATAATGATAGTCAGGAAGACCAGCGCCTTAATGGCGTCGCCACCGCTGATGCCGCGCTCCGTTAATAAAATGGCAAACAGGGAAGCCACTGATGCTGAAACAATGCCCCGCGGTGCCACCCAACTAAGAAAGATTTTTTGCCGCCAATTGAGATCACTAGGCGCCGTGCAGATGGCAATGTTCAGAGGCCGCACCACCAGCATCAACACCGTTACCGTGAGCACGGCACCACGGCCCAACGCAAACACACTGGCGATTGAGAGGTCTGCCGCCAGCAAGATAAACAACACTGAAACAGCTAAGATTGTGAGCTGTCCCTTGAACCGCCGCAGCAGCCGTTCATCGGGAATTGATAAGGCTCGGAGCACAATACCGGAAACAACTGCGGCCATCAAGCCGGATTCATCCTGTATCTCTTGCGCTATGCCATACAAGCCCCAGAGACTGGCCAACACCACAAGATTGCGCAGTTCTTCTGATAAAAAATCCGTTTGCTTGAGAAAAACGCCAAGTAACGCCCCGCCAATGCTGCCTAAAACGGCTCCCGTTCCTAAGCGCACCGTTAAACCGCTGACAATCAGCAGCGGGTCAGCGTCGCCATTCAAAATAATATCGAGCACGACGACAGCTAAAATGGCGCCTACAGGGTCAATCAGCACTCCCTCGCCCTCTAATAGAGTTGCGACTTTGCGATCAACAGGGACTTGCCGCAGCAGCGGATTAATCACGGTTGGGCCAGTGACTACCACCAACGAAGCGTAGAGGAAGGCCAAAGACCAGGGAAATTCACCCAGCCAATGGGCCGCCATGCCACCCCCGAGCAGCGTCACGAAGACACCAGTGGTGACCAGATTTCGCAAACTGTTAGAAACTTTATCGAGCTCTTTGAGCTCGAGGCTGAGGCCCCCTTCGAACAAAATTAGGGCAACGCTGAGGGATACTAAAACTTCGAGACCGATCCCTAGTTCAGTGGGTCGAATCAGGCCGATGCCGTCCTGCCCTAAGCCGATGCCAAAAAGCAGCAGAAAGATGATGCTGGGAACTTTGAGATACTCGCCAATTACCTGTGCGCTGATGCCCGCAAGTACAGTGAGGACAATCTGAGCCGTAATTTCAAATGAGTTGTCCATAGGCGTTGTGCTGACCTGACTAACGTACCGCTACAGTGAGCAGTGCTGTTGACGGCAGCCAACCAGCTCTGAAGAAACTGAAAATTGCTTCAGGAGTCTTATGTGTAACTGATTATCAATGGGGAACAGTTTCACGAATTAAAGCTTAAGTCGATTACAGTGGGTCAACACTTGGCTGATCAATTTTGTGCTCAAAAGGATAACAACTCTCCAATTGTCAAGGGGGGAACGATGCCTGTAATGACACATCTTTTCAAAGTTTAACTATCCTAACATTTGATTTCAATTGGAAACTTTTGCATGAGAGCTGCCGTTGAACAGTCGACCTTACTTCTATCCAACTGAAAGCATTGTCGATATTAGGTATTTGCATGGTCTGACCAGAACCCATCACCTCATGTCAGCGAGAAGTCTTTTGGGAAAAAGGGGTGCCCATGTCGACCACTGCTTTATTGGCTAGGGCGGCAACTCTGACTGCCTGCTACACGAAACTCTTAGAGCGATAATAATTTTTAATGATTTCTGTGTCGAAGTCGGCGATCGCTAAATCTATTCCAGCCGCCTCATCAGCTCCGCTGACACAGGCAGTGTTGATACCGCGTCAGTAACGGTTCTCCGATTGTGGCAATGGCTGCTTTGCTGTCCACAGACGCCAGTGGGTGCGCCATAATGAGTAGCGCTGCTCGGGATTGATCTCATCTTATGTCGGCTTTTATTCGTCCAGAACTGCAAGCGTTTTTGGCCTATAGTGCTCATCCCAAAGAGCCGACGGGCGTGACTCCGACAGTGGTTGATCATCTCGACACCAATGAATCTGCTTATGATTTGCCAACACCACTGAAAGAAAAGCTGGCTTGGGAGTATCAGCAGGCCGTGCTTGCCAACCGCTATCCCGATGGGGACCATGAGGCTCTGCGTCAGGCGATCGCTACATATGCAGAAACCGCTGCTCAACTGCCATCAGGCGACATTTCTCGTCATCAAGTCACGGTAGGCAATGGTTCTGATGAACTCATTCGTTCGCTGCTGATTGCCACCTGTGTGGGGCGTCCAGGAGCGATTTTGGTGGCCGAACCGACCTTCTCCATGTATAAAATTTTGGCGCAAACGTTGGGGATAGAGGTGGTTACCGTCAAGCGAGACGAGGCGACCTTTGCGGTTGATCCAATAGCTGCGCAGACGGCTATTGATAATGCCGCTGCCCCAGTACGCCTGATTTTCATGGTGTCGCCCAATTCACCCACGGGAAACGGGCTGACGATGGCTGAACGCGAATGGCTGTATCAATTGCCCCCGGACACACTGGTGGTAGTGGATGAAGCATATTTTGAATTCAGCCTAAAGACGACGCTGACAGAGGCCTTATCGCGACCCAACTGGGTAGTGACTCGCACTTTTTCCAAGGCGTTTCGTCTAGCTGCGCATCGAGTAGGGTATGCGATCGCCGCCCCTGATATTATTGTTGTGCTGGAAAAGGTCCGCTTACCCTACAATTTGCCTAGTTTTTCGCAAACGGCAGCGCTACTGGCGCTGCATCACGCGCCGGAGATTTTGGCAAAGGTGGCAGAAGTTCAGCAGGAGCGCGATCGTCTATTAACAGCTTTTTCAGCGCTGCCAGGGCTACGCACTTGGCCCAGCGAAGCCAACTTTATTTACTGTCGCCCGATTCGACAAGATCTTGAGACCGTCTTTCAGCGTCTGCAAGAACAGGGTACCCAGGTTCGTCAGACGCACGGTGGCCTGCGTATCACCATTGGTACTCCTACCGAAAATGAACGCACCTTGGCACATCTTCAGCAGGCCTTGGGCGACTAGAACTGGTCGTTAATGCAGCATTGAGCCTGTCAGCAGCTGGTGCCCGAAAACACGCTTGATATCGGTCTAGCAAAATCAGCCATTGGCAAGATTTTGTGCTCCTGCAATTGCGCTCTACGCGCCCTATTGCAGTTGTGACTTTGAGTCATCAAATACAGTCAGCTGGGGCAGCAATAATCACCGACGACGAGCCTGGCGTACGGTGTAAGGAAAGACGCCTACCAACATCGAAAAGGCTTCGTCCGGCACACTATCAACAATCGCTTTATCAAAATACGTTTTGAACTGATCGAGGATCATTTGTGCTCGATCCAGTGGAATAGGCTTGTCGGTAAAATTTTGCGTTAGCCGTACCCACTGGAGGCGAATCCGAATGGCCTTTTGCTGATCTTCATAGGATTTGGGCTCAATGAGCGACAGATTGCCCAGAGCTGTAATGCGATCGCAATTAGCATCCAGTGCCCCCCCAACAGCCGCACCAGGACCGGCAAATTCGGCGTGAAACTGCTTATAAATAACAATGCCATTGCGACGACGACTATTGACAATCCAGAGTTTGCCGCTGTTGAGTTTGTCCAAAACAATATTCTTGCTGGAGTGATGCTTCACGGGAGGCGGGGCTACATCATCTCGATAGGTCTGGGGCATAGTAACAAATATAGTGAACCAAAAACTTTTGGCATTTAATCGCTACACATAACAGATGCAGCCTTAATAACCTGAACTCAGTGATCGCTAACGTAACTGTTTAACTTTTCTCCTTGAATCCCTCCTTATTTTAAGGGGAGAAGGCTCTTAAAACGCCGTTGACCACCGCGTTATCTCTAAAGCTGCTGTAAAGTTCTTGTCAAATTCCAATGATATCTATGTAAACTGACTGAGAGTCCAGTCTCGCTTTGAACCAGACATCTGTAAACAACGCTGACCTCATCTATCTTCTGATCACCACATCCTGCACCGCCTCCTGTTTCTTAGACAACCTTATAAATAAGCGATTCTTCTGCTTACCAGCTTTGATTTTTTTGGGGAGCCACGAGTGCCCAAAGCAAAATTGATGTCAGAGATTTTGCGGTTATTTTGCCCTCAATCGCGGCAGAGGTAACATCATATCGGTAAATGTTATTAGCTGATGACGGTGAATTAGTGTGCAGTCAAGCAATTTTGAACATGAGATTTATAACTTGCACATAACACATAGGCTGTTAACGAATAATGTCGAAGGACTCAGCCATTAGGGGCGCTAATTGTAGATATGTGAACGCGGGCCAGATGCTTATACCCATCGGGACGTCAGAAGGAAGGCTCAGAGAAACCTGCGGAGCAGACGTAACGATGCCTGCTCCGCAGCATTTTGACTCTAATTGATAACCAATCTAACGGCCGATAGAGCGACGGAAGTTGAAGAAACTGCGCAAGATGTTTTGCAAGCGAGTATTGCTGGCATAGGTCTGCTTGGTTAACTGAAGCGCCGTCTTACTGTTGACCTCTGCCAGGGTGGGATAAACATGAATGATTGATTTTAAGGCCCCTACTTTGAGTTTGTAGCTCATTGCCAGAACTGCTTCGTGGATTAATTCTCCGGCGGCAGGCCCGACAATATGTGCGCCCAAGATTTCGCCATTTTTGCGGGTGATAAATTTAGCAAATCCGATGCCTGCGCCTTCGGCCAGAGCGCGGTCGACATGATCAAAGTTGTGTCGCAAAACCATTACATCATCGTCATAACGTTTGCGGGCCTGTTCTTCTGTCAGTCCCACCCGCGCTAGTTCTGGTTCCGTGAAGGTGGCCCAAGGAATTACGTGGTAGTCAGCCTTTTTGGTGGGGAAAATCAGCGCATTTTGCATGGCCACTGCGCCTTCATAGCCAGCCACATGGGTAAACTGATAGCCGCCGATCACATCACCCGCCGCATAGATTTTGGGATTCGTGGTTTGCAGTTTGCCATTGACAATGACGCCTTCTTTGCCCACATCAACTCCGGCCGCTTGTAAATTAAGCGATTCGATATTAGGCACACGACCGGCGGCCACTAGGATTTCGTCAACCACAATGCGATCGCCTGTGTTGGTCAAAATCACCTTTTTGCCATTTTCGACAATTACTTCCTTCGCCCGAGTTGCAGTCACTACCCGAATCCCCTCGGCTTCTAGCTGAGCCTGCACCACCTTGGCGGCTTCGGGCTCTTCAATCGGCATGATGTGGGAACGGCTGGCGATAATCGTGACGTCACTGCCCAAGCGAGAAAAGGCTTGCCCCAATTCACAGCCAATCGGACCAGCGCCAATGACAGCCAGTGAATCAGGCCGTTGCTGAACGTCAAAAACGTTGAGATTAGTCAAATATCCGGCTTCTTTGATGCCAGAAATGGGGGGCAAACTGGGGCGCCCACCGGTGGCAATCAAAAAAGTGCGGGCCTTGAGTTGACGGCCATTGATTTCAAAGGTTTGGCGATCGCGAAACTGACCTTCGCCATAAATTACTTCTACGCCCAGAGACTCGAAACGTTCGGTTGAATCATGCTCCTGAATCGTGTCAATGACACGATGGACGTGCCCTAAAGCTTCACGAATCCGAATATCGTGAATGGAAGCTTCAATACCGTAGATGGCGGCATTTTTAACATCATGGGCAACACGACCAGCGTGAATTAGGGATTTGCTGGGAACACAGCCATAGTGCAAACAATCGCCACCCAAGCGGGGTTCTTTTTCAATTAGCGCGACTTTGGCGTTAAGCTGCGCTCCGGCGCTAGCTGCCACTAAACCAGCGGAACCGCCCCCAATGACGACGAGATCGTAGTCCACAGCCATAGCTTTCTCCTTGTAATAACCCTTGATTTCATTTAAGCCTATCCAGATTATTCTCTGAGTAGCTGAGGAAGAGCTGAGAAGTCGCCGTTAAATCCTATAGAATCCATAGACTTTACACTGATTAAGGGCGATCGCTCGATACGGTGCTGAATTTGGCCTGCCGGCGCGAGGTTTGATTTTTGGCTTTCCATGATGCTTGCAAGCTGAATGCCTATCCCAATCCCCCAGCACCCTGTACGGGTAAACGTCCATTGGTCCGGGGCTTATTCACCTTCATTGCCCCATCCATCGCTCACTTAACCTGGTCGCCCAAATAATCCCCACTCCATCCATTAAGCAACCTGCGTTGAAGAGGCTTGCAGTAACGGAAAGCCCATGGCCTCGCGCTGGTCATAATAAAGCTGTGCCACTTTGCGAGCCAATCCCCGCACTTGGCGAATATAGCGGGTTCGCTCTGTCACAGAGATGACGCCTCGGGCATCCAGCAGATTGAACGTGTGGGAGCATTTCAGCACATAGTCATAACTGGGTAAAACCAGCCCTTTTTCCATCAGCTGCTCAGCTTCTTTCTGATATAGGCTGAACAGCGTAAACAGCAGTTCAGCGTTGGACTCGTCAAAGTTGTACTTGGAATGCTCGATTTCCCCCTGCATGTGCACATCGCCGTAGGTCAGGGTATTGTTCCACTGAATTTTGGCGATCGCATCCACCGCTTGCAGATACATCGTCAAGCGCTCTAGCCCATAGGTCAGCTCAATCGACACCGGGCGACAGTCCAACCCGCCACACTGCTGAAAATAGGTGAACTGCGTCACTTCCATGCCGTCGAGCCAGACTTCCCAGCCCACACCCCACGCGCCCACCGCCGCGTCTTCCCAGTTGTCTTCTACAAAGCGGATGTCGTGGTCTTCCGGCTTGATGCCCAGTGCCCGCAGCGAATCTAGATACACGTCCTGAATGTTGGGCGGCGACGGCTTGATTAGCACCTGGTATTGGTAATAGTGCTGATAGCGGTTGGGGTTTTCGCCGTAGCGGCCATCCGCTGGACGACGACAAGGCTCTGCATAGGCCACCGACCACGGCTCCGGCCCGATCGCCCGCAAAAACGTGTGAGGACTCTTGGTGCCCGCCCCTTTTTCCGTATCGTAGGGCTGCACGATTAGACAGCCCTGATTGCTCCAAAACTCATGCAGAGTGGTGATTACCGATTGAAAATACACGCCGTCTTTCCTTGTCTAGTCGCCGCCGATCAACATTATCGACTGTACGCCAAAAATGATGAATTGATACTGCAAAACCCGACTTGCTTGGACTATATGTAGTGCCTCATCGTTTTTCGGTTGATTAGCAATAATCTGGGACAGAAAAAATATTGTAATACGCTTGCTACATATGTCACATATTCACTATGTTCTAGATACGCCAGTGTTAACCGCTTTTTTGGAGTTTAGATGCGGATACGATATGCAGAGCCAGCGGATCTCCCCGCAGTCAAAGGTCTTGTTTCTTGCCTCCTGGAGCATGAGAGCAAAATACGCTCAACCCGGTGCGCAATCGATGAAGTGCATTCCGGCTACTTTGAGGAGATGTTGGGGCGAAGAGAGATTGAGGATGGCGGGATTTTGATAGCTGAAGAGTCATCATCTGTGCTTGGCTTCCTCGCTTATGCGAACGCTCTCGATGACTTGGAAATCACTCCCGAGCAAATTGACGTGACTGAAATTGTGGTTTTGCCCAGCGCGAGACGGCAAGGCATCGCGCGAGCGCTCATGACCGAGTTAGTGCACCTCGCCCAGGATGCAGGGACCAATCGTATTGTGCTAAATGTCTTAGAAGGTAATTTAGAAGCTTTAGGATTCTACGAATCTCTAGGTTTTCAGCCTATGGCGCAAATGCTCGAACTACAATGTGACGCCTAACAAGCGCACTGAGGCCAATATTCTAGTTCGAAAATGCTCTGAATACCTGGCTGAGGTAAATCATGAGATTTCCGTTATTGAGTAGGAGGGTTTGATTATTTGTAGGATGGGTTAGCGATAGCGTAACCCATGCGGGCGTTGGGTTTCGTTCCTCAACCGCAACCTACGTATTGTTAGATTTGATTGTGCCTACCTACTTAGCGTTGAATCTTATGCGGACAAACTTAGTGCGGACAAACTGAGCAGTTGCCTCCAACTTAAATATCATTCGGAGGTCGTGTGATCAAGAGGCAAAGCACTGTTATTCACTGCTGATCAAGCCATTCGGTGCGTTATCTTATGCCAGTTGCTAACCAATACCTTCATCCCGATCTTTCTGGTTCGCTTGGATGAAAGTACTGGCCATGTTCTCCTATTGGCTGGCGATAATGTAGATTATCGCGATGGCTTTTGGAGGTTTTTGTGATGCCGCCCGATTTTGCGGAAATGAATCAGTCTGACCTCAGGGCTTACACTATTGCGCATCCCAACGATCAAGTCGCATTTCATGCGTTTGGCGATCGCTTTACCGCTGACGCGCCTTCAGAGACCTTCGATATTCCCCAGGTAGAGCGCCACAGCGAATTGCTCCCTATTTCACAACAGGTCTATTGACGTTAATAAGCCACTAAATTAACTCCCCAAACACAAATTGAGCTTTCATTAAATGTCTGATAGCAGCATTTGCGCCGCCGCCTGGCTTCACCGACTATGCTGTTTTGGATAGACCGCAGCAATCTGCCAGTGATCTTCAATTGACTGCCGTTTTTCTTTACTCTGCTCTCTATCTGAAAAACCCATGCCCGAAATTCGATTTCAAGTTCAATGGCCTGATGGCGCCGAAGAAATTTGCTATTCTCCGTCGCTGGTGGTGAAGCAATATTTCACTGTTGGAGAACGCTATGAACTCAGCGACTTTTTAGAACGATCGCGCACTGCTCTACAAATTGCTAGCAATCGCGTGAAAGCTAAATATGGCTTTCCCTGTGGATTGGCTCTTGGGCAACTGCAGCAAATCGAAGACCGGGTGGCCCAATATGCCGCGTCAACATCTCCTCAGGTAAGCATCTTAAAGTTCATTGAATGATGATGGTGCGGTTGCAATGACCGAGGAAGCTGATCGCTGGTTATCTCTCGAATGTACTTCATACCCTGACCAGCGCCGGTTACTACGAAGTGCCGTTTGGATTTTTTGGCGTGCTAATGGTGGGGATTGCGCTTTTGTACAGAATTAAGGATTTGCTGCTTCCGGAAATTGCTGGGATGGGGCTGATGTCATTATTTATAGCCTTAGCCATTTAGGTTTAGACACTCAGTACCGTATTGATCCTTTGGGTGTCCCCAAAGGGCTCACGCCTTGTCCTAACAGCGGCGGCGGTCATATGAGCTGAAAAATATCAGACACATGGGTGAGATCTTCGCAATCCACGGCAATTTTATTTACTTAGAAAAAGTCAAGATTGCTGCTGGACAAATGGCTGAATTCACGTTGCTTTAGATACCTACCTGAACCGGTGTGAGTATTCACAGGTATTGGTCTGGACCGCTGTCAGGATCCAACAGAAGTGATGGTAAGCCGCTGGAATGGGCATTTTAAGGACAATAAGCTGGCACTTCTAGCATGGATGATCCCTCTCTATCGCTTTATCAAACTGGTTCGCTCGCGCTACAGCAGGCTCGTTATGACGACGCGATCGCTTCTCTCGAAAAGTTTTGCCAACAAACCATCAACCGCCGCTCAAAGCAATTTTTTCAGGCGCAGATGTGGCTAATTCAGGCTTATCACAAAGACGATAAGGATTTGCACGCGATCGCCCTCTGTGAACAACTAGCTAAAAGCGATGTGCCTCAGGTGAAGCAGTGGGCTAACAATGCCCTGCAAAAATTAATGGCGGCTGAGCCCGCGAGCTCAGCCACAAACTCGTCACCAGCTCCTCGCTCTGTGGCCCAAGCTGATTCAATCTCGCCAGCCGCAACTGTCGATGCACCCCTACCCGTTCCGTTGCCGATGGATTCTTCTGTATCCTCGTCAAAGTCGGCGGTGGTGACCCGCCGCCCAGCAGCGACTGTAAAATCAGCAACTTCAGGCCATCGCCCAAAAGCCTCTAGCCAGCCGCCACCCAAAGACTACACGCAGAAAATAATGATTTTTGCAGCGCACGGCTCAATCTCCATGCTGGCCAGTTTTTTAATCTTTTTGCTATTCGGCGATTCTATCTTTGCCAATGGTTTGGGAGTTTTACGGTTAGGAGTGCCGCTACTAATTTTTTTCAACACCCAAGATCGACTGGTCAAAGAGAATGCTCGCGAGGCTTTAAATTACGCCATTACCTGTCTAATTTTACTGATTCCAATGGTGTTGGCCATTGTGTTATTAGTGTTTATTTTTGCTCTTTTACCGCCGTTGGGATTGCTGTTAGGGCTTGTCCTCGGCGGCTTTTTGATTATTTTTTCAGTATGTCCAGTGGTGGCAGCGATCGCTTGTCTGAGCAAAGAAGATTATGTCTTTCGATATCCTGATTGGTTGATTTTGCATCTCATTTAGTGAGAGGCCTAAATGCCAAGCCGATACTTTTATTCCTGTAGTGGCAGCTTGGCTTGCTATTTTTAATTAGTGATCGGCCTTAGTCGACAAACTGCGAAGCGCTCAAGGTTTCCCGGGTCAAACGGCGGCTCCAAAGAGTTTGGCCTTTAGCTTGGGCATACAGGCTGGAGGCTGAGCTTTTGGGCAAAATAGCGTCGGTAAATTCGGCTCCCTCAATGGAGCAGGCCTCCAAAGTCGCCTCAGCTAAATTCGCCAGCGATAAATCGGCCCGAGCCAAATTTACACCCTGCATCTTAGCGCGCCAAAAGATGGCACCAGTCATCGTCGCACTGGTGAAGTTGGCCTGCTGTAAACTGGCTTCTCGCAGTGTTGCAAAGCTAAGATTGCTGGCAGTAAAGTCAGCGTAGTCGAGCTGTGCGCCGTTAAGCTTAGCCTCTTGCAGGTTGGTGCCGCTCAAATTCATGCCTCGCAGATTGAGCCCATTCAAATAGGCGCCTTCAAGGTTCACGTCATCCAGAAAGGTGCGTCCTAAAGCCGCTCCGCTGAGACGAACACCGCTGAGATTGGCCCAAGCCAAATTAGCATGGCGCAAATCCGCACCTCGTAAATTAGCGCCACACAAATTGGTGCTGCACAGGTTGGCGCCTCTCAGGGTCGCGCCCCGTAAATTGGCCCCGCTGAGGTTGGCTCCGCTGAGTTGGGCACCCGACAAATCTGACTTCACCATAAAGCTGCCCCGCAAATCAGCTTTGGTCAGATGGGTACGGTGCAGGTTAGCTTCGCTCAGCTTCGCGAAGCTTGCATTGACTCGATATAAATCAGCATCGGCCAGATTGGCATTCGTCAAGAAAGCACGACTCAAATTAGCCTGAGTTAGGCTAGCCTGCTGTAAGTCGACGTCAACCAGGATACGCTGCTCAAGATCAACGCCGCCAAGATGAATACCGGCAAAATCGCGATATCCCGATTCATAAAGTTCGAAGAGATAGTTGGCGTTCATTGTGAAGTGTCTCTTTGCCGAAAGTAGGCGGTGTAATAGTCCTGACTCAGCAGACACAGTAATTTTTTAAGTGGCTTGGGCTTTGGGTAGTTAATCAAAAAAGTATTGACAGGTGGCAGTTGTGACCATGCCGGTGAGCACTCTGCTGGCGATAAAACTAGCAGGCAATCTCAGCGTGGGGACAAAGAAATCAGCGAATTGAGGGCGGCACGGTCAAAAATCCAGTAACAGTTGAGGTCAGCAGCACTATGGCGGCTAGTGAAAGCCGCGATTGCACTGTCTCCGAAGATCTGAGGTCTGGCCTCCAAGTCTTACGGTAGGTGGCATTGGCCCAAATAGGAAGATTTTGTTAAGTTGATTGATAATTTAGAGAAAAACTTAGTAGTCACTAGATTGGATGTAATGTTACGTCGTAGCTTATTTGCTATTCTCTGGCTCGCTTTTGCCCTATATACTTTTCTGCTAGCACCTCCCGACCAGCCAGATACGGCCCAACTGATTCAACAGTTGGCCAGTGGGCAGTGGGACGACATCAATCCGGCGATCGTGGCGTTATTTAACCTGATGGGCATTTGGCCGATGGCTTATGCCTGTTTGGCCCTGATTGATGGGCATGGCCAAAAACCGCCCGCTTGGCCGTTTGTCGCTGGCTCGTTTGGGCTAGGAGCGTTCTTGTTGCTGCCTTACTTAGTGTTGCGACAGCCTGATCCGAGTTTTACACCACCCAAATCAAAGCTGTTGTCCATAGTGGATTCCCGCTGGCTGGGGTTGAGCTTATTGGCAGGCTCATTAGCACTGATAGTCTATGGTCTTTATGCCGGTGATTGGAGCGATTTTGTTAGCCAGTGGCAAACTAATCGGTTCATCCACGTCATGAGCTTAGATTTTTGTCTGCTTTGGCTTCTGGTTCCCAGTCTATTAGGCGATGACATGGCTCGCCGCGGCTTTAAAAATGCTTCTGTGTTTGCCCTAGTTAGCGCTGTTCCTCTAGTGGGACTGACAGCTTATTTGACTTTGCGACCATCGTTAACTCGTTCCAGTGAAGTGACAATGGCTTAATCAGTTGGCGCAGCGTCACCGCGAATGTCAAGGGCTTTACGAGTCACCTCTAACGCTTCCGAAGCACGTTTGAGTTTGGCTTCGAGATACTGTTTTTGGCTCACCAGTTGGCGGAGCTGTTGATTGCGGGCGATCGCCTGACTCACCACGCCAAGCTGCTCTGGGGGACAGACCTCACACCGCATCTGACCGTCAGCATCCAGACTGCATAAACGATACTGGCTACCACTTGTCGTTTCGCTAAGCTGTGCCTGTTGGGTCAGCTTTTCCACATAGGCCGCCACCTGCTCCGGATCCCCGTGACGCAACACAGCAGCCTGTTCATCCAGGTCAATTTGGGTGGCTTGGCGATCGCTCGATTCGAGCCAGCCATCCACAATCGGACCAGACAGGTACAGCTGCTGAATCTCCAGTAACGTTGTTCTCAAAGCTTGATGCCAACTAATAATCGCCCCTTGCACATCCCCTAGCAAATCAAGCGCTAAAGCCGCATTGGCATCATTGCGATGACTGCTGAACTGTACACGCTTAGCCTGAGGCAAAAACGGCAGCGCCGCCTGCTCGGGCATCGAAGCGTGCTTAACCGTGTAAGAAACCGGAGGTGAGTCGCTGACGTCACTGTTGACGGCTTTGGCCTTAGCTGTGGCGGAGGGAATAAATGCTGGTAAATCGAGAGTTGTCGGTTTTTGAGACATGGGTAGTATTCCTGAGACTCAGCAGATTCACCGCGATTTTGACAGAAGCAACTAATCATAAAGCTCAGCTATTAACACTAATGATTGTTTGAGTAGCGGTTGCTAAATTCAACAAGTACTCTTGTTTTACCTGCCCTCGACTCGCTTGCTGCTTCTCAGCCTGAGCGAGGGATGCACTCAAATTTATTAACCGGTAATAGCTAAGCCATCTGTCAATAACTTCAGACTGAGCAATAGATGTTTCAGTGAGATTTGCTCCGAAAGCGTATTTCACACGTAATTTCTTGCTCTTTATAAAGGATGCAATAAGATGATGGTTTTGAACCATCTTTTTTGAAACTTCTAGGAAAATTTATGTCATTGAACCACATTTACATTTTTTAGCTAATAAGTTAGAAGTCTATGCTTGCTAAAACTTTTATGCCATAAATGCTTCAGGTACAACAATGACGAGACTAAAATTTTCTGTTCTTTGAGAGGCTATATCACGCTATCGTCCAATGCCTCAGCAGAGAGTTTTTGGTTTTTATGGCGATTCTAGTTCAGAAGGAGAGCAGAATGCTTTTGTAAAGCTTGATATACCGTTTCCTTTATTCTCAACCCTATATCGAATGATCATACCTAGTGAAATTGGAAGAATTACTTTAAGGCATGTCATCAACCAAGGTCAGAAACCTGATGGAATAGGCATTGGCACGCTTGACTCAATTTCCTAAAATAGATGCTAAAAACCTTCGGGATTGCTTTAAAATATGGCAGTTCTCAGCACTTACCTTATAGATCTCAAATCAATTAAATTTAAACTGATATGATATGGATAACCTAGTTTTCTACACTGAATCATCAGTTTTTTAGCGATGCAGCATTTTGCTGCAACTGCTTCCTCACCAACTTTTCAAGTATTTTTATCCCATGCTCAAGGTTACTCGTAAGCTAATCTTGAGCCGTGTTAATTTTTTCTTAAAATTTAGTCGATTTTATGCAAAACGAAGGCAGCAACGTAAAAGTTTTAGTTACTGGAGCAGCGGGTTTTATTGGCTTCTTTGTCAGTCAGCACCTGCTGCTCGAGGGATATGAGGTCATCGGCCTCGATAATCTTAATGAGTATTATTCAGTACAGCTCAAGCGCGATCGCCTGGCCCAATTAACGCCTCAACCTAATTTCACTTTTCATCAGCTCGATTTGCATGACCGAACCGGCATGGCAGCTTTGTTTGCCGACCATTCATTCACTCACGTGATTCACCTCGCGGCGCAGGCTGGGGTGCGCTATTCTCTCGAAAATCCCCATGCCTATGCCGAAGGCAATCTCTCTGGATTCCTTAATATTTTGGAGGGGTGTCGCCAGAGTTCGACCCTCAAGCATCTAATTTTTGCCTCTTCAAGCTCAGTTTATGGCGCGAATACCAAAGTGCCCTTTGCCACTGAAGACAACGTGGACTATCCCGTTTCCCTCTATGCTGCAACGAAAAAGGCCAACGAGTTGATGGCCCATTCATACAGCCATTTATATGGGTTGCCCGTAACGGGGCTGCGCTTTTTTACCGTCTACGGACCCTGGGGACGCCCTGATATGGCGTACTTCAAGTTTGTCGATGCGATCGCCCATGACCGACCCATTGAAGTTTACAATCACGGCAAAATGGAGCGTGACTTTACCTACATTGATGACGTTGTCGAAGGCATTTCACGACTGCTTGACCATATTCCGCCGCCTACCGCTGCTGAACGCGCCATCAATTCTAAAGCCCGCTATAAAATCTACAACATTGGCAACCACAGCCCGGTCAAGCTTATGACCTTTATTGAAGTAATTGAGGATGCGCTGGGCAAACCGGCGCAAAAAATCATGAAGCCGATGCAGCCGGGAGATGTGGTAATGACCTATGCCGATGTCACCGACCTCACAAATGACGTGGGTTTTCAACCTGACACTCCATTGGCGATCGGTATCCAAAAATTTGTGGGCTGGTACCGCAGCTATTATTCATAGGCCGGCAACGCTGCCGCTTAAACCGTTGCCGACGCTTGTTAGGGAGGGCTGTGCACAGCAGCGATCGCCGTGACTGCCATTAGTTTTCTATCGATAAACCTTCAGGTTCATTTTCTGGAAACAAATCTTGTCGTAAATCTTTGAGGTTCTGACGCACTGCTTCAATGGCCTCTTCAACCGCATCAGCCGTTTCTTGGCGCATCCGCTCAATGACTTCACTGGGTTTCCCTTCGAGGGATTTCTTTTCAGAATTGAATTGACCAGTCGTACGGGGCCGCCCCTCGCGGCCCTTAGCTTTGAGCTCATCCAAACGGTTTTGAAGATTGGCGTCAACGGTGGCGTTAACCAGCGGTAGCGCGCCAGGCATTACGAATAGAATTATGGCAGCTAGGCCTGCTACGACCATCGACTGCAGCGGCATTTTTTTGAGCGCATTCCCAATTCGAATCAGCAGAGCTCTCATCCTAAACCTCAATAACTGCAGTGAGACTATTATGAACGCGACGCTCCAATAATTACGGATATACCTGACCGGTTGCAACCAACGGCTTTGTCTCGTACGAGAAAAACTCTTTAGCTCATTTTTAGAGCACTTCATCAATTAAGGAGATTTCTGGAAATAAAAACACCAATTCTGCGGTGCGTCACGCTACGCTGACAGCTACGAGCGGTAAATTCTTTCCTGGAGATTTCCTAAGTCTTCACGCTGTCAAAAAAGCTGTAAAAGTAGCGCGACCATTCTGCTTAGTCTTCTAGTAATGGACTATCAGCTTCAACTCCTGGCAGCAAATCTTTTAGAGTTTCAGTCGTTGACTCGCTAGCCTTTTCGATAGCATCCGTTGCTTCTTGCCCCATGCGATTAATTACTTCACCCGGTTTTCCTTCAAGAGATTTTTTTTCTGCTTTGAACTGACCAGTTGTGCGCGGACATCCCTCACGACCTTTGGCTTCTAGCTCATCTAAACGATTTAGAACATCGGCATCAACGGTAACGCCTACCAGATGCGTAGTGCTAGGCATCATCGGCATCACAAACAGTGTGATGGCAGCCATGCCTGCTGTGATCATCGACTGTAGCGGCAAATTTCTAAATACGTCAATAATTGGGGTCAATAGAGCTCTCATACTAAACCTCGATAGCTGCGATGAAATCATTGTGAGTGTCGCGCTGCAACAGTCACGCACTTCACCTTATCGACTTTGGCTAATGGCTTCGTCTCACGTAGGGAGGAATCCCTTGGGTATCTTTTAGAGGAAGTCTAGTCTGGAAAAATTTTGGAGTAATTCTGACGCAAGAATAAAACACCAATTCTCTATGGCGCGATTATGTTGACCTGCGAAATTCCTATTCCTATCTCGAAAATAGGACAGTTCGGACATTTTCGATGACTCAGGTGCTGGCCCCGTGAATATCAAACCGAGCTGCATTCTGACAATTTTGATAGGGCAGGCAGAAGACTAGCCTTTACTATTGAGGATGCAGAAATGTCGCCCGTCTTCTAACTTTTTTGGCAATATGGCCTCTACTTCGTCGATCCCCGCTTGTGCCTGGCAGCACCCAATTGGTCAGGGCTGGCAGCACCACTACGTTGTGCGCTACGCCAGCAACTTGGACGACGGCCCCAACCACGGAGCACCTCTGGGTGGGTTTGGGGCGGGCTGCATCGGGCGATCGCCCAGCGGTGATTTCAATCTGTGGCACCTCGACGGTGGCGAACACACCTTTCAAACCTTTCCTGGCTGCCAGTTCAGCGTGTTTGAGCAGAGCGGCGATCGCACCCACGCCTATGCTATGTGTACCGAAGCGCCAACAGACGGGTCGTTGGCAACCTGGCAGTGGTACCCGAGGGAAGGCAGAAGGCAGAAGGCAGAAGGCAGAAAGGAAAGAGAATACCCTGCGGGAAGGGCAAAGCCCTACGGAGTTCGGAAGTCGGAATTCGGAAAAAACTCACCACCCACTCCCCCATTCCCCCACTCCCCCACTCCCCCACTCCCCCACTCCCCCCGCGGCACCTACCACGCCCTCTATCCCCGCAGTTGGTATGTTTACGAGAACGTCGTCGACGCGGAGTTGACGTGCGAGCAGTTTTCGCCGATTTGGGCGCATAACTATCAAGAAGCCAGCTATCCGGTGGCGGTGTTTTTGTGGACGGCGCACAATCCGACGGATCGGCCTATTACTCTGAGCGTGATGTTGAGCTGGCAAAATATGGTGGGCTGGTTCACCAACACGGAGAAGTCGCCGGAGGTGTTGCAGCGGGATGATGGCAGCCCTTACTACAACTATGTACCGGCGATCTGCCAGGGCACGGGCAGTCACAACTCGTTTGTGCAGACGGGCACTGTCGCGGGCTGCGTAATGAATGGGCAGTGGTCGCAGCCAGGTCGATCGCCCCAAGAAGGCGAGGGCAGTTGGGCGATCGCAACGGTCGATCAGCCCGATTCGGAACTGTTTTTTCACACGCGCTGGAATCCGGCGGGGGACGGCAGCGATCTGTGGAATGCGTTTGCTAGCGATGGTTCTCTGACGAATCAGGCGCTCGATTCTCCAGCCGCACCCGGGGAACAGGTGGGCTGCGCGATCGCCCTCCGCTTCACCCTGCAGCCGGGAGAGACGCGGCAGGTGCCGATGACCCTAGCGTGGGATTTGCCCGTGACCGAGTACGCGGCAGGGATTACAGAGTTTCGGCGCTACACCGACTTTTTTGGTCGCGAGGGGTGCCATGCTTGGGCGATCGCCAAAACGGCGCTGGCGAACTACGACACCTGGCGACAGCAGATTGTGGACTGGCAACAGCCGATTCTCGACCAGCCGGAACTGCCTAACTGGTTCAAGATGGCCCTATTCAACGAGCTGTATGACCTGACCAGCGGCGGTACGCTGTGGACGGCAGCAAGCGACCAGGATCCGGTGGGGCAGTTCGCCGTGCTGGAGTGTATTGATTACCGCTGGTACGAAAGCCTGGATGTGCGGCTATATGGCGGCTTTGCCACGCTGCTGCTGTGGCCCGAGTTAGAGAAAGCGGTGATTCGGGCGTTTGCGCGGGCCATTCCCACGGCGGACGATCGCACCCGCATCATCGGCTACTACTACACTGTCGGTCAGGAAAATCACTACGCCCCCCGTAAGCTCAAAGGGGCAACGCCCCACGATTTGGGCGCACCGAACGAGCAGCCCTTCGTCAAAACTAACTACACCAGCTACCAAGACTGCAACCAGTGGAAAGATTTGCCCAGCGACTTCGTGATTCAGGTGTATCGCGCCTACAAGCTCACGGGGGAAACCGACGTGCAGTTTTTGGCGGACTGCTGGCCTGCCGTGACGGAAACGCTGAAATATCTGAAACGCTTTGATACTGATAGCGACGGCATTCCCGAAAATGGCGGTGCGCCTGACCAAACGTTTGATGATTGGCAGCTCAAAGGGGTGAGCGCTTACTGCGGCGGCCTGTGGATGGCGGCGTTGGAAAGCGCGATCGCGATCGCCACCGTCCTCACCGAGGCCAATCAAGCTCCCGGCAATACCCCCATCTTGCTCACTCAGTACGAACGCTGGCTCGAACAAAGCCGTAATCACTTTCACAAGAAGCTGTGGAATGGTCGCTACTATCGCCTCGACACCGGCAGCGGCTCTGACGTGGTGATGGCCGACCAGCTCTGCGGTCAGTTTTGCGCTCGGCTCATGGGCCTATCCGATTTGGTCGAAGAAGCCCATGTGAAATCAGCCCTGGACGCCATCTACGACGCCTGTTTCGTCAAATTCAACGAGTACGCCGCCCAAGCCACGCTGCCGCAAAGCCAAAAGTTTGCCGGTGCGCAAACGGGTAACTTTAGTTCGGCGCAGTCCGGCGTCGCGATCGGTGCCGCGAACGGCGTCCTGCCCGATGGTGCCCCCGAAGACCCTGACGGCACCCACCAGCTCGAAGTCTGGACAGGCATCAACTTTGGCCTTGCCACCTTTTTCGCCCAGATGGGCCAGCGCGATCGCGCCTTCGCCATCACCGCAGCCATCGTCCAGCAAATCTATACCTATGGCCTCCAGTTCCGCACCCCCGAAGCCATCACCGCCTTCGGCACCTTCCGCGCCTGCCACTATCTGCGTCCTCTGGCCATCTGGGGCCTCTACGGTGTGCTGTACGACTGGTCAGTTGGGGAATAAAAATTTCTTGGTTCCTTCAAACACTTTTCGGTCTATCCAGCTTTTATAATTTTCTTTTTCAAAATCTTTCCGTGAGAGGAGAGTGCTTTAGCAAAAAAACAGTGGTCGTTCATGCCTCTTGTAACTCGATTTCTTGTTATTAAAACTTAAGCCTCCACTCAGCCAGATAAATCGTTCATGTTTAGCGAATTCTCCTTTGTCTGAGATGCAATTTTAATGTCTGCGGCTTCAAGTCTTGAATACCGTCTTGCTTTGCTCCAATCATGGTCGTGAACATCGAAGTCCCATCCATCAGGCATGGATGTTTTCAGCCCTAAGCCACCTTTCTTTGCACTGAAGTCTAAAAACTTTTGCTCATCCTTAGTAATGAAAACAACTTCAACTAAATGCGTAAGCATGTCGGCTAGCTGTCTATCTGTCATGCCAATCTCTAACATATCAAAAGCAATTTTTTGAACTAAAGAAATAGGGACAATATGCTCTCCATGAACTGGACCTTTCTGTTGCCTCAAGTAAGTCTCTTCCGGCATGTCCTGGGATAATAGCCAGGCTCTTTCAGAAAACTTGCAAAATTGTTTTGCTTCTCGAAAGTGGCATACAAAAAGGATTCCGTTCTGCGTTGTTGTAAAGTAAGCAAGCTCATCAACCAAATTCCTGCAGCGATATTGCCAGCCATTACAGAATTGGCCTTGTGAGTTTATTGCTGAGGATTCATACAGAACTCTTAGGATTTTAGCCGTGGCTAGAACGAATTTATAATTTGACATTTGGGCATGACCGCTATTTGACTTCTAAAACTTGAGTATATGACTCCTGAAATACAGTTAATATTTTGACTACTCGTATTAATTTTCCTTGTCTATATACTTTCTAGGTTGCCCTAGAAGATGCAGAATCTGCATAGTTTAGATTTTGCGATGCTATAAACGTAAACCAAGATTCGTAATGATTAGAGTAATTTTTTCTGCTATAGCTTATAGATAGGTTTATGTTATTTCGATACTCAAATACTACGAGGCATGAAAAGCGCTGTCATCAAAATGCCTTGCCTCTAACCCATTACCCCGTCACCCTATCACTCTCACACTCCTCAAACATGCTCACCTCGCTCCACAAATTCCTCCTCGCCCCTGGTAACCGCTGGTCTGATCCGCGTGTGGTGTTTTGGTACGGGCTGAGTATTTTGTTCGCCATTTACTACGGCTATCTGGCGCTGCAAACCTCTTTTGCGGGGGACTATGTCATTCAAGACGACGCTCGCCAGCACGTCTTTTGGATGCTGCGATTCGTCGAGCCGGGGGCGTTTCCCAATGACTTTATGGCGGATTATTATCAGGCCAACGCGCCCGTTGGCTACACCTGGCTTTACCGCACCGCCGCCAATTTGGGCATTCATCCCTACGTCTTCAATAAACTTTTGCCGCCGATTTTGGGACTGTTGGGCACGCACTACTGCTTTCGGCTCTCGTTGCAGATCATGCCGCTGCCGGCTGCTGCCTTTACCAGCACCCTCATGCTCAACCAGAGTTTGTGGATGCGAGACGATTTGCTGTCGGGGACGCCGCGAGCATTTTTGTACGTCCTGCTGCTGGCGTTTTTGGTTTACGTCAACCAGCGATCGCTCATCGCCTGCCTGATTGTGCTGGTGCTGCAGCCGCTGCTTTATCCCGTGAGTGGCCTGATGTCGGCGGTCTTTTTGGCGGTGCGGTTGGTACGACTGAAGCAGGGGCGCTTGAGACTGACGCAAAACCGGCAGGATTACCTGATCTCAGGCTTGGGGCTGGCAGTTTTGGTAGTGTTGCTGGCTCCTTACGCTCTAGAAAGCTCACCGTTTGGCCCCATGATTACGCCGGCAGAGGCGCGGACGATGCCGGAATTTTGGCCGGGGGGACGCTCCAGCTATTTCACCCATAACCCGATTAAGTTTTGGTTCGGCGATCGCACCGGCCTGGTGCCAACTCCCGTGTTGACGCCGCCCACCATGATTTTCAGCCTGCTGTTTCCCTGGCTTTGGTGGCGCTCAAAATCGGCATGGATGTCAATGATTCGGGCCAACGCCGCTATCTTACAACAGTTGGTGGTGACCTCTTTTCTACTGTATTTTGCGACTCATTTATTGCTATTCAAACTATATTTACCCAGCCGCTATACTCACCACAGTCTTCGAATTTTATTTGCTTTAACCGCGAGTTTTTCAATTTGGCTGGTTTGCGATTGGCTCCTAAAAATTGTCGAGCGGTCAGGACAGTCTAGGCAAACCCTAATCAAAAAAGGACTCGCTACTGGAGGCATTAGTTTAATCGCGATCGCCCTGCTGGGCTACTCAGAAACCTTGGAGAATTTTCCCGGGTTATACAACAGTAGCCGGCGCGGATTGGTGCCCGAACTGTACGAGTTTTTTGACAACACTCCCCCAGACACTATCATTGCCAGCCTGACCAAAGAAACCAGCAATCTTCACGCCTTTACGCAGCGATCGCCGCTTATCTCTCCCGAGCTGGGACTGCCTTACCACACCGGCTATTATCAACAGTTC
The DNA here is from genome assembly GCA_039027715.1 of Cyanobacteria bacterium P01_C01_bin.120. Lineage (GTDB taxonomy): Bacteria > Cyanobacteriota > Cyanobacteriia > Phormidesmidales > Phormidesmidaceae > Halomicronema. Next base: position 42,669 of record JBCCJU010000024.1, read on the forward strand.
CGCACCCGCGTGGGCGACCTCATCAACGCCCAATACAGCGACGATTGGGGGCAGATTCGAGCCTTTATTGACCAATATAGCGTCGATTTTTGGCTGCTAGATGATCGGGTATTTACTGCCGACTGGCTGCGACAAAACGGCTGGTTGAATCAGCATCTTCCAGAAGCGCAACAGGCGATTGCCCGCGTAGAGCAAGCCCCGGATTCGCTGGTGCTGAAACAGGCCAAAGCAACCTGCACTGTATTGGAAACGACCCCAGAGGCGATCGCCGCCGTCAAACTATCCGACGCCCAGCGGTTCTGGCTGCTGGATGCCCGCTGTTTGAGCGCTATAAGCTTTTAACGTAAGAAAATCTGCATCAATAGGCCATACAAATTTTGGGTTAAAAGCGAGCAACGTCAAGCTCCATTAATGCAATCATGGCTTTTCTCCCTACGTGTTGCACCGTATGACTGCACCATTTATTACCGAATTTCCCTACTATTAAGTTCAAGCAATCAGCCTGAATATCGAACCGGCGAACAAACCGACCAGAGGTAAAGTCAGCCAAATCCATAAACCATCGCCAGCTGAACGGTGTTTTTTCAAGCTGAGCGCCGCCCCCGCCCCCCAAGACATTGATAACTCCGTGGGCGCACATCAACTAAATTTGCAATGTTTGCGGCATCGGCATTATAGCAATCCGTATAAAGGTCAGGTCGGTTAAAGTAGATAAAAAGTTTGGATTCCTGCCGATGCCCGCCGCCTACAGTCTCGACCTGCGCCAGAAAGCGATCGCCGCCCTCGAAGCAGGGCACTCCAAAGCCGCTGTCA
>JBCCJU010000025.1:0-42998 GCA_039027715.1 Cyanobacteria bacterium P01_C01_bin.120
CGCGACCTCTTATTTTCAGGCACGGCTAAAAGTGTTGATCTAGCTCAGCAGACGATCAGAGCATTAGAGCCTCTGTGGAGCGAAGGGAGCATTATTAGCAGAGCCGATATTTTGACCGCTCGCCAAGCGATCAATACAAATCAGCTTGAAGAACTGCGAGCGATTCAGCGCGAAACCATCACCCGAACCCGGCGTGGTGAAGTCATTCGCGCCAAAACCTTTCGCCAGCGGCAGTATATTCAAGCCTTAAGAAAGAGCGACCTGATTTTTTGCTCTGGTCCAGCGGGTACCGGCAAGACGTTTTTAGCCGCCATGGTCGGTGTGCAAGCCCTGCTCAATGACGAGTATGAGCGCTTGATTTTAACTCGTCCAGCGGTGGAAGCAGGTGAACGGCTCGGATTTTTGCCGGGAGATCTGCAGCAAAAAGTTAATCCCTATTTACGTCCCCTCTACGATGCCCTGCATGAGCTAATTGACCCCGAAAAGATTCCCAGCCTGATGGAGCGGGGCGTAATTGAAGTTGCACCGCTGGCCTACATGCGCGGACGAACGCTGAATAATGCCTTCGTGATTCTTGACGAAGCCCAAAATACGACCCCTGCCCAGATGAAAATGGTACTGACTCGGTTGGGTTTTCAATCACGCATGGTCGTTACGGGAGACACGACGCAAACTGACTTGCCCACCAATCAGTCATCGGGGCTATCTGTCGCCCAAAAAATTCTTGCGTCGGTGGAAGGGATTGCCTTTTGCAAACTCACCCAAGCCGATGTTGTCCGTCATCCCCTCGTGCAACGCATCGTTGCCGCTTACGAAAATCACGAAAATTCCCGTTCCAAACGCTAGTCATTTCTCGTTTGCTTTCCACAAACGCCCTCAACATCACCAGGCGATCACGCCACCAGTTATGGCATACGCGGCTTCTGGAATTGCTGAAAATATCTGACAAAGGATATCTTGATAAGCTAGAGGTTGCTCTCTGGGGGGTCTCCCTGTGAAAACTGATTCGCTGTTCTATGGCCTCTTTCAAAGCCATCCCGAGATTCTCTTTGAGTTAGTTGATTAGGCAGCCTGTAAGCGAGGCGCAGTGCTATCGCTTCGCCTCCAAGCAAGTAAAGCAAACTGCCATTCGTCTAGATGGCGTACTTCTGTTGCCTAGCGATCGTACTGCTGCCCCACCCACTTTGTTGATAGTGTAAATACATTGAAAGGCTGCTGAGGAAATAGTAAAAGCGCCGCGATCGCTCCAACAGACTGAAAAATTGCTGATCGTAAGAGCCCATAAGAAATCGTGACTTGTCAGTAACTTCTTGCCATAGATTTCTCAATAGAATAGTAGTCACAAATGCAATTACTGGGTATTAGTGTTTCATGCCTGCCCGTGATTTTTACCATAATCATTGTCATGCAGGCTCTCACTCAGGCTGGGTGGGAAATTACTGATGACTCGTTTATCCTGTCCTATGGTGGTCGTGATTTGTATGTTGATTTGGGGGCAGAACATGATCTGCTAGCAGCTCAGCGAGATCGTCAAAAGATTGCGGTTGAGATCAAAAGCTTTTTGAGTCAGTCTCCCGTTTACGATTTGCAGTCTGCTATTGGTCAATATGACGTCTATCGCAGCATATTAGAAGAAACGGAACCCAACCGGATTCTGTATTTGGCTGTTCCTAAACGAGCGTATGAAACCATTTTTTCTGAAAAGCTAGGGCAGTTGGTAATCAAGCGCTCCTCTTTGCAGCTAATTATCTTTGATGAGCACTCAGAGAGAATTGAAGCATGGATACCGTAGAGAATTATCGAGAAATTGCACAGCAACTGATTCATCAATATGCCGGCTATAAGCCCTCCCACGGTGAAATTGATACACGAGCGGTAATTGACCCGACGCAAGATCACTACGAAGTCATGCACGTCGGCTGGGATGGCGATCGCCGGGTGCATGGCCCGGTCATTCACATAGACATTATCGATGGTAAATTTTGGATTCAATACGATGGTACGTCCCGCCCAGTGGCTGATGCGCTGTTGGAGGCAGGCGTCCCGAGAGAGGATATCGTGTTGGCATTTCATCCGCGTCGAGTAAGACATTACACCGACTTTGCCGTGGGGTAGGCTATCCCAACCTTCTTCTGTTCCAATTCTCTAGCCGACGCGATCGCGCAGAATATAATATTCTTCCAAACGGGCTTGAAAGCATTGCCAGTGTTCTTCGATTTGCCCGCGCGCTAGCCAAAACGTCTGCGCCGGGGCTTGGTCAAGGGCAATCGCAATTAACGCCCCGGCCACTTCAATTCCTGTCTCGGCATACACCTGTTCAATCGCTTGGGCGTAAGCCGCCACCTGCAGACAATAATCACTAATCCACTCCCGCTTTTTCGGCTTCATCGCCGTTTTCCAGTCGCAGACGCAAACCTGTCCCTCATACACCATCACCGCATCGGGAAAGCCCACATATCCCGCGTCGTGCCAAACCGCCCCTTCGACCAGCAGCGGTTCGTCCACAGCGTTCAAAATCGGCAGCAGCGACTCCCAATAGCCGCCCACGTCCGCCGGAATTTCGACCGTCTCGCCGCGCAAAAATGCTGCGACCTGTTTATGCAAGCGCGTTCCTGCCGAAGATGCTCTATTGGAAATAGCCTGGGCAGCTTCCTTGCCGATACGCTGACGCCATTCGTACAGCGCCTTTCTGGCTTCAGCGGGCTTGGTCGCAGAGAGAATTGTGGTCACACCGGGATACTGATGGCCGTTGATTTCGTAAACGCGACGGCGATTGACCCGCTTCGTTTTGGCTTGGTAGCGTTCTAGCTTCAAGAGTCAGCTCCTGCGATCGCCCATATAATCATGCCTCCCATCATATCCAGGTCGCCGCCTACAGACTCAAATCGATCACAACGGGAAGATGATCAGACCCCACATCGGCTCCAAGGTGGACATTGGCGACGGTCAATTCTGGGCTAAGTAGTCCATGGTCGATGGGAATGGCAAGCAGTTCGGTGAGCCAGGCTGGCATTAATGAATACGTTTCGCCGGTGGGCCAACTAGGTAGCACGCCAAAGCCAGCGCGCACGTTCTTGAGCCCAGTTCGACGCAACAATCGCCGGTAATAAGGCGACCACATCGTAATGTTGAAGTCACCGATAACGACCTGTGACTCCTGGATGTTTTGCAGATACTCTCCCAGTTGGTCGAGTTGTCGATTCCGAGAATGGAAGAGGTTGGGCCTAACGGGGGGCAGGGGGTGGGTCCCAACTACAGCCAACTGTTGTCCGTTGACTTCTACTGTGGCGGTAATGCTAGGGGTAATGTCTGGGGCAAAATCGAGTACTTCAACGGCATCTAAAGGGTAGCGACTGTAGATCACGATGCCCCGCTTGAATGGATCTGATCTGCCGGAAAAGTGGGGCATCGTCGCTAATAGCGTATTTAATTGCTCAACCCAGCGGTCGTCGACTTCCATAAAAAGGGCCAAGTCGGGACTTTCCGCTTGAGTCATGGCCAACGCAGCTTCAAAATTACGATTTTTAGCGTTGAGATTGGAGACCAAAATGCGAAAGTTGCCCTCAGGCTGCGCTTGCAAAAACTGAGGCGGCAAGTACCAGGGCAATAATGGCGCCGTCAGAACGGCGACACAGGCAAGGGCAATTAGAGTTGGCCAGCGACAGCGCGTGAGGGCGATCGCCACCAGCCCTGCCAGACTCAAGAGCCAATACTGTCGCTGAAAATGGGACAGCAATTCCAAATAAATGGGCCAGCCAAAGCGACTACTCAGCAAAGCGATCGCAGTAATCGCCACTACACCCAGCAGTAACAGCCATGCCATCGTCTGAATCAAGCAAGATCGCTTTTGCGCCATAAAACTAAAAACCCCACTCTTCACGAGCAGGGTACAAAATTTCACAGAGAGATAAATGAGTCAAGCAGCACTTGTTGAAATAATCATGTGTTGACGAATTGCCTGTAAATTCTGTGTTAGATCATGCCGGAGATGGCGTTCAATTAGCATGACCGGAACTGCTAGCGGCGGACAAATGGTCAGCTCATAATTTAGGCGAGTCGTTGGCTGAGATGCGGCCTCTGACTCTAGTCGCCAGCAGCCTTCAAAGGCCTTAAAGTCACCTTCCACCATCGAAAAGCTAATGCGATGGGGAAACTGCTCAGCCATATCCAGCACCACGCGGGCGCAAAACTGAATGTTGAGGAAACATTGGCTGCCGACCTGCTCCAGGAGCGTACGGGAATCGGCAGTTTCCAAACAGCGGCTCACCGAAAGGTTGGGAATGAAATTTGCCAAGTTATCGTAATCTGTCAGCGCCTCCCAGACTTGCTCTACTGAACAAGGAATGCAAATAGAGGCCGAAATTCGACGATGCCGATTCTGCAGCTTTTCAGTAAAAATTGCCAAGCCACTTGAGCTTGCAGGCTCTGGCAACAAGTAATCTGGCATTGAGGAGTTGGCTTTTAGCGGAGTCGCGTCAGTCATTTATGATGCTTTCCGATACCTAATAAATATTAGACCCAAAATTTCCTTTATGATCAAGCCGATTCATCAATACTTGCTCTAGGGATTACCAATATGGGTCACTAGACATAGAGTACTGTGACCCTTTCAGCCCTAATCACCGTGGAATCGCTACAGTTTTAGCAACAGGGCAGTTGTTTTCCGTAAAAACCGTATCGTTAAATATGATTCAAGCCATGCTGCAAGTTGTCGGCACCGTCAAAGGGCCAGGAGAAACGGGTAATGAGTATCTCTTTATCACCGCCGATAACCGTGACGTCAAGATTGGCGAGTTTGTTGCCTATCAGGCCCACCAAGGAGACGAGACCTTAAATATTTTGGGCAAAATTGCCGATCGCCGCCTGATCGATCATTTACCGGATCGCATCTTTGCGGATACGGGCATTAGTCCCGAAGCGATCGCTGCACTGGTAGGCTTCGCTTATCCCAATCCCGAAATTTACGAAGTCACGGTAGCCGTGATCGGCTACTTTCATCCGGCGCTGGGCTTTATCAATCCCCGATTGACGCCTGATCCCGGCGCTAAAGTTTTCCGAGTTGATGATGAAACCTTAGTTCACGTCATCAACAAAAAGCAGCCGGAAGAAATCGGTGGGGCTCATGTCGGGTCGCTGTTGCTGCGTCCGGGAGAAGCGGTGCCGGTAGCGCTGGACGTCAAGGAACTGGTAAGCACCCATATGGCGATTTTGGCGGGCACTGGCTCCGGTAAGTCCTACACTGCTGGAGTGCTGATTGAAGAACTCTTGCGTCCCAATAATCGGGCGGCGGTGCTGGTGTTCGATCCCCACGGGGAATATGGCACGTTGGGTGATATGCGTGGCCATCCTGCGTTCCAAGGAGACGACGGCTATGCGCCTCAGGTCAAAGTACTGACGCCAGACGATATTCGCATTCGCATGTCGTCGCTGGACTATTACGATGTCATGACCCTGCTGCCGAATATGAGCGATCGCCAGCAGGCTATTCTCAACAAGGGCTTTACGATTCTGAGAAAGCATCGTCATGGCGACTATCGCTGGGATGTGAATGACCTGATTCGCGCCGTAAACGAAGCCGATACTAGCGAGGACGATGACGGTAATCCAAAAATTGGCTCCTCGGCGCCGGCAATTGAGTGGAAGCTGGAAAAGCTAGCTAATTCTCCCTATTTTGATCGGATGAATCACCTGGCACCCCAGGACCTGTTTGAGCCAGGACAGGTGACCGTACTGCAAATGAACGAAATCAGTCAGGAAGAGCAGCAGGTAATTTGCGCGGCGGTGCTGCGTCAGAGCTACCAAGCCCGTATGAATACCGCCAAGGAGCTGGTGTCGGAAGGGGATGAAACCTACCTGCCTTATCCTGTATTCATCCTGCTAGAGGAAGCGCACCGCTTTGCCCCCGCCCACGAGCCGTCACGCTGCAAGCAGGTGCTGCGGACAATTCTCAGTGAGGGACGCAAATTTGGTATGGGAGTCGGGCTGATTACTCAACGTCCGGGCAAGCTGGACTCCGATGTGCTGTCCCAGTGCATGAGTCAGTTTTTAATGCGCATCGTGAATCCCGTGGATCAGGAAAGTCTGAAATACGGTGTGGAGGCGGCAGGGCGCGACCTGTTGAAAGAGTTGCCCGCTCTAACTAAGGGCCAAGTGATTATCTCGGGAGCCTGTGTCAATACGCCCGTGTTGTGCCAAGTGCGCAAACGCCTGACTCAGCATGGCGGCGAAACAATGGATGCACCCCAGGATTGGCAGCGGTATTTTCAACAGCACCACGAGGCCAAGCGCAAAATTGAGCGCTCCACAATGGCCCGCCCTCGATCGGCTGAAACCGTCGGTGGCATTAGCATTGAGTAATTGACGTCTGTTCTATTAGCGATCGCACCATTTCATATTCGACTAGCGCGGGATCGTTGGGGTAAGGTTCGATGCGTCCAGTTTTGACAAAGCCCAGACGCTGATAGAACTGGATAGCCGCTTCGTTGTTAGACGTCACTGTCAAATGCAGAGCTTTTATTTGCTTAGCGGTGGCCCAATCAGCGATCGCCGCCACCAATTGAGTACCCACACCGCTTTTCCGATACTCAGGGACAACCCAAATTGAGCGTAGATGGGCGATCTCCAGATTTTCGGCGTCAATTAACCCAGCTGCAATACCCTGAACCTGTTGCTGCTCCATCGCCAGATAGCCGATTGAATTGTTCTGGTTCCATTGACTAGCGCGGCGTTGCCAATCGTCATCGCTAAGCTGGATTTCTTGAGCGTAGGTTGAGCCAAAAGCCAGAGGAGAATCCTCTAATGCTCGCAGACGCACTTGCTTAAAAACGTGCGTGACGGCAGGAGTAATCGGATGAAGCGTCAACATGACATGAACCAAGGCTGAATCATCAACAGTGCGCTGAGGTTTCTGCAGGTCGGTGACTCACGCTTCATGAAAGAACCGTCAAAACAACTGGTTAAGTTAACTCAGAAGCTATTCGAGACCGACAGCGATCGCGCGACTTTCATCCAAGCTCTGACTCACCTACCAGCTTTTGCCCCCACCATCTCGTGGACACAGCCTAAACCGGCTGACCTGGATTGGCCAACCCTGCAGCCGTTACCCTGGCAGCCAACTCAAGTTGAGCGGTTGGCAACTGATATACGCCCCGGTCAGCATCCGCTGCACAATCAGGGTGTTTTCTACTGCCTAGATTTTTCTTCAGTGATGGCGGCGGTGCTGATTCAAGCGATCGCCTGCCAGTTCATCCTCGAAGTGCCTTTAATCGGCTCAGGGAATTGACCCCAGCTTGTGGTTAATTTGTCGACGCATAAGTCCTGCCTTGATTAACATCTCGCAAAAATTAACATCTTGCAAAGCAAACAACAGGCCGGCCTCAGCACTGCATAATGAGCACAATTCTAAAATGAGCGCAGTCCAAAAACTCTGGAGTCATAGTGCTTTTGCTGAGATCAAGATTTAAGGCATCCAGAGCCAAATTTTCAGGATGCGTTATCAAGCGAAGCCAGAATGTTTTAGGAACAGACGTTGCCGGACGGGCACGGCATCGCCAGCAAGGACTAAATTATTCTCTACACAAGCGTTTCGTCGTTAAATAATGCACAGTCCTTTAAGTAGATTCAGTGTGCTTCACGAGGAGAGCTATTCTCTGCTGAATAGGGTATACAACCAAGCGCAGGTCGACTGTTACAACACTTAAACTGATATATTTCCCTATTTTGGATGAAATTTTCTATAACAGAGTTAGATAAGCCAACTTTTTTCCCTATGGGCATGCCCGATTCGACAACAGCGCCCTCAAGTCAGCAAGAAGCCTCAATTTATCAGTCAGAAGATGCCCAGGCGATTTTGCAGATTGCTATCGCCCGCCACACCGAAGGGGGCGAACTGACGCGATCGCAGCTCTTCGAAATTGCTGAAGAAATTGGCATTGCGAATACGACGCTGGCTGAGGCGGAACGGCAATGGACCTTACAGCAGCGCGAAACTAAGGAAATGGGGGCCTTCGACCAATATCAGCGACAGCGATTTCAGAGCCATGCTGTACGCTTCATGATTATCAACGTGGTGTTTTACATCATTAATGTGGTTGCCGTAGGTAAGCTTTCTTGGTCGCTTTACATTAGTTTGTTTTGGGGAATCGGCTTGAGTTTGCAAGCCTGGCAAACCTACTGGCCCAATGAACAGCAATATCGCCGGCGATTTGAAAAATGGCGCCGCCAAGAGCAGATTAAGCGTTCTTTCAACCGCTTTATGGATTGGCTTCTCGGCACATAAACCACTACTTTTGAGTTTTATACGGCAGTTTTGAGGCAGGCAGTCAATCCGGATGGGACGTGCTGGACAGGCTCTTAAAGAAACATTGGCGACTTACGCTATTAGCCAGAACAAGCTAGCCGTCACCATGGGCATGGAACGCACAGTCGTGTATCGCTGGGTACACGAGCGAACTGACCCTACCGGCGAGACCATTGTGGCCATTGTGCGATCGCTAAATCAGCTGGATCCCAATGCGGCTAAAGCGTTTGTTGCCCTTTATTTAGTCCCTGTGCTCAACGAATTTTAGCGCCGCTAGGGAAACTAAGGACAGCTCAATCAGCAGACTTCTTGGGAAAATGGTCAACGGCTGGGGGGTTGGCGGTGCGGCTTTGATTGCAGAGATCGCAAGCGAATCGGATGAGTCCTACAACATCGGCGATCGCAGATCACATCCTGATTTGGCAATTGAAATCGTGGTGGCAAATGGCAGCATCGACAAGCTGGAAGGCTATTGGTGATTCGGCGTGGCTGAGGTGTATTTTTGGGAGGAGTGGAGGACTGAGGGGTGGGTGCGATCGATCAACAGACCTAAATTAATTGTGTGGGAGTTAGTCAGCGATCACTAAATAAATCAATGTCGTTAACGAAGAGACCTAGCAAAGTACCTTTTTTAAATCCGGAATTTTTGTGACCTAGATCTTTTCTGATTGCAAGTAATATGTCCTCATACATGAATAATATGCTCTGAGTATTAGAACCACTCGCAGCGGAAAGCCGAAATTTACGCCATACTTTTATGACGTCATCAGAACCCCAGACCGTTATTTTCTCTGTAAATTCTGCCATAAATTCCATTAGTTCATCTTCAGTTACTGGCTCTAGGCCAAGTCTTTGAGCAAAAACAACTCTCATTACAAATGAGATAAGTTCTTCATATATTGGAATCTTTTTAGCTCTAATTTCTTGGATGATTGCGGCTCTGCTTTCAAGATATTTTGAAACAACGAGGGACATCAAAGAAACTGATATAGAAGCTGATGCTGCAATGACGGCTACGGCAATATCGGATTCTAAGGACAATATTCCAAAGATAATGGCGATAATTGCTTTGTAAAATAACCATGCAATAAAACATATAGAAGCGAAGGCTAAGACAATCTGAAATATTGAATGAAGTTTTGAATTCATCCTAATTTATTGTGTGAGAAACAACATTTTTCTGAAAGCAGACATTCAATGCCGCCATGTTCTTTTATCTTGCTATCACTTAACGTCGTTACTCTGAATCGAATTCTTCAGCTTCGCGACGCAGCAGATAATCCAAAATGCGATCATGGCGTTCGCTAGCAGCGGCCAAACTATCCACTCGCTGACTTATTACCCAAATGTCAGCAGCATTACGACGAATATCTTGAGTCAACGCATCAATATTCAAGACATTTCTTTGGGTTACAGTCACCACATTGACTAGCGTTTCTCGAACAGTATCAAACGCTGCGAACATGCAGTCAAAATCCGTGGCATTTCGATTTGCTAAAGATGCTGTGTAACAGTCTTTCTATATGAGTCAGGCGGCTTTCGATGTTGTCATTGGATAGCGCATTCGTCATATAAACCTCAAGCAGCTCGAAGCGATTGGGCTAAATCAAGATACAAATACATTAGCCGCTAAGAGTAAGCGATCGCGGTTGGTCCTCTCTTGACGTCAAGACACTATCTAGCGTCCTGTGGAGATTTTATTTTGGGGCTCGCCTCAATGGGCGTGAGTGATGTTAGTGACACGTTGGCTAAGGGGGCTTTTCAATCAAGCCTTTAGCCCCTTTGGTAGTTTTTGTCGCCAAATGGCGTCGGCGACTTTTGCCACATCTACCATTGCTTTACCGTCGTGGACGCGAAGCATATCGGCGCCGCCCGCGATCGCTGCACAGCACGCCGCCGCCGTTCCCCAAACTCGCTTTTGCGGTTCCGGTTCATGCAGTAGCCAGCCGATGAAGCTTTTGCGCGAAGGGCCAATCAAAATGGGACAGCCCAGCCGGCGCAACGTGGCAACCTGACGTAGAATAGCCAAATTTTGGGGATAGCTCTTAGCAAAACCAATGCCGGGATCAATAGCAAGTTGACCGTGATTGATGCCAGCCGCTTGGGCCGCAGCAATTTGACATTCTAGAAAGCCGTAGATTTCGCCCATCAAATCAGCGTATTGGGTGTCTTTCTGCATGGTTTCGGGGGTGCCGCGAATATGCATCAAGATCAGCGGCACCCCCAGATCGGCCACGGTGGAAAACATGGCCGCATCAAAAGTCCCCCCGGAGATATCGTTGATCAAATCAGCGCCCGCCTGCACTGCCCCGCGCGCCACGATCGCCTGGGTGGTGTCAACGGAGATAACGGCAGTGGATAGCGCTGGATTATGACTGGCCCGAATCGCCTCAACTACCGGCAAAACCCGCTGCATTTCCTCCTGCTCAGTGATTTGTGCCGCCCCCGGACGAGTCGACTGCCCGCCAATATCCAAAATATCAACGCCAGCTTCAATCAATGCCTGGGCCTGGGCGATCGCCGCTGGCACCGTGTCAAACTGGCCGCCATCGCTAAAGCTGTCGGGCGTCACGTTAAGCACGCCCATGACATACGTACGATCGCCCCAACGAAACGTGCGATCGCGCAAAGTCCAAGCGGGGAGAGTAGACACCACTGTGGCAAAGTTCCTTAGCAACACGTCACCAGTTAGCTTGCCATAGAACTCAGCCCGACATCACCAGCTTTATGCGTCTCCGATTAGCCGAGTATTACTGGCCCAGCGACCATGGACCTGCTCTGTAGAAAAATACCCATCCTGTAAAAGCTTTATCCTGCTTAGGTTCTCCAGTATCTGCCTACTTAATCGGTATTGAAGGTGGAAGTCATCAGTTCTTGTTGTACCGTTTGGGCGATCGCAGTCACCGTTTCAGTGTGAAGCCGAATATCCCCAACCGGTTCAATTGGCAGGAGAATACTAACGGCGACCCAGGGTAGCCGCTCTTGCTGCCGCCACTGCTTAGCCTGATCGTGCCAAAACCATCTGCCGGGGGCAAAATGCCCCCCTTTTGGCCAGGCGTACCACTGCATGGCGGCAAAAGTTGTGCGTTCATTAACGCCCCGCAAATATCGCGCTTTCACTGTTGTATTGTCACCTGCTGCCGGCAGCGTAAACCGCACAGTCTGACGGTTATCGACCTGCCAGGATTGAGCTCCTCGCAAATCTACCCACTCCACTTCGGGCTGCTGATCACCTGCCATTTGTGGACGTAATAAAAGCCCGAACGATTGAGTGGACTCGGCTGGCTCACCGGCAGAGCGATATTCTGTCAGACTCCAGCGATTGCCCCCAATGTCAACGGCCTCATGGAAAACCGATTGCCAGCCATCAATTTCTAGCGGCGTTTCCAGAAGCTCCCTAATATTTTCGATGTGAGGCACTGGTAATTCAGCGCTCCACGGCCACTGACCGCTGATATAACTCGGCAAAGTTGCGATTGCCACCAGCGCCGTTAACACTGCAATCAGGCTCCATTGTGCAACCGAGCGTTGCTTGGGCATGGGCTTGGTAGCTTCTGACATGGTGAAGGCTTCCTCTGGCTAAGCAGGACTATTTAGACCGAAACGTCAGGATTAACCCTGAAAGATAAAGACTGAGGCACATATTTTTGAATCAGCCACAGGACCAAAATCAGCGATAGTAGCAGACAGGCTGAATAGACGTCGCCGCCCCAATCGTCATGGAGCCAGTAAAATGCCGCTTCGTTCAAGGTGCCGTGGAAGTAGCTCAGCAAAGCATTGCGAATAATATTGCCAACTACGCTAATGGCCACTGTGGCAGTGAGAAAAATACTGGTGTGTAGGCGCGATCGCCACACTTCGTTCCAATAAATCAGCATCAGCGCCACATATAGACTGGTGAACAAGATTTTGAGTCCAGCACAGTGGGGCGCGACTTCAACCAGTTGATCATTTACCCGCAGGTAAATCTGATCGACAACGACATCGATGCCCCCCTGCTTCAAAATGAAACCGGCGACGATCGCGATGAAGTGCTGCAGCGGCAGAATGTACGGCTCGATTAGATAGGGCAGTTGACTCGGGGTCGCCAGGGCCACTAAAGCCAGGGGAAAGCCCATCAGCTTGAGCCCCGGCCATCCCTTAAGAGTGAGACAAATGCCCGCCAGCATCAACGGTAGGGAAATATTGATCCAATCGGGGAGATGACTGAGATACAGAGCGCTAGCTAAGGACACTAAACCTAGCCCGGCTGGATGTAGCTGATCTGATAAGGCGCGCCATCGGGGGCGCAGGCTCCAAGCCGTGTAAGCCGCGAAAGGAATACCGATTAAACCGTGGCTGAAGTATTCATGTTGAATGCTAATGGATTTAGTTAACCAGCCATCAACCCAGTGCCAGAGCAAGGGTACGTACATTATGGTCAATAGCCCTAACAGAGCCATTGACAACGGCGTTAGTAAAAATTGTTTTTTATGGGAAAAAGCGCTTAAAGCCATGAATTTACTTTGTCGGGACGACAGTCAAGGGTTCCGTAGTCGCAACATCCTGCTTCAGAGAGTGGGCGATCGCATCAATGACCCGATCAGCCTGTTCTATCGACATACCGGGATATATCGGCAGCGAAAGAATCTCTTGGCAGAGACTTTCAGCCATGGGAAAAGCGCCTGGCTGATAGCCCAAAGACTGAAAAGCCGGTTGTAGATGACACGGCACAGGATAGTGAATGCCACTTTGAACGCGGCTTTCTTGCAGCATTAGCTGCAGGGCCGTACGGTCAATCGGGCAATCAGCTGTGATCCTGACGACGTAGAGATGATAGACATGACCAGAACCGCTATCGTTCCGCATCGGAATCAGGCCAAATTCTCGCAGAGTTGCCAGTCGCTCGTCATAGTGACGAGCAATTTGATTCCGGGCTTGGTTCCAGTCTGCCAAGTACGGCAGTTTGAGTCCGAGAATGGCTGCCTGCAGCGTATCTAGGCGACTGTTGATGCCCTGAGGCTCGGTGTGGAAGTACTTACGCACGGCCCCATAGTTACGCAGCGATCGCATGGTTTGGTCAATCAAGTCTTCATTGGTCAGCAGCATGCCACCATCCCCAATGGCGCCAAGATTTTTGCTGGGATAGAAGCTGAAGGCTGCAGCAACGCCAAGGCTGCCGGCGACTATGCCTTCGCGCTGGGCCAGATGAGCCTGAGCCGCGTCTTCAAAGATCAAGAGATTGTGAGCTGCCGCCAACGTCTTGAGGTCACTGGGAGACACCATCTGTCCATATAGATGAACCGGGACGATAGCGCGGGTACGAGGCGTGATGGCTGCTGCAGCGGCTGCGAGGTCAATGAGCGCGGTGTGGCGATCGCAATCGACAAAGACCGGGGTTGCTCCCGTCCGCAAAATGCCAATCAGGGTGGCGATAAAGGTGTTGGCCGGCAGCAGGACCTCATCGCCCTGACCAATACCGCAGGCCGCCAACCCCAGCGCAATGGCATCGGTGCCGCAACCCACCCCAACGCCGTGCGCCACCCCTGAAGCTTGGGCAAACGCCACTTCAAACTGCTTGACTGCTTGCCCCAAGACAAAATCACCTTGCCTTAAGACTGCGGCTACGGCAGCCTGAATCTCATCTTGAATGGGATCGTGCTGCCAAGAAAGATCGACGAAAGGAACAGATTGGATGGAAGTGGTCATGAGGTTTTCAAGATTATCAAATTGCTAGAAATCAAGTCTTTAAAGGTGATTAGACGCCGCAATTAATAAAAATGAATAATTACTGATGTCATAGCCAGCGGTATTTCTTGCCCAAGATAATGATTAAAAAAATAGAATTTTCTGCCCCAAAGTTGCGGGAGCGATCGCCGTCCTAAAGCTTGTGGATTAGCAAAGCTAAACCTTTTAATCCTAGATAGCCCTACGAATTTCATCGTCTCCTGCCATAATGGTTCGCAGTTTTATTACAGAATCCGCCAGTTTCTTAATGAAGTCTCTATCAGGTTTGAGAGTCTGACTTTCAATAAGCTGGCCCTAGGGTGCCCGTAGCCGCCCCATTCGCAACAGTCGTCATGTTCTCTCAAAGGATTTGCTGCAATGGACTTCGACACCGCTCAAAAATTCGTACTGGCGCAGACGCTGACCCCAGCACCTGGCCAAACTGCATTTATTGATTGCTTGCGTCAGGGACAAGCCCCCATTCCGGGGCAGGTGACCTCCCTCTTGTTGGCGCTCAAAACCCTGTCAAAGTCGCTGCAAAATGAACCGACTATTGAGCGATCGCTTGGCTATGCGCTGTTCTTGCTCTCTTACGAAAGCCGTCAACTATATCGGCAGGGACAACTTAAGCAGGTGGAGTGGCCGCCTTTATTGGATGAAGATTTGCTTCGCATCGCCGATGCCGTTCGGCAAATCTGGGCTAGTCCAGTTACGTGAATCGGTGAAGAGGGCGTTTACACGAGTCCGGAAACAATCTTGTCTGTGGAGTAAGGGGGACAAGATCAAGTGAA
Organism: Cyanobacteria bacterium P01_C01_bin.120; assembly: GCA_039027715.1. GTDB lineage: Bacteria > Cyanobacteriota > Cyanobacteriia > Phormidesmidales > Phormidesmidaceae > Halomicronema. The sequence goes on from JBCCJU010000025.1 coordinate 14,797, forward strand.
TAGACAAGTCGGAGGCGATTGGACGTAGCCGGCTCGAAGGGCTTTGAAGTGAACTTTGCACCCTAAATTTCGAATTTCAAATTTCTCCCGAATTCTTGAAATTGGCTGCATAATGGGGCAGGGGCGAAGCCATTTTCATTTTATAGTTACTGGTTATTTGCATGGATTTGCTGAAAGTTGGCGATCGCATTCTTACTTCGGAGCAACTCGTTCCCCTGTTGAGCAAAACGAATTTGCTTTCGCGACTGATTGAAGAAGTGATCGTGGATGATGCGATCGCCGATGTTGACTTGACGGAAGAAGAAGCTCAGGCAGCAGAAGCCGAGTTTTGCCAGCGCCACAAAATTACCAATCCCCAAGAGGCTAATGCCTGGGCTCAGAAGCAGTACAGCACTCCCGACCTGATTAAAACTTCTGCGGCCCGCGAAAAAAAACTGGCTAAATTTAAAGCGCAAACCTTTGCCAAAGATGTAGAGTCGCATTTTCTACAGCGCAAAAGCCGCCTTGATCGCGTGATTTATTCGCTGATTCGCACTAGTCAGCTGGGCTTAGCACAGGAACTCTACTTCCGCATCCACGATGACGGTCAGCCCTTTGCCGATCTGGCTCAGCAATATTCCGAAGGGCAAGAGGCTAAGACCGGCGGGCTGATTGGCCCCGTCGAGCTGAGCGTGCCCCACCCGGCCTTAGCTGGACTGCTGTCGGTGAGCAAACCCGGCCAAATTTGGCCGCCGAAGCGCGTGGGCGAATGGTACATTGTCGTGCGGCTGGAAAAATTTCTGCCTGCCCAGATGGACGCCTCTACTCACCAGCGCCTGCTAGACGAACTGTTTCAAACCTGGATGCGGGAACAGGTGCAAAATTCTCCACTGCAGGTCCCCGGGGCCGACACGATCGCCGTGGAGGCCAAAGCGGCAGAATCGCAGCTCGCGGCCAGTATCCCCCTCAATCGTGACGAAATTGCGCAATCACAAAAAGTCACTACTGAAGCCAGCGAGGCCCAAGCGACCAGCGCTTCTCCTTCACCACAAAACGAGGACGCCCCGGCAGCTTCACCCGCAACGCCCCATGATTCTTCTAAAGATGACCCATGGCAGCAGTAAAGGCTGGTGGTGAGTCAGAATTCTTTACTGTGCAATAAAGACTTTGCCAATATTTTGTTGGCAGCATATCTGGGTTGTCGTGCATTGAATCTTTGCCACCCAAACATCTGCCAATCTCGCCAAGTGTTTTCAGCAAGCAGCGGGCGATTTCAGGTTGTGAAGTCCAACCGCATTCCAACAATCAAACTACCCCTTTCCCCTTTCCCCTTTCCCCTTTCCCTTTTCCCTTTTCCCTTTTCCCTTTTCCCTTTCCTCCCTTCACCCTTCACCCCATCTCCATAACCCCAACACCCACTCCAACGGCCCCTTACCCACCCGCTGCCCCGCCGCCGGACACAGGGCCTTATGCTCCTGCGGTGTTGCCGGGTTCGCCATGTAGTCTGCCAACCAGGCACAGCTCTTCGCCAGCAAGTCACCCAAATCAAAATTCCACAGCTTCACCGTGCCATCGGCGCTGGCGCTGGCGAGGGTTTGCCCATCCGGGCTAAAACTCACACTCCAGACCGAAGACGTATGGCCTTCGAGGGTTTGCAGTTCCCGACCGCTGCGGTCCCACAGTTTCACCGTGCCATCGTCGCTGGCGCTGGCGAGGGTTTGCCCATCCGGGCTAAAACTCATACTCCTGACCCAATCCGTATGGCCTTCGAGGGTTTGCAGTTCCCGACCGCTGCGGTCCCACAGCTTCACCGTGCCATCTTCGTTGGCGCTGGCGAGGGTTTGCCCATCCGGGCTAAAACTCACACTCCTGACCCAATCCGTATGGCCTCCCAGGGTGTTGCGATGTAGATAACCGGGGTAGTTGTAAATTTCTCTTAGGGCAGTCACTGCCTGGAGCCGCACGGGCGATTTTAACCGCATCGCTGGGGTCATGGCTGGCTGCTGAGCCATGCCTTTATCTGAGGCTTTGGGTTCCCTGGCTACCAACGCTCCCCGTTGTTGAGAGACGGCTCCTTCCCAGGCTTGAATTTCTCGCCCTAAGCGGATACCCGCCAGCCAAGCCCGAAAGTTGAGTTCTGAGGCCATCAGATTTTCCACCGCCAGACTATCCGCCCTAATCTCCGCATTTAGAGCTTCCACATCCGCGAGTTGGGTTGCCGCTTCCGCGCGCTGAGTTTCGGCTCGGGCGATCACCGTTTGTGCCTCTGCAATCTGGGCTTGCTGCGCTGCCCGGGTAGCGTCTGCCTGGGCTTGTGTTCGCAAAAGCTCTGCTTGCTGTCGCTGTTTTGCTTCTGCCTGTTGTGCTTGTACGGCCTGTTCGCTAGCGGTCTCAGCAATTTGTTGCTGCTCCGTGGCGCGCTGTTCAGCGGCTTCTGCCTCTGCTCGGCGCTTTTCGGCTAATCCCTCTTGAAATTCTGCTGCATTCCGTTGACGCTCCGCTTCAATAAAATTTTGCTGAGCTTGGTCACGCTGTAGTGCTACGGCCTCCAAAGCCGCCGTGGCTCGGCCCCGCTCCCATAAGGCCCAAGTGGTCAGCACCCCCATGCCCGTCATGATCAACAAACTCGCCGCAATGGTGCCCTGCAACCGCTGAATCCGTCGCCGCCAGTTAACCGGCAAATTCTCCCGAATCCAGGTCTCATCAAAAACCGTGTGATAAATTCCATTCCGCACCCGCAGGGTTTTGTCTGGGTCTTGCTTCACCACCCCCGACAGCTTCAGGTGCGACTTGACAATCGACTGCTCCTCATCTATCACTGGCTGCCGCCCTCGCCAGATGTCCTTATAAGTCGTTAGCATCTGATAGATATCCGGCTCCTCTTGAGTCAACATTCCCCGCACAAACTGCAGGTTGTTGTCCCGCTCCGACATGCCGCCGAAGAACGTCGCCGCCACAATCTGATCAATATCTTTCTGGGAAAACGGTAAACGGGAACTCGTGTTCCCTCCTTGAACTTTGGCCTTTCCCTCTTCACTCGCCTGCCTCTCCCCTTGCCCTTTTTCCACGATGGCCTGAAACAACCGCTGGGTCAAATATGGGTGTCCCCCGGTCCAATCCAACACCCAGTGCAGCACCTGGCGAGCCTGTGACTCGGGTAGGTCCAACCCAACCGCAAAGGGGGCCGCTTCTGCCGCCGTAAAATCCGTCAAATCTACCCGCTGCCCCACATTAAACGGCGTCCGCTGGGGGTCGCGGATCAGATCCGCTGGGGTCGCCACCCCAATCAGCACAAACGACAGCCGCTGAAACGCTGGAGTCTGCGCCCGATCCGTATAGAAGTACCGCAGGGCAATAAAAAAGTCGTCGGTAAAGTCTAGGCTGAGGGTGGTGTCGATCTCATCGATAAACACCACAATCGGCCCATCAATCTCCGTCAGCACCACCTCCTTAAAGAAGCGGGTCATCCGCTGCGCCATGCCCAGATGGCTATGCTCCTCCCACCAGTCCAGCAGATCAGTATCCAGATCCAGCTGTTCCTCAATTTCCGTCAGCAGCCCCAGATACCATTCTTCCTGGGTCACCTTCGCCCCAATCGGCTGCAAATCCACAATCGCGGTAGCAACGCCCTCTTCTTCCTGCAGGGCCTCCGCCGTGCGCACCATCAAACTCGACTTCCCCATCTGTCGCGGCGTCAGCACATAGGCAAACGTGCGACTGCGACACAATTCCAACAGCTGCTCATCCGCCCGCCGTGGAATGTAGATCCCGCTTCCCGCTTGCACGGTGCCGCCAATGGTGTAAATGGTGGAATGGGAGGTAGGCATGGGGTTAAGGGGGTTAAGGGGGTTAAGGGAGAGTTAAAAAAGGGGAAGGGTAAAAGGAGAATGGAAAAACCGGGAAGGGTAAAAGGGAGTTGTGTGGCAGGATAGCTGGGAGCTAGCAGGGAATTCTATGGCTGAAGCATTTTTTCAAGGATGCCGATGGCTAGGGTCGAGACCTTTGAAGATTTACGAGTGTGGCAGTGCAGCATTGCTTTGGTCAAAGCAGTCTATGTCCTGTCGAATAGCGGGCAATTGAAACGGGATTTCGGCCTGCGAGATCAGCTGCGCCGGGCGGCGGTGTCCATTCCCACCAACATCGCTGAAGGTTTTGAACGTGCTTCTACCAAGCAATACATCTACTTTCTCCGAATTTCAAAAGGTTCAGCAGGTGAGGTACGCAGTCTATTAAGAGTGGCGCTAGAAATCGGTTACGTCGATCAAGCAGCCTATGGGTCGCTGCACCATCAAGTCCTTCAAATTAGCCGGATGCTTGCTAAGCAAATCAAATCATTGCAGTGAAAAAAAGAAAGCTAAACGCCAAAGGAGCCTTTCCCCTTTCCCTTTCCCTTTCTTACCTTTTCCCCTTTTCCCTTTTTCTCCTCTCCCCATTCAATTCCTCCCTCCATTCGTCTTTCCCCCTTACCCACCGATGCCTCATCCCACCAGATGCTGCTGAAAATACTGCTCATATAGCCGACATCGCGGCACGACTTCCAAGCCATCACTGCTGCGCCGCACTAACCCCGCACCCCGCAGCCGAAAAAATATCCGCTCATCTTCGCAGGTGTGGGTATGCACCACCTGCAAAAAGCCCCGCTTCAATTCATCTTTGTCGTACATCCGGAACAGATGATATCGCAGGTGATCGCCAAAGGGACCGCGCTCCTTAATCGCTTGGTCAAATAAGTCGTTCACGCTGGCTGTTTCATTGGCAATCAAATAAAGCGCCTTGCGTACCAGATAGGGGTGGCCATTCACCAAGTCCATCAGCTGCTCTAGTTCTGCTCTGCTCAGGGGATTGCCGTGGCGGTCATTGAGGTTAGCAACTTGGTCAAAATCAAAGTCTGTCAGCTCAATAATTTGTCCCACATTAAACGGTGACTGATTCAGGTTATCGATTAGCTGATAGGGTTCGGTTGAGGTTACTAATGCTAGGTCCAATTTTTTCCAAATGGGTTTCGTAGCGCGATTGTTATGCCAACTGCGCAACATGCCAAAAAAGTCCGAGCGGAAGTCAGTGTCAAACATGGTTTCCACTTCATCCATGGCTAGCACCAAGGGCTGCCCTAAAGCCGGCAGCAGATATTTACCCACGTAGCGGGTGCAGCGTTGGGTGTTGCTCAGCCGCCGCTTCCAATAATCATCGACCTGATCTTCCAAATCCAGTTCATCCGTCAGCCAGGCACAAAACTCTGGAAAGAAGATATCCGGGTCAGTTAACGACTGCTGATCAAACAGTTGAAAATCTAGAAAAGCAACTTGCTTATCCTGCTCTCTGGCTGTCGTCATCACTCGACTCAGCAGCGAACTTTTGCCCATTTGTCGGGGGCCTTTAATAGTGATGGTCACGCCCTGCCGCTGAATCGTTTGCTTGGCTACTTCATCAAACGATCGCTCCACATAAAAGTTCGACTCTGGGGCCATCGTGCCCTCTGGCAGTTCCAGATCCAGTGCGGGCTTTTGGGAGCGCAGCTGAGCTGACGGCATGGGTCGAGGAATGCCTGGTGCTGTGCGGGCCTGAATGATTTGGCGTTTAGCCTCGGGGGTAGACAATGGCAAGCCCCCCCCTGCCAGCGCCTGCTGCAGTTCTTGAATGAGCTGAGGCGTATCATCATCGCTTTCCCAGAACGCCCAATGAATCGGATCTAGATATGCGCCTAGGGGATACTGAAAGGGTTCGCGATAGGCCAGCCGCACCGGTAATATTTGGGGCTTACCAGCATTGGCACGGGCAAATTTATGGGCAATCTTCACCTCTCTTTGCACCATTTCGCTGCCCACTGCATGTTCTGACAGCATCACAATCAGCGCATCCGCCTGCTGAATTTCTTGGTGAATCTGCTCAACCCAATCGGCTCCCACCAACAGGGTGTTCTGGTCAATAAAAACTGTATTCTCCTGCCCCAAGGCGTCGTAGAGAGCCAGCGCCACGGGTTCATCGGGCTCTACATTGCGCTTATAACTGATAAAGATCCGCTTGGCAGAGACTGCGGCTGATGCTGCTTGAGTTCGACTCGGAGGCTGAAAGTCAGGCACATAGTCGACCAGCAAATCATAGATCGTCTCTAGACCACACCCACCCTGGCCTTCTGCCCATTTCAACAGTTCGTTGGTGCGAGTTCCCTGCTGCATCTGGCTAGGAGAGACAAGGCCCGATGGCGGATTAAGAGCAAAAATAATTTCTTCAAACTGCGCACCCGGCAGTGCCTGCAGCGTCCGATAAAGCCGTAATCGCTCGTCTCTGACTTGTTTATCTTGTCTTGATCGGGGGGGCATAAATCAAGCGCGTGAACGGCAAGCAAGGGCTATTCCATATCATACGAGAGGCCTTCAGTCAGCGCCATATCAAATTCGAACATTACGTTGCTGGCCTATCCACCTGGGCCAGGTAAAAAACATACCCGTAGTAGTCTGAGTAGCGCCGAAAGAGGTCAATTTCTTGGCGGTGGGCCTCCAGCACCTGCAGCGCGTCTGGACTGTTGGGATAGTGTGACTGCAGCTCATTGATGCGCTGCTCTAGCGGCGTGTAATAGTCATGCCACCAAGCATTAGCGGATAGCGTAAAATGCGCCAATGGCAAGTATCCCAACGCTTTAAGCAGCGTCAGATTTGCCTCGACACTCTGTATGGCAGGATATTCATTTTGCCAAAACTGCATGACCGGTGCCGGTGGGTTGGAGCGAATCCAGGTAATCTCCGAGGCCACCAGATATCCTTTTGGCGTCAGCAGTGATTGCCAATTTCGCAACGCACTGCCGAACTCCATGATATAAGCTGAGCCCTCTGCCCAAATCAGGTCAAAACTCCCCGACGAGAACGGTAGGTCGAGCATGTCAGCCTGCAATAGCTTGACGCGATCGCGAAGTCCCGCTGCCGTCAGCGACTGCTCTAACTGATCTAGATAAGGCTGATGGATATCGACCGCCGTAATCTGCCCGTCCGTCAGTTGAGCCAACTGCACCGTTTGCATCCCCGGCCCGCAGCCCACGTCCAAAATGTCGGGCCGTGCCGGTAACTCTGGCAGTAATGCAAATGCCTGCGCGGTGGCAGCATTATCTCCTGGCCCTTCCCTCGGCAGGTTCGAGTGCAGCTCAAAAAAGACTCGCAGAGCTACTTCTTCATTCATGTGTGATGCCCTACTCGTATGCCAGCCTGAAATGCTTATTCAGCAAATGATACAGCTATTAGGGAAAAACTTGTCAAAACTACGCTCGCCGATATTGAGGCGATCTGGATCGCGTTCAGGACTGATCGACAACGATGTGCGGTTCATCTTCTGGAGGGCGAGCCAGTCGCCGGCGCAGCAATTGGGCCAGCAGGCCGTATTTGGGGGCCCCAATCATCACTAGGGTGAATAGGCTGGTTAAGACTACGACAATGCAGCCACCGGTAGAAACGTCGAGGTGATAGCTGAGATATGTACCCAAGACGCAGGACGAGACACTGCTGGTGACGGAATAGAGCAGCATGTGATTGAAGCGATCGCTGAGCAAATAGCCAATCGATCCCGGCGTCACCAGCATGGAGATAACCAGGATAATGCCCACGGTTTGTAGCGCCGCCACGATAGTCAACGCCAGCACGGATAGCAGGATGTAGTACATCAGCCAGTTGCGTAACCCGATCGCTTTGGCATGGTTTGAGTCAAAACAAAACAGCAGCAGGTCGCGGCTCAGCACAAAAATCACTAGCAGCGTGATGCCCCCGGCGATCAAAGTTTGAATGATGTCTGATTGCGAGATGCCCAGCACATTGCCAAACAAAATATGGAATAGGTCAACGTTGCTGGGAATTTTGGTAACCAAGACGAGGCCCAAAGCAAAAAATCCCGTAAAGACAATCCCAATAACTGCATCTTCCTTCAGCCGCGTGCTGGCTTTGACAATGCCGATTGCCACGGTGGCACCAAACCCAAAAATAAAGGCGCCAATCGCGTATGGAATATTCAAGGCATAGGCAATCACTACGCCCGGCACGACGGCATGGGAAATCGCATCCCCCATCAGCGACCAACCTTTGAGGGTGATGTAGCAGGACAGCACCGCGCACACTAGCCCCACAAAAGCGCTAACCCAAATCGCCCGAACCAAAAAGGCGTATTGAAACGGCTCTACTATCCAGTTCCACCCATCAGTGACAGCGACCAGCTGACTCATGCGCCAACCTCAAGCGGGTTAAACATTTGGTTGAGATGCCCCATAGGGATACCGTCAAAGGTCAATTCTAAATTCTCAGGGGTAAAGGTTTCGGCGGTTTTGCCCGCAGCCAGGATAGTGCGATTGAGCAAAATGGTGCGATCGCAAAAGGTCGAAATTGAGGCCAAATCATGGGTTGAAATCAGAATCGTGTGGCCTTCTGTGCGTAGTTGAATTAGCAGATCAATGATGCTTTTCTCCGTCTTGACATCAACACCGGTGAAAGGCTCGTCAAGCAGAATGACTTTGCCTTCTTGAGCCAGAGCCCGCGCTAAAAAAGCCCGTTTCTTTTGGCCGCCAGACAGTTCACCAATCTGGTAATCGCGAAAGGGCACCATACCAACTCGCTCTAGGCTTTCCATTACCAAGCGGCGATCTTTTTGCCGGGGAATGCGCAACAGATTCATGTGGCCATAGCGCCCCATCATCACTAGATCAAACACGCTAACGGGAAAGTTCCAATCCACTTCATCAGACTGAGGAACATACGCCATCAACTGCCGTTTTTGCGCCTTTTGTACTGGCAGGCCGCCAATTTGAACCCGTCCCTGACTCGGCTTTAAAAACCCCATAATAGACTTGAATAACGTTGACTTGCCGCTGCCATTGGGGCCGACCAGGGCCGTAATGGTTCCTGGCTCAATGGTGCAGGTGGCATTGTAAAGCGCTAATCGAGCATTGTTGTAAGTGACACTGACGTTATCAACGGTGATATCAAAACGAGGCAGCGAAGTTGACATAGTTAGGTTAATGTTCGAGAGTGAAAAGCCTAAAATAAAGATATTGAATCGGCGTCAATTTAGTCGCCAAAGTTGAATTATTGTGAATTGGCGCCGGCCAGAAGTCCCAAGCTGATAACTCGGACATCGTATTCCAAAAGGTCTAGAAAAGTTGGCACGGGTCCGTCTTCTGTGGAAAGAGAATCAACATAAAGGTTGCCACCAAATCGTGCACCAGTCGCCTGAGCAACTTGCTTTTGCCCTTCGTCGCTAACGGTGCTTTCACAAAAAACAGTGGGCACATCGTTAGTTTCCACCTGGTCAATAACGCTTTGCACTTGCTTAGGAGTGAACTGCTGCTCAGCATTAATTGGCCACATGTAAATTTCTTTCATGCCATAATCTCGAGCTAAGTATGAAAAGGCTCCCTCACAGCTAACCAGCGTGCGTTGGTTGGCGGCCACCTGGGCCAAGTCACTCGTCAGTTGAGTATCAATCGCTTTTAATTTCTCGCTGTAAGCAGCGGCATTAGCGTTATAAGTATCGGCATTATCAGGATCAAGCTCGACAAACGCTTGACGAATATTTTCAACGTAGATCAGGGCGTTGCGAGGAGACATCCAGGCGTGGGGATTGGGCTTATCGGTGTAAGGTCCCTCGGCAATGGGAATAGGCTCGATGCCCTCAGTCAGGACGACGGACGGCACATCCTGCACATTTCCCAAAAACTGTTCAAACCAGCGCTCCAGATTCATGCCGTTGTAGAGAATTAAATCGGCATCCTGCGCTTTGACAATATCGCTAGGGATGGGCTCATACCCGTGAATTTCGGCCCCGATGCGGGTAATCGATTCGACCTCAAGCTGATCCCCGGCAACATTTTGTGCCATATCAGCCAGCACGGTAAAAGTGGTCAATACTTTTTTCTTACTTTCGGTCTCAGCAGTGTCAGCGGCAGGCTCTACTGCGGCAGATTCACTAGAGGAGGTTGTGGGTGAGGGCGTGCAGCCGATGAGTCCAATTCCAGCAGCTAGGCCAGCCACTAATAAATTTCTCGCCAAAAGTAGCGAACGTTTTGTCGAAAATAATGGAGCCATTATCGAGAGCTTTCATAATCGTTTCATATTTCATTATTACCTCATTATTTCACTATTGAAAAGTTTGCTACTTTTTTTGAGAAGTTGAGACGTAACAAACGGTAGAGAGCCGTCGGTATAGCTTCCGGAGAGTCCGCATTACACATTGTAAATAGCCAGGCTGGTAAAGCCTGTTTGGAGGTTGGCGAAGCGTTGCAAGGCACTGCCTGAAAGGTTTTGCAGTAATGAGTCGAGGCAGCTGGTAAACACAGGAAAAGTCAAGAAAAAAGCTGCGATCGCGGCGAATTTTGCCGACAGTACTTGACGAGTTGAAATGGCCTGCAGTCATCTCAAGCACTACAAACCGTTGGAAACTTCCAGACTTTTGGTTACCTTCTATATCGCCGATGCTTTGATGGACAGGATTTCAGCCCTCAACCGATGAAGTCAGACACTCTGCATCAGGCGGGTGGTGTCCGACTGATGATCTGTTCCAGGCAGCAAGCACTGCTTCACAATTCTCGTTGAACGGCTTGTATATCCGTGTTGCCATGCCGCAGAGCATACAGACTATGAATGACTAGCGATCGCGTAAAAAATTTCTTACCGGTAACTTGATCACATTGTCCTCTTTCATCTCACGGGCCACGCGAGTTAGTAAACCAGCGATCGCCAAGCTGGAGATCATAGAGCTGCCACCGTAACTGAATAACGGCAGCGGTAGCCCAGTTGTCGGCAAAGCGCCAATTGCCACGCCAATATTCAAAAAAGATTGTCCCACCAGCAACACCATCGCACCGATGGCGATGAGCCGCTGCAAAGGGTGAGTCGTTCGGATGGCAACGAGTGCCGCCAGCGAAGCATAAGTCAGCAGCAGCCCTAATAGAAAGAGACTGCCAACGAAGCCAAACTCTTCGGCATACACTGAGAAAATAAAATCGGTGTATTGAATCGGCAAAAAATCGAGTTTCTGCTGAGAAAAGCCAAAACCGCTGCCTAACAGTCCGCCAGAGCCAATGGCCAACAAACTCTGAATTAGCTGGTAGCCATTGCCAGTGGGATCGGCCCATGGATTGAGAAATGCCGTAATCCGTTCTCGCTGATAGGCATTGGCGCTGAGGCTGACAATTGCCGCTAACAGCCCCGTTACCGCAGTGCTAGCCAGCAGCCGATAGGATAATCCTGAAGCCAGCGCAATGAGCCATAGAGAGAAGCCGCAAATGGCGGCGGTGCTGAGATTGGGCTGCAGCAAAATGGTCGCGATCGCGATGGTAAATAGCCCAATCCAGAGCCCTCGGGTTGACCATGATAGGCCTGGCCAACGGCCAAACAGGCGCGCAGCCTGCAAAACTAGCAGCGGTTTCAATAGCTCAGACGGCTGAATTAAAAAGGGCCCCAATGCCAGCCACCGAGTTGCTCCATTTACCGTGACGCCTAAAGCCGGAATCAGCGTCAAAAACAAAAGACCAACCACGATAAAAAAGGCCAATCCCGATAGCCGCATCAAGCGAGCGATAGGCTGACGCACAATCCAGTTAAACAGGGTCAGCCCTAGGAACACCCATATGAGCTGTATTGCCAAAAATCGCCAGCCGACCCCAGTCTCTACCAAAGCCACCGGATAAGAAGCTGAAAATAAGGTAGCCAGGCCGACAGCCAGCCAGACTAACGTCAGCCATCGCGTTAAGCGCGCCTCCCGAGACCAATGGTGAGTAGAAGGATCGACGACGGGCAATAGATGTCGGATAAAAGCCGTGTTTGCGGTTGGGGACATGGCGGTCTGAGACTGCACCAAATAAACGAATATCGTCGCCAGAAAAATAAGTGCGATCGCCAGACTAATGGCTGAACGCTTATCTTCGAGGGTGCTGCTAGCTCTGTTACATACCGATCGAAGATATTGAAAGCGCTGTTTCAGGCACCTTTCAGCAACAACGTGGCAAGTATAGCAATCGCTGGAAAACCTGCTACAGATTATTACTAAAACAAGCAGACCCAGCCGTCAGATAGCGGTAATTATTTTTGTTTATCGGCTCATGCCGGTTTTCGATTATCGGTCATGGATGCAAACCTGTTTTCATCCACGCCCACAGTTTCAACATCGGCAGCTTTGGAAAAGAGAATCGGTATTGTCTATGCTCTTCTAAGATTCCATAAAAAATAGGCATGGTTGCCCACACCCATTTCAAATCACTCACATGACCCAACCAAAAGGTTCAGTACCTATAGCAATCCGGTATTCATACCAGGTTTGCCCGTTGCCATTTCAACCTTGACAATTTTGCCACCCATTTTTTGGATGCGCTGCTGCTCACGAAACCAGTTGTCGTAGGGAACAAGCTTCGTGAAAAAGGTATTTTGCAACTCCCGCTGGGTGCGAATGCGAGTTTGGCTCGGAACACAGGCCGTGATCTTAAACATTCGCATGGCTATCTAGATTCTCCTAAAGTCAATCAACAGCAATTAACCAAAAGCCTTAAAAAGCGATCGCAAACCTCACATAGAAGCCTGCTATCACCAATCAAAACCGACAGTATCTAAAACATCTCCCGCAGAAAACCCTTGTCTCAAGCCAATGCTAAGCTAGTCTCCTAACTCAACACTCACCCCAGACAGAGGCTCTGCGGGAGCGCATCTTATTTAAGATGAGGAACGAAACTATCTCGCACTACCCTTAGCTCAAGCCCGAGCAAATGTAGTCAAAGTAAACACCCATTTCCTTACCGGCATCAGCACCAACAAGGCTAGCGGTGACTTCTTTCATGGCCTGAATAGCATTCACCGTTGCACCGATGGGTACACCCAGGGAATTGTAGGTTTCTTTGAGGCCATTCAGCACGCGCTCATCCAGAATGGAGGGATCACCAGCCAACATGGCATAGGTGGAATAGCGTAGATAGTAGTCCAAGTCGCGAATGCAGGCAGCATAGCGACGAGTCGTGTACATGTTACCGCCAGGACGAGTGATATCGGAGTAAAGCAGTGACTTGGCAACTGCTTCCTTGACGATTTCAGCCGCATTAGCGCTGATGGCAGTGGCAGCACGAACGCGCAGCTCACCCGTTTGAAAGTAGACCTTCAGCTTGTCCAAGGAAGCACCATCGAGATACTTACCTTGCACATCAGAAGCATTAATGACTGCAGTAATTGCGTCTTGCATGATTTGTTTCCTTAAATGTCCTTACTTGCATTAAAAATGACCGTTACACGCGGCAGTACTACTGCATTGCGCCAACGACATAGTCAAAGTAAGCAGAAGCTTCAGCCGCATCTTCGCTAGACAGCAGGCCAGAAGCTACCGCCTTCATGCAGCGAACAGACTCAGCCACTGCGGGAATAGGCGTGCCGAGAGAGTTGTACATTTCACGTACGCCGACCAGACCAATCTCCTCAATAGGAGTCACGTCGCCAGCAACCACACCATAGGTAATCAGGCGTAGGTAATAATCCATGTCGCGCAGGCAAGTGGCGGTCATTTCTTCACCATAGGCGTTGCCACCGGGGGAAACAACGTCAGGGCGCTTTTGGAAAAGCTGATCGCCAGCTTGCTTAACAATTCGCTCACGGGACTCAGTTAAAACTTGAGCAATACGCAAACGACGCTCACCAGACGTCACAAAGGTTTTAATGCGATCTAGTTCGCCAGGGCTGAGGTAGCGAGCCTCAGCGTCGGCATTCACGATAGATTTCGTGACAATACTCATTAGATGGATTCCTCCGAAAAATGGAACCAGATACTGAACTAATAACTGGTATTCACTGAATCTAAAAGGCCAGCGATCGCCCAGAAAGGCGGTGAGACACTCACATTAGCTGGCTGATGTTTTGGTCTATGTCACAACGACTGTAGAAAGCTAAGGTTGCTATCACTTTGTCAAGGATGGTAAAGCTCGGCAACACCGACTTATGCCCTCTAAAAGCCTTTGAGAAACAGACACCTTCCGGACTTCATTGTCCGGTATCACCCTCGCCTTCTTAGGCAGGGCGAAACATTTTGTAACAATTGCCCTCATCTTTTTGAAAACCTTGAGCAATGAGGCTTTATGCACCCTCTCTAAAGCATCGCCGACCCAAATATTAGGGGCGATCGCGGTGCAAATTTACAACTGTTAGTGTTTCACAAACGTCCGCTTGGTGAGTCGCTGATGACTGCCAATGGGGCAATGCATGCTTTTCCTGCTCACCAAGCGGACTCACGCTAAGACCATCGCTAAACCGGTTCAAAACTGGGAACTACGAGTTCGCGATTTTGCTTAGTGAGCTGATTGTAAAGCCGCTCGGTATTCGGGAAATTGGCCGCCGGCAGCGTCGGGAAGCGTCGATAGGGGACGGTGTCTTCACCAAAACATTCAGCATATTCCGGCGTACTCAGCATCTCTTGAATAAAGCCTTTCAGGCCTTGAGAAGCCAAAATCTGGTTGTATTTGCGAATTTCAGCCTGATCAACGGGTGCCCGCCCCAGAAAATGCTTGGTGCCCAACTCAATAACCTTGGTATTAGGATAGGGTGCGTAGAATTCCCGTAGGTAAAGCTGTGAACAGCCCAGTCCTTCGATGAACTCTTTCACGTTGATTTCACCATTTCCTAACCGGCTTTCTAGTGTCCTAAACTCATTTTGGACAATGTAGGGAGCAATATCGCGCTCAAAAATTTGGCGATAAGCCGCCTGAGCAACAACTTTCAGCGCCGCTTTGTCAACTAAGCTAGTCAGCTTGAAAATTTTGGTCTCCTGACGCTGACGGCTCACCCCTTGCACCACTCGAGATTTCAAGTCGGGCTCAGAGCGATTGCCATTTGACTGTCCCAACTCGACAAAGCGAGGAGTCCCTTCCGGCATGTTTTGGGCCATGCCGCGATCGGCCAGGGTTGAGCCTCGTACTGCCCGCATTGACAGACCCGCTGGCGTCAGATAACGCTCATAGGGAATCGTGTCTTCCCCAAACGCCTCGTCATATTCTGGACTGTCGATAATTGCGTCAATCAGAGCATAGAAACCCTTTTTGGCACAGATGTCGAAGTATTGGTTAGTTTCCTGACGGCCGTAGGTGGGACGCCCCAGCAGTCGCCGATGAATATATTCAACCGCCTTCATCACATAGAGAGACGACCAGTACATCTTGCGGAAGACTTCTGACTTCGCTAACGCGCGAATAAATTCGCGCATGGTAATTTCGCCATTTTCCAACTTGATTTCAGCCGTTTTCAACCGCTGGCCAGCATAGAGGTCACGGCCAAACACCTGACGATAGGCAGCATTGATCACAGCCTGAGTCGAGCTTTCGGAATAACGCACGCTGGCTTGAGTGTTACCCGTGGCAGGCACCTGATCCAGCTTAAAGACCTTTGGCCCTAAAGAACCTGGAGCTTTCGGACGCGCTGCCGGATTGCTCAACTGATTATCAATGCCAGCGCCGCGACGAATTAGAATGCGCCGTGTGTCTTTGTTAAAGAAGGCTGGCGTAGCGTCAGGATCCCGAGTTTCTTTCGGGAAGATGGCACCAAATTGAATTTCTAACGGATCGTTACCGGAGCCGTATACGTGCTGATCCGGCAGCGGTTGGTCGTAAGCCGCAAATAAGGTGACAAACTGGGGGACTTTGCGGAAAGGCGCACTGTAGTTAAACAGATCGAACTGCGGTCCCCAGTTGCGACATTCTTGAGCTTCTTGGCCCAAACCGCGCAAATAGGGAACGGTCTCCTCGCCGAAGTAGTCAGCATATTCTTTAGAGTCAACAAGGGCGTCGACAAGCGCCGCTAGTCCACCGCTGGACACAATGGAGAAGTACTTCTGCACCTCTTCCCGAGAGCTTGGAGCTCGCCCCAAAATATGCCGGAAAGCTAGCTCGAGCGCACGACTGTTGATATATGGCTCGAAAAAATTCTTCCGATACAAGGGCGACTTGCAGAGACGGCGAATAAACTCTTTCATCGAAATTTCGCCATTTCTGACCTTAGACTCGAGATCAGAAATATTGAGCGAATAAGCCCGCTTAATATCGCGCTCAAACACCTGGCGATAAGCCGCTTTAACGACGTCCTGTTTTTCCAATAGAGACAGCCCTGGCTTCATCGCAAACTTTGGCCGACGTTCTGCCGCGTTGAAGTAGATTTGTGGCAGCTCTAAGCCCTGCTGATCAGATGACGGACGCTGACGCAGCTTATTGGAGGGGGCGGGAGCCTTAAACTCGGTTAGCAAAACGTCAAAATATTGAGTCACGATCTCAACCGCTTCCGCATCGCTCTTGAAGTAGCGCAGCGCCGCAAACCGCATGGTTTGAATAGCCACGATGGTGGCAGCCGAAGAGCAGGCGTTCTCAATAATTTCGCGCAGCCCCCGGACATTGACCGAAATGATGTTGGGATCGCCGGCCACGATCGCATAGCTGAGATAGCGCAAAAACCAGCTCATATCCCGCAGGGACTTTTGCATGTTGCTGGGGCCATAGCGGGTGACGTTGATGGGCCGGAATCCAGCCGGCAGCGGACCTGATGGAGTCCCCAAACTAAAGATAGAGCGCAGTCCACCTAACAGTCCGCCATCACTTTCATTGCTGTCGATGTAAGTAGTGGTACCTAAATTGACGTTTGCTGCCCCATTTGTCGCCTCACCATTCATCGCCATTGATGGAGGTTCCGTTTCGGGAGGGCGCTCCAAATACGATAGCGGTGACCCACCAGTAAAAATACGATTAGCAGCTTCTGAAACGATTAGCTCAGAGTATCGAGTTAATGCTTCTGCGATCGCAATCCGTTTGGCTCCAGAAGTAAAGAAGCTAGCCAACTCCTCAAGCTCGCCTTTGTCCATGTAGCGATCTTGCTGTTCTGCTTGGGAAATAGTCGCGACCGGCAGCGTTTGATAAAGCTGAGGGCTTGCTACGACACTCCCACCACTAACCTTTAAAGTCATCCTTTCTCAATAGCTCCCTACTCAATCTTCAAAAACAGTTTTTGCCAGACACCCTAACTGGTGCAACCTGCAGCTGCACCATCAGTAGGTCTAACAGTAAACGGCGTAGTATTTGGTGGATAAATTATTGGATGTTAATCAACGAGATTACCGATCCAGCCTTCACATTAGAACGATTTGGCCTGGAAACTAGCGATTGTTAAAACTATGTTGCAACGCCATCTTCCATCCCAACAGCCATGGTACAGGGGCAGGAAGTAAAGATTAGAAAGACGTAAAGCTATGTAACATTCGCCCAGCGCTGCCAGCTTTGCAGATGAATGAGCGCGTTTGCTGGAGAAGCGATCGTCGCCATAATATTGTGTGGCGTCAGCATCCGCTCTTTCTACTCTGAGTGAGAAGGCTTGGTGCACACGAATACTCAGCGCTATTGATATCGGCCACGGCTTTCTAAAGCTAGCGTTCTAAAGCCCTGTATCGACATTCAGTTGCAGTCTCGATACATTTTTCGTAGGAACTTAAATATTGCAAAAATTAAAGATTACTACCGTGATATGATCAGCCGTGGCTTAAGCATTTATTCACATAAGTGACTGGCCAGAAAGATCTAGATTGACCAGGTCAGGCTACGTGCAGACTTCTTCAAGTGCTGAATCGCAAATTGTTGCAGGCGAACAGAGTGTCTCCAACGAACCTTCTGCAAAGGATTCAATGGAAGACTTCTATCGCTTACAGCGCCAGTTGTTGAGGATAACTGCGATTTTTTCAGCCATTATCTTTGCTGGTACCTGGTGGGCCTACTCGTTGCATATTGCCTTGAATTATCTGATAGGCGCATGCACCGGTGTGGTTTACTTGAGGATGTTGTCAAAAAACGTCGAAAGAATCGGTAGAGGGGCTATCAGAGTATC
The DNA here is from genome assembly GCA_039027715.1 of Cyanobacteria bacterium P01_C01_bin.120. Taxonomy (GTDB): domain Bacteria; phylum Cyanobacteriota; class Cyanobacteriia; order Phormidesmidales; family Phormidesmidaceae; genus Halomicronema. The sequence continues at coordinate 32,628 of JBCCJU010000025.1, forward strand.
CAGTGGACGGCTGGCGTTAGTTGCCGTCATGATTTTGACGGCTAGTCAATGGAACCAGCTTGAAATTGTTCCTGTGTTTCTGGGTTTTCTAACTTACAAAGCTGCTCTTATTGGCTACACAATTTGGACCGCAGTTCCTCAGGGGGATTAGGCCGTCAGATGTGTCATTCGGTGCCTAAGGAGCTTAGCATTGTTTTTTCTGTAGGATTTTGTGCAAATCTTAAGAATGACTTGAGATGATTAATTTTATGCCGGTTTCGATAGTGTTGGCTGAGCTGGAAGTAGGCCAGCATTTTTATTGGGAAGTTGCAGGCCTGAGGATTCATGGACAGGTTTTCTTGACCTCTTGGTTTGTTATCGCCCTGCTGCTCCTGTTTTCAGTGTTGGCGACTCGCAACATTGAGCGAATTCCATCAGGCCTGCAAAACTTTATGGAATATGCTCTGGAGTTTATTCGTGACTTGGCAAAAGGCCAGATTGGGGAAAAGGAATATCGCCCTTGGGTGCCTTTTGTGGGGACGTTATTTCTATTTATTTTTGTGTCCAATTGGTCGGGTGCCCTGATGCCCTGGAAATTGATTCACATCCCCGGTAGCGAATTGGCAGCACCGACTAATGACATCAATACAACGGTGGCCCTAGCTCTCTTGACCTCCTTGGCCTACTTCTATGCAGGCTTCAAAAAGCGGGGATTAGGATACTTTGCGCGTTACATTGAGCCCACGCCAATTCTTTTACCAATCAATATTCTAGAAGATTTCACTAAGCCTCTGTCTCTCAGCTTTCGACTTTTCGGAAACATCTTGGCAGACGAGCTAGTGGTGGCTGTACTGGTATTGCTGGTTCCTTTGTTTGTGCCCTTGCCAGTAATGGTTTTGGGCCTCTTTACCAGTGCTATTCAAGCCTTGATTTTCGCCACCCTAGCGGCTGTTTACATTGCGGAAGCGATGGAGGGTCATGGTGAGGAAGAGCATGGGTAGTTTACAGACTGCCCAGATGATACCTAGGTTGATGCGTGGATTTCTAAGCGCAATATCAACGGGGAAGGTCCTTCGGGCCTTGATTGAAGAGCAAGCCAAATGGTGAGTTCACTTCTGTAGTTGTTTAATAGAACATCCACTCTTTGAGGTAAGGAAATGGAACCGATTGTTGCTGTTGCATCCGTCATTGCTGCCGCGCTAGCGGTTGGCTTGGCTGCTATTGGCCCTGGTATTGGCCAAGGCACCGCCGCTGGTCAAGCGGTAGAAGGTATTGCTCGCCAGCCAGAAGCGGAAGGCAAGATTCGCGGCACGCTGCTGCTGTCTTTGGCCTTTATGGAGGCGCTGACCATCTATGGTTTGGTGGTTTCACTGGTGTTACTGTTCGCTAATCCCTTTAGCTAACCGTAGCGCTTGGGGTTGGGGAAACTGCGTTTTCCTGGCCCCTGCTTTTGAATACTAATAATTTTTTCCGAAATAGAGTTGAGGACCTGTACGCGATGAATTGGATGTGGCTTTTGGCGGCAGAAGAGGGCGGTGGCCTGTTTGATATCAATGCCACCCTGCCTTTGATGGCGGTTCAATTCTTAATTTTGGCAGTGGTACTCAACATCGTTTTTTATAAGCCTTTGGGGAATGCGATTGATGAGCGTGACGGTTATGTCAGTTCCAACATTACCCAGGCCAAAGAACAGTTGGCACAGGCTGAAAAGCTGGCAGAGCAGTATGAGCAAGAGCTAGCGGATTCTCGGCGACAGGCCCAGGCGATTGTCGCTGAGGCTCAAGCAGAAGCAGAGAATATGGCTAGTCAACAGATTGCCGCTGCACAGCAAGCAGCTCAAGCTCAAAAAGAGCAGGTTCAAAAAGAGATTGAAGCTCAGAAAGAATCGGCCTTTCAAGTGTTGGAAGGGCAGGTGGCTGCACTAGCGCAGCAGATGCTAGATAAGCTTTTGCCTGCTGCATAGGAAACGGTTTCGCCTGGGATCCAGTTGAGTTTAATTTTGCATGATTGTTAGGACGTATCACTATGGTTGATTTCTGGCTGCTAGCAACCGAAGAGGGCGGCTTTGGACTTGAATTTAACCTGCTCGAATCTAATTTGATTAATTTGGTAATTATTTGGGGAGTGCTGTTTTATTTTGGCAGCAAGTTTCTAGGCGGTAATTTGTCTAGTCGCCGCGCCAGCATAGAGGAAGCGATTCAAGATGCTGAACGCCGCCAGCGAGAGGCTAAGCGATCGCTAGGGGAGCAGCAGGAAAAACTGGCTCAGGCCCAGTCGAGGGCGAAAGAGATTGTCGAGTCAGCCAAACAGAATGCGACCAAGGTCAGTGAGGATATCTTGGCTCAGGCTCAGGCTGACATTGAGCGGATGCAGGCCGCTGCTGACCAAGATGTTTCTTTCCAGCAGGAAAAAGTTGCGCGAGAGCTGCGCCAGCGAATTTCTGAGTTAGCGCTAGAGCGAGCCGAGGCTGAGCTACCGGATCGGCTTAATCCAGAAATTCAGACGGCTTTAATTGATAAAAGTATTGCGCTGCTGGAGAGTTAAGTAAGATGAGTTCGACCACTGTTTCCTTAGAGATTGCTGATCCTTATGCCCAGGCGCTGATGTCCTTAGCCCAGGACCAGCAGCTAGAAGATCGCTTTGGCCAAGATGCCCAGGGCCTGCTGGAATTGTTGAAAGCCTCTGAAGATTTGCAGCGATTTTTAGAAAATCCGCTGATGGATGAAGCCGCTAAGAAGGGGGTTTTTCAGCAGCTTGGGGAAGATTTGCACCCGCTGTTTTCTAATTTCTTGAAGCTGTTAATTGATAAGGGGCGGATTGGCTTTTTGGGGCCAATTCTTAAGCGTTATCAGGAACTGTTGCGCCAACTGCGTAAAACCGTTTTGGCAGAAGTGACGGCCGCTGTTGAGCTATCCGATGCGCAAAAAGATCAGATTCGGCAGAAAGTAACCGCTATGACCGATGCGGAACAAGTTGACCTGGAGGTCAGCCTCAATGCTGACTTACTGGGAGGAGTCATTATTAAGGTGGGCTCTCAGGTTGTTGATGCTAGTTTGCGGGGTCAGCTCAGACGGCTGAGCATGCAGCTCAACTCAGCAACGTAGCTGCGATCCACTTTCTTCGATCCTTAATGTCATTCAAGTTTCATCGTCCATTAACTTCAGTAGAGCAATTCCAATGGTAAGCATTAAACCTGACGAAATTAGCAACATTATTAAGCAGCAGATTGAGCAATATGATCAGTCTGTGCAAGTCTCTAACGTTGGCACCGTGCTGCAGGTGGGTGATGGCATCGCTCGCATCTACGGTTTGGAAAAGGCCATGGCCGGTGAACTGCTAGAGTTCCAAGATGGAACAGTGGGTATTGCCCTGAATCTGGAAGAAGATAATGTTGGGGCGGTGCTGATGGGGGCTGGCTATGGCATCCAGGAAGGCAGTCCGGTGACCGCCACTGGCAAGATTAATTCGATTCCTGTGGGAGATGCATTAGTAGGTCGCGTGGTTGACGCGCTGGCCCGACCGATTGATGGCAAAGGTGACATCCAAGCCGATGATACTCGCTTAACTGAATCGACCGCTCCGGGCATTATTGCGCGGAAGTCGGTTTGTGAGCCGATGCAGACTGGCATCACTGCAATTGACGCCATGATTCCCATTGGTCGCGGACAGCGTGAATTAATTATTGGCGATCGCCAAACGGGTAAAACTGCGGTGGCGATTGACACCATCCTTAACCAAAAGGGCGAGGATGTGATCTGCGTTTATGTGGCGATCGGTCAGAAGGCCGCCTCCGTGGCTCAGGTAGTGAACGTGTTGGAAGAGCGCGGTGCGATGGAATACACCATCGTTGTTGCGGCCAACGCTAGCGACCCAGCGCCGCTACAGTATCTAGCGCCCTACACGGGGGCCACGTTAGCTGAGTATTTCATGTACAAGGGTAAGCACACGCTGGTTGTCTACGATGATCTGTCCAAGCAGGCTCAGGCTTATCGACAAATGTCTTTGCTACTGCGTCGTCCGCCGGGTCGCGAGGCCTATCCGGGAGATGTGTTTTATTTACACTCTCGTCTGCTGGAGCGAGCCGCCAAGTTAAGTGATGAATTGGATGGCGGTAGCATGACAGCGCTGCCAATTATCGAGACTCAAGCCGGGGACGTCTCTGCTTATATTCCAACAAACGTAATTTCGATTACCGATGGTCAGATTTTCCTCTCTTCTGACCTGTTTAACTCGGGTTTACGGCCAGCCATTAATGCGGGTATTTCCGTTTCCCGAGTGGGCGGCGCAGCGCAGATTAAGGCGATGAAGAAGGTGGCTGGTAAGCTCAAACTGGAACTCGCTCAATTTGACGAACTGCAGGCTTTCTCACAGTTTGCCTCTGACCTGGACAAAGCGACACAAGATCAACTCGCCCGTGGAGTCCGTCTACGAGAATTGCTGAAGCAGCCCCAAAACTCACCGCTGCCCGTAGCGGACCAAATCGCCATCATTTATGCCGGCACCAACGGCTATCTTGATGACATTCCGGTGGATAAAGTAACCGAGTTTGCTAAGCAGCTGCGGGATTATCTAAAAACCAGCAAGCCTCGCTATGGTGAGATTGTGAAAACCGAGAAAAAGCTGACCGATGAAATGGTCGACATCCTTAAGGGAGCGATCGCAGACACGAAGCAAGGGTTTAAGGCCGCGGCTTAAATGTAAAAACCACAGCGTCTGATGGCTAAAATTCTGTCGTTTTGCCATCAGATGTTTGGTCGGTTAAGGAAGGAAAAATATGGCTAACCTGAAGGCAATTCGAGATCGCATTAAGTCGGTCAAAAATACACGCAAAATTACCGAAGCCATGCGGTTGGTGGCAACTGCTAAAGTGCGACGGGCTCAAGAACAAGTGATTGCGACGCGCCCCTTTGCTGATCGACTGGCACAAGTACTGCACAGTCTGCAGACTCGATTGAAGTTTGAGGACATTGACTTGCCGCTGCTGCAACAGCGCCCGATCGAAAAGGTGGCGCTGTTGGTGATATCGGGCGATCGCGGTTTGTGTGGCGGCTACAATACCAGCGTTATTCGCCGCGCTGAGAATCGGGCCAAAGAGCTAACCAGCAGCAATATCGATTACACCTATGTCCTGGTGGGACGAAAGGCAACCCAGTATTTCACCCGTCGCGAGCGGCCGATTGACTCGAAGTTTACTGAACTGGAGCAAATTCCCACGGCAGATGAAGCATCGATGATTGCTGACCAACTGCTATCGCTATTTTTGTCCAGTACGGTGGATCGCGTCGAACTAATCTATACCAAATTTGTGTCGCTGGTAAGCTCTCGTCCCGTGGTGCAGACCTTACTGCCTTTAGACCCTCAAGGATTGGAAGCCGACGATGACGAAATTTTTCGCCTGATCACGCGTGAAGGTCGAATCGATGTGGCTCGGGAGAAAGTCGCCGTTGAAGACCGAATTTTGCCCAAAGACATGATTTTTGAGCAAGATCCGGTGCAGATTCTGGATGCTCTTTTGCCGCTTTATTTCAGCAACCAAATTTTGCGAGCACTGCAAGAAGCGGCAGCCAGCGAGCTAGCAGCCCGCATGACGGCGATGAACAATGCCAGTGATAATGCCAGTCAGCTGGTGAAGTCATTGACTTTGGACTATAACAAAGCTCGTCAGGCAGCCATTACCCAAGAGATCTTGGAAATTGTCAGTGGCGCAGAAGCCTTGTAATAGGTTGATCTGCGGTAATCTACTGAATCTGTCAATTCAATGTAACAGTTTAAGCTGCAGCCTGGATTTGCCAAGCTGCAGCTTTTCGCAGGCCGATTACCCTACCAATGACACCCAGTAATATTCAAGACACTAGCCTACCGCTAGATGGCTTACTGTTTTGTCCTAACGGAACTAGTGGCAAGTATGAGGCAAAATTGGCCTGTTAGAGTGGAAATCGCAGTGAAACTCCGCTAAGTGTATCGATATGTCGCCTAACCGCCGTATTTTGGTCATTGTTCATCAGGCTACTTCGAGTCCGGGGCTGGTTGGTGACAAGCTGCGATCGCGGGGCTATCAGCTTGATGTTCGCTGTCCGGCGATCGGCGAAGCTTTGCCTGCAGAACTTACTCACTATGCTGGTGCGGTTGTCTTTGGCGGCCCCATGAGCGCCAACGATGATATTACCCTGCCTTTTATTCGTACCGAACTGGAGTGGATTGCGACAGCTTTGGCGGCAAATTGTCCTTATCTGGGTATCTGTCTAGGGGCACAACTGCTGGCGCGGGTTTTGGGAGCCAACGTTTCGCCTCGACCGGATGGACAACGAGAAATTGGCTACGGCAATTTGCAGCCAGCTGCCGCAGGTGCGCCTTATTTCACTACGCCGATGGCGGTTTATCAGTGGCACAGCGAAGGCTTTACCTTGCCTACTGGAGCAACTCCGTTGGCAATCGGGGAGACTTTTCCAAATCAGGCATTTCGGTACGGCAATCAAACATTTGGCCTGCAGTTTCATCCTGAGATGACGACGCAACTGATTGATGAATGGACTACCCGAGGTGCAGAACAGCTCGATCTGCCTGGCGCCCAACCCCGCGATCGCCACTTCTCAGCTCATCAACAGTATGGTGATCACGTTGACCGCTGGCTAGAGACTTTTCTGACTAACTGGCTGGGAGTGAAAAGTTGGGAGGCATCGAAGTCAGCGTGATGGAGCTTTGGGGTGGCTGAGTGGTGGGGTAGTTGGGTGGTGGGATGATGGGGTGGCGAAATAATTTTGAGTTTTGAGTTTTGAGTTAAGGCATTGTTGATTAGAAAGTATGGATCTAATCACGATTGAAAGCTTAAAGCCGAGAACTGGAACCTCTCAACTGAGATCTCAAACTGAGACCTAAAAACATTTTCTAAAGCAAAATCTGGGTTGCAAAAGAGAGGCTGGTGGACAACCGCGGCAAGTAAAACTGTGGAAAAATAACAAAATTTCGTGGGAAACCCGAGATAACTGGGGAAAAGTCGTGAAAATCGGAATTTTAGGTACGGGTCTGATGGGTGCGCCAATGGCAGTGACTCTGCAGCAAGGAGGTCACACGGTTGTGGCTTACAATCGGTCGTCGGAAAAGCTGCAGCCATTAGCCAAGCAGGGGATTACAGTCGAAAAGAGTCCGGCGGCAGTCATTGAAGCCTGCGACTGCACACTGTTGATGTTGGCGGATGCCGCAGCGATCGCTGACATCTTGTTCGCTGCCAATACGCCAGCCGCCTTGGCCCAGAACACCGTCATTCAAATGGGGACGATTGCCCCCGACCAAAGCCGCGAGCTGATGGCTCAGGTAACGGCAGCCCACGGCAACTACTTGGAAGCGCCAGTACTCGGCAGCATTCCCCAAGTCAAAGACGGCAGCCTGATTGTGATGGTCGGCAGCACGCCGGAGCAGTTTGATCAATGGCAGCCAGTATTTACCTGCTTGGGCGAACAAGTGCTCCACATGGGTCCGGTCGGAGCAGGGGCGGCGGTCAAACTAGCCATGAACCAGCTAATTGGTTCTCTGACCACGGCTTTCGCTCTCAGTTTGGCCCTAGTGCAGCGGGAAAATATTTCGGTTGATGCGTTTATGGATATCGTGCGCAATAGTGCGCTGTATGCACCGACCTTTGATAAAAAGCTGAGTCGGATGTGCGATCGCAATTTTGCTAACCCCAACTTCCCGACTAAGCACTTGCTTAAAGATATGCGTCTGTTTGCTCAAGCGGCAGAATCAGCAGAGTTGGAGCCCGAATTGGCTGAGAGCGTAGCGGCGGTGGTGCAAAAGGCGATCGCCCAAGGTCTTGCCGACGCCGATTATTCTGCTCTGTATGCTGCCGTTAATCCGGCGGACTGATGCCTTTGACCAAAGCATCAGCGCCGCTGCCGCCGGGCTTAACGATAGGCTTTGACCGCTTGGGTTTGGTTGGAGCGATCAACGTGAGTTCGACATCACTAAATCAAACAGACTGACACTAAAAACTGCATTTTACTTATCTAAAAATAAGAATTTTATACTCAAGATGAATAAAGCAGCTGCTCGCAATTGCGAGCAGCTGCTTTATTCAGTTGTTCATCGTTAAAAGCAGACTTGTCACATTATTCTTCCGTCTGACACATATTAGTAGAAGTAATTAATAGCAGGCTATATGTCATACACAATTCACGAGCCCCGTCAGAATTTACAACCTTGTCCAAAATGCGGTAAGGCAGCATTAGCACAGCCGTATGAAAACCACTACCGCTGTCTCTGGTGTGGATTTGAGTCGGATGTCTCTAGTGAAAGCATGCGATTTCCTCACTTTCTGATCTTGGTTATATTGGTTGCAGTTGTCGTTGTTTTGCTTTCTGGAATATGAATCGTATTATCTTTTTGAGCGCTAACTACAGTCAGATGCTTCTGAGTTAAGGTGCTTCTATGCTTCAAATCTTTAGACTGAAATAAGAAGTTAAAGACGAGATTTACTTTGAGCTTGTGGCTGAGAAAAAGCATTTCGATAAACCTCAACTAAGAGTGTAGTGCGTATTCGGTATAAAGATGGGCAGCACTAATATGTAGTGAGAGCTTTCTCGACTTTTTTTGGCGCCTTGCTCAATCTCAATTTAGTCAGAAGTGGGCACCGCTGGAATGATTAAGTTGGCGAGGAATTGCTCCAGAGGAGGTCCATTCAAGGCGGTTTGTATGCGATCGCCCGCCGCCCAGCCAGATTCCAGAGCCGTATCAAGATTAGCGGTGCCGCACCAATCACCGCAGGCTACCAACGGCAGGGGCGCGGTTATCACCGGCAGCGAGTCTATAGACGGAGTTTCCACTAAGGCATAGCGCCAACGGTGTACCTGCCAGCGTGTGGGCCTTGCCAGCCAGTCCCCGATTAGCTGACTGGCTGATGCCAATAGGGCTTCTCCGGCAGATTGCAGGTTATTAGTCTCTAGCCACTGCCGAGCAAAGACGGCGCTGCTGTGAAGAACGACATTGGCAGCAGCGATCGCACGCTTGCTGCTGTCGAGCCCGGCCCAGAACAGAGGCGTGTCACGATGTCCCTGAATCATCCAAGCCGTCGTCGGTGAGGTTGGCAGCGGGGCACGCGGTTGGGCGATCGCGGTCTCGTACTGAGCCATGACGGTAATCATGGGAGCGTAGGTTACGGTTTCCAGAGCTGCCAGAATTTTTTGGACGTTGGGGTCGGACTGCAGCGGCGCCAGAATCGGGATGATTTGGGGCGCGGGCAGTGCCAACACCACTGCCTTAGCCTGATGCAGGATTGTCGCTTGGTCGGTGGCGCTTTCGGCGGTGAGTAGCCAGGTTTGCTGGTCGGTCAGTGTAAGGCTGATTAACCGCTGCTGACGATGGACTGTTAATCCTTCTGCCAAATGCTTGCCGATCGCATTCATGCCGGCAGGAGCGACTAACAGAGGCTGATCGAGCGATCGCGGGTGGAGTTCACCCGTGGCGCTAAGTTCGTAGGTGTGCGGCTGCCACGGACTGAGAATCTGCCGGTCAAGCCAATGCTGGATCAGCGTTTGCAGGCGATCGTGGTGGGCCACGAAATATCGTGCCCCATGGTCAATCGGGGTGCCGTCGAAGCGACGAGTTGCTAACCGCCCCCCCAAACCGCGCGATTTTTCCAACACGCCAACTCGGTATCCCGCCTGGCACAAGCGTCGTGCGCAGACAAGTCCGGCTAATCCAGCACCAACGACAATCACATCTTGAACGGTCATAAGGGAAGTTCGGTGCCGAAGAAGGGTTGCAAAATCTGACCGGGCGCGCTGAATTGCTACTTCAGGCTCAGTGGTTACTCTGCGAAAGTTGCCATGCCTCAAGACGGCTTTGGATCGAGACCAAGGCGCCCCATTTCATCTTCACAGTACCAGTACTGTGAAGATGAAATGGGGCGGTCCTCAGAGACGATATGAAGACGTTGATTAACTTACCAATGGCTAAAACCGTAAAATCGGGTGGGCAAATTGGCCTGTTCTCAATAGTCGGGCTGGCTTTTGCAACAGCAACTGCAGATGCTTAAAATAGGATGAATGACTCGCCTAAGTTGAGTATCGTGTTGTGAATGAACTGCGTGCGGCCTTGGAGTTGGCGACGGAAGACGAACTGCAAACACTAACTGAGTTACTGTTTCGTCCTAAGTATAATCCCCTAGACTATTTCCAAAACCTTGATCCGCTAACTGTGCAGCGGAACGATCGCGCTGCTTGGCTTGATCAGCTTGAGGCGCGATTTCGCTATTTGGCGGCCGATGGCCTGACGGTAATTCGCGGCGACAGCGATCGCGTTTCTTATCGTCGGGTGCTCATGCAAATTTGTCAGCATTTACGCATTGCTTATGCAGACACTTTTTCCACCGTTGAGTTGGAATCGGAAGTGTTTTTGCAC
>JBCCJU010000026.1:0-41312 GCA_039027715.1 Cyanobacteria bacterium P01_C01_bin.120
GGATTTAAATCCCATTGAGCATCAATGGTTTGTTTTGAAAAACCGCATGCGAAAACAGATTCAGTCTGGCCAACCCTTTCGGCAAGTCGTTGACCAAGCTTTCATTGACTGACCGGATCTATCCACGGATTGCTATAGCTTGCCGGCCTGGCCTAATGGAACTGGCGACGGCTCCTACTTTGTCAGCCGGGCGTTGCCCTGGTTTACTGAGGCGGCGGGCATTGTGAGCATTTCTGGAAAGCTGACTTCCTGCGGAGGGTTGATGAGTCGGCAGGCTGGTAATCTTACGACCGGATTAGGCAATGAATTTGGCGACAATTTAGCAAGCCGTCAAAAAAGGCGGTAGCCTATTAAAATAGGCAAACTAAGACGTGCTTTAGCGACAGTGGCGGTGAGCCCAGCAATCATGGCGATGTCAGAGTTTGTTTCTAAGATTGGTTTAGCCGCTCTGGACGTGACGCGTGCCCAAGGTTGGGATTATCTATAACGACATGAAGCCAGCAGCTTGTGAGGCTGTTGCGCTTTGGCAAGACAAATTGACTGCTCGCGGTTGTGAGGTTCATGTCGTCAACGGTCTGGGCGGGCTACTGGGATATTCCAGCCCCGGTCGGCCAATTTGCCACACTCCGATTGATAGCCTTGTTCCACAGCACTTTGATCAGGATATGGCCTTTGCGGTGGTTCTGGGCGGTGATGGCACAGTGCTGTCGGCCTTTCGCCAAGTGGCTCCCATCGGAGTTCCCTTGCTGACGGTTAATACTGGACACATGGGCTTTCTGACTGAAACCTATCTCAATCAGATGCCTAAAGCGATGGAGCGAGTATTGGAGGGGCAATATCGCGTTGAAGAGCGATCGATGATTGTCGTTAAGGTGTGCCACAGCGATGGCCTAGTTTGGGAGGCACTTTGCCTTAATGAAATGGTATTGCACCGCGAACCGCTGACTAGCATGTGCCATTTTGAAGTGTCTGTTGGCAACCACGCGCCCGTGGATATCGCTGCCGACGGCATTATTATTTCTACGCCGACTGGTTCAACGGCCTATTCTCTTTCGGCGGGAGGTCCCGTCATCACGCCCGGCGTTTCGGTAACGCAGCTGATTCCCATTTGTCCCCATTCGCTGGCTTCGCGAGGCATTGTATTCCCTGATGCTGAGCCAGTGACGATTACGGCGGCCAATACGGAACCGCTGGTAATGGTCGTGGACGGCAACGCTGGTGCCTACGTCACGGCAAAAGATTGGGTCGTTACCGAGCCGTCACCCTATGCGGCCAAATTTATACGCTTAGGCTCACCAGAATTTTTTCGGGTGTTGCGGGAAAAACTGGGCTGGGGGCTCCCCCATATTGCAAAACCGACATCGGTGGAGCTGCCGTAAAATATGCGACCTATGGCCTGTCAGCCGAGACAAACTGCTTACACTAGTGGGAGCTTAGCCCGGCATAGTTCCTAAATCTCGAGTTTCTATGAGGCTTTGATTGGGTTTACTCAACTTACAGATTTATCCTTAGACAAACGTCTGGGGCTGACCTTAGTCAACAAAGGGTAATTCTTGACCGATCGCCGCTTGTATAGTTTTCAATTGATAATGATCTATCTGTTTTGCAAGCCCCATGAGAATCCGGCGCATCATTTCCGGTCCACCATAAATCCAGCCTGTATAAACCTGTAGTAGGGTTGCACCCGCGTTAATCTTTTCCCAGGCATCTTGGGCCGTAAAGATGCCCCCAACGCCCACAATTGGCATTTGTCCTTGACTTTTTTCATGCAGAAAGCGAATTACCTCAGTTGAGCGCGATCGCAGCGGCGCGCCACTCAGCCCGCCGGGCTCTTCGGTGACTCGCTTGCCGGTTTTAGCAATGAGCTGCGTTTTGAGCCCGGTTCGTTGAATTGTGGTGTTGGTGGCAATAATGCCCGCGAGGCCATACTCATTTGCCAGGGCCAGGACTTCAGCGATCGCGGTCCACTCTAAATCAGGAGCAATTTTGACCAGCAATGGTTTGCGATCGCTATTTTCTAACTGCAGCGCCGCTAAAATCGGACTCAAATTTTCGCTTGCCTGCAGAGACCGTAATCCCGGCGTATTGGGTGATGACACATTGACGACAAAATAATCGCCCCGGTTTTTGAGCAGCCGAAAACTCTGTAGGTAATCATCAACAGCCTGGTCCAAAGGAGTGACTTTAGACTTACCCAAATTAATGCCTATTGGAATCGCTGACGGTTGCTGCTGCCAGTAGCGCTGTAACCGTGCCGCCAGGTGAGCGGCTCCTTGATTGTTAAATCCCATACGATTGAGCGCCGCTTGGTCTTGCGGTAAACGAAACAGTCGCGGCGGCGGATTGCCCGGCTGGGCATGATAGGTCACTGTGCCTAATTCCGCGTAGCCAAAGCCCATAAGAGCCCAGGCAGGTGCCGCCATCCCATCTTTATCAAAGCCGGCGGCCAAACCCAACGGGTTAGCGAAAGACAGTCCCCACAGCGACTGACTGAGACGAGCATCACGATATTGACAGCGATCGCTCAAAACTTGCTGCAGCCAACTGTTAGCTGTTGACTGGATGGGTTTATCAGCCTTGGCCGTGGCTAGCTGATTAAGCACTGCCAGCGTCCGCTGATGCAGCCATTCAGGATCAGCCTGCACGCCTTGAAATAAGAACGGTCTGACAATTTGTTGATACCAATCGACCATAATTCTTCTGCTAGACAGAATGCTTTGACAAGCGACTTTTATTCTGCTCCAGTTTCACGATATCGGCGGCGGCTAACCTGCTAAGGCTGGTGACTAATTACGCGCCCCGCTAAAACTGGAGTGTTCACAATATTACTGTTAAATCTGAAATACTCAGGCTGAAGACCCTGTAAGCGTTCATCGAAGGTTTCGAAAAGACCCCGATCTCCAATATTGGAACAGTTTACCCAGAGTTTTAGGGGTCAATATAGACTGAAGAAATCTGTTCATTATCTCGAGGAAACAGATATCGTATTGATCTATGACTTTCTTAAATTTAGATGGATAGTGCGCTGATCACTGTAATTAATTGCTTTGCGGCGATATTATCTACCATATTCGACAGATGGCGATCGCCGTCTTCCTGATCCTGAAAACCACACTTTCGTCATGGTTTCGACTCTACCCAGTCCCAATCCTGAAAGACGTTTAGCAGCATTAGCTAGAATCCTGAAGCTGCTAAGAGAAACCGAGGATCTCGAGCGACTCGTTTCTTCGCTGTTGGAAAATTTGCGGGAAGAGCTGCAATATTCGCTGCTGTGGTTTGGCTCCTATGAACGGGTACAGCATCGGGTCGTTAGTCAAGGCTTTTTGGCTCCCCAACCCCATCGCTCTCTGAAAAGCACCTTTTCGCTGTCGCCTGGAGATTTGATGGAGCAAGTGGTGATTCAGCAGCGCCCCTTGATTATTAACGATCTCCGAGTCGAACCGCGCATCGCTGCCTGGAATGAAATGGCTGAACAGTTTTCCATTCAGGGAGCTTTGATTTTTCCGATTCGGCGACGAGATGTTTGCTACGGCTTGCTGATCATGGGATCAGACCAGTGGGGGCAAAATATTAGCAACAGCGATCGCACTTTTATTTCCACCATTTGCAGCGCTTTAGCCGATGTGCTGCACAAGCGCGAGCAAGCTTTGCAAACTCAGCAGCGCAAAGACCCAGGAGTCGCGTTGGCCGGCCTGATTGACCAGTTGCAAACAATTGACGATAAAAATGTTCAGCTAACGACGATCGCCCAGTCCATATTTCAATTTGTGGTGCCCGATCGCATCCGCGTTTTTTGGCTGGAGCCGACAAAATTTGTCTTCTGGGAACGCCTGGTAATGCGATCGCGTCAAGTCAAGACACCCAAACAGTACACGGTTGAATCTCCCGGCTTAACTGTGCCCGTTAGCGAAGTGCGAGGCATTTATCAAACCCTCAACAAGCATCAGCTGCTGGTGGTTGGCGAGGCCCAAAGCTCCAACGCGGCCACCGTGCCTGACCGCTTCATGAAATTGCTCAAGGCTAATGCCCTGATGGTAGCGCCTATTTTTGAACGGGAGACTCTTTTAGGCTTTATTAGCGTTGAAAGCGCCGACTCGCGAGTGTGGGCTGACAGTAGCCGAAATTATCTGAAAAACGTGGCCAACTTGACCGGTCTGATGATGCCAACCTTGTCGATTGATGAGGTGCGCCAGCACGCTCGCAGTGAAGTGCAGCTGTTAACGGGAGTGGTGCGCAGTATTCAAAGTGAAGGCGACTGGCACAGAACTCTGAAAATGTGCGCCGACAATATTTGCGAAGCGCTGGAAGCGGAGCAATTTTTGGTTTTACTGCACGATGCCGAACAGGGTGGCTATCAGGTCGTGTTTCAACGCCGGCGGCTAACGCGTAAACGCCTTTCCGCTGCTTGGTCAGCCTTGGATGAAGTCGATTGGCAAATGCTGGAAGAAAGCGAGTCAGCGATCGCTATTAACGATTTGACCAATGACTTGAAACTACTCGCTTGGCGCGACAATTTTGAAATGTCAGGATTGGAGAGCGTCCTGGCGTGCAATATTACGCCTGGAGAAGCTCCCGAAGGGATTATCTTGGTTGCCAGTCAATCGCCTCGTCAATGGACAGTGGCGGCTGGCGAACTCCTGCAGCAAATTGCTCAGCAAATTAGCTTAATTCTGCGGCAGTGGCAGCTACAGCGCCAAACTAACCAGCAAGAGGATATTTACAGTTCAATCCAGTGGGGCTTGGGAACCCTGCAGCAAACCTTTGAGCTTGATAAGTTAGAAGAGTCAGCGTGCCAGTATCTGATCGATTTACTGGACGCCTCACTGATTGTTCTAGTGACCTGGCAGATTGGTGAACCCCACGCCCAAGTTAGCCGAGTAATCTCCCGCAATATTGATTTTGATGCGGATAAAGACGCCCTAATTTCCCTCAGCTCAGATGCAATTATTAATTGGGCGCAGCAAACGGATGGACCATTGCCCGTCACTTGGGAAGACTTTCCGACAGAAACGCAAGCGTGGATAAAGGGAGCGGCTGGGAGCAAATTTTTGCTAGTGGCGCTGAAAACAACTGATAAGCACGTACCCAACGGCGTTTGGATTGTGGCCGATCGCAGCGATCGCCGGTGGACCAACCATCATTTTAGTCTGATGGCGTTGCTCTCCAATCAACTGGCCTGGTCGCGTCGTCACCTTAGCATTGTCGATCTGCTGCTGTCTCGCCAAGAATCTCTGGAAGCGCTCAACTGGTACAAGCACAAGCGTTTAGATGAGGTGCACCGGCAACTGGAAATCAACCTTGGCCGCCTTAGCGATCCCATCACCCAAGGCAAAGGACTGACGGCACAGCGGCAGCTACAACTCGTCCGACAGCTCACAACTTTGACTAGCGGCGTGCATAACGTGCTTGATAATGAAGGCTGGGAGTTGCGTAAACATCAGCAAACCACCCCTTTGATTAGCCTGTTAAATCGACTTATGGAGCGCGTTAATCCCCTGATTCAAGCGCACCATCTCTGGGCTAAGGTGCACAATGAAACAAACGTCATCATCTCTGGGGATCTCGAGAAAATTGAGTTAGTTTTATATGAATTGATGGTGTCGGCCTGTCGGCGATCGCCCGAGCAGGGTCGTTTGGACATTTGGTGCCGTCCCCTCGATCGCACATTAATGGAGCTAGCAATCACCGATGATGGCAATGTGCCGCGTCAATTGCTTAAAGACTTAAAAAACGGACGTCCAGAAGATATTTTGGTGCCTTCGCCACTAGACGTGCCGCCAGGATTACATTTCAGCATTTGTAAGACCCTAATGCAGCAGGTCGGCGGCGAATTTAGTCTGCAAAAACTGGAAGATGGCCGCATTATGAGCCGAGTTGTCCTCACGATTACCAGCAAAGGCACAGCTTCCAGAATTGCCTAATGCTGGCATTCTGCTGCCCATTACAAACCGAATTTTCAGCTTCACTGTCGGTCAGCTTTGAGCGGCGATCGCACGTCGAAGGATTCAGGCGATCGCAATTCCTTTTCCCTGTTGTGCGATTACGCCCTGCAGTTGGGGCATTCTATGATTAGCAGTCTCATTAGTAGATGCACTCCTGATTGAAAGGTTCAGCCCCCTTCTGCCGCATATGCAGGAGGGGGTTTTTGCTGTCAGGCATCACACAAAAAGTGATCAAGAACACACTTTTGGCTCGGCAACTTGGCCAGAAGCGCCTGTTTCTATCAGCAACGAACAATACAAGGAGTTTTGCCCCCATGAACAAACCGAATTTTCCTCATCCTATCCGGCGCCAATTTGAAGCTGAAATCACCTCTAGCAGCTTTGACAAGGCGACTAAGCGTCAAGCCCGTCTCAGCGCTAAATGGTTTGTCGATCATAGCGGCAAGCTAATTTGCCAGTGGCGCTAACTCTCAAGCCGCCATTTTAATTTCCCTGACCGATACGACAGAAAACAGCACAAAGTCCCCTTTACCGATGGTGGAGGGGATTTTTCTTTGGGAGCGCGATCGCAATAATGGCTGGGACCAGTGCTGCCAGAACTAAGCGCCGACAAGACAATAACTGGCTTTATCGCCATAGCCAGACAATGTTGCCTCTCGACCGCAAAGAAATTTTCCTCAGTTTTCTCATGAAGTGATTACTTTGAGCTTATTTTTCCGTCAGGTAAGCCTCAGCAGCGAGCGTCACTATAGGAATCAAGATGATTGAGTCGCTCAGCGACAAGGAGCCCTAATTATGAAACGCATTGCATTGGCCCTCACTGCTTTGACTGCTGTATCCATGGCAATTGCTCCAGCGAGCTATGCCGCCGTTGATTTTGACGAGCTGCGCCACGAAAATCTTGACAAAGACGCGGTGAACTTCGACGAACTGCACCGCGAGAATCTTGATAAAGACGCCGTATTTGAAGTAGCGGTCAAAGGCGTTGATTTTGATGAGCTACGCCGCGAGAATCTCGACAAAGATGCGATTAGTGAGCAAGAACAGCGTCGCATCATCGAGAAGTAAGTTTCGTCTGATTACAGCGTTCGATTGATTTCCGTTGTTCCTCAATACCGCCTCCTCATGCTGCTGACCTTGAGGAGGCTTTCTTGTGAGCGGACGAAAAGAAGCTGACGCAGGATTAAATTTTGCGCGAAAATTAAAAGGCTCATGACCTTGAGAGCGCGATCGCTTTGACTGGCTTACCAATTGTTTATCATCCCGACTATGTAGCGCCACTGCCGCCGAAGCATCGTTTTCCGATGCCCAAGTTTGGTCTACTGCGCGATTTGCTAGTTAAGGATGGCGTGATCTCGACGGCTCAGATTTATCAACCTGGAGCTCCACCCCAGAGTTGGATTGAGCAAATTCACACCCCGGAGTATGTGCAGGCTTACTGCACTGGTACGCTAGACGCCAAAGCGCAGCGGCGGATTGGTCTGCCCTGGAGTCCCAATCTAGTGAAGCGGACCTGCACGGCTACGGGAGGCACCATTCTCACTGCAAAATTGGCCCTCAGCCACGGGCTAGCCTGCAATACGGCTGGAGGCACCCACCATGCCTTTCCGAACTATGGCTCAGGGTTTTGCATTTTCAACGATTTGGCGATCGCCGCCCGCCTCCTGCTCGACCAAAATCGGGTCCAGCGTCTGCTAATTTTTGATCTTGACGTGCACCAGGGCGACGCCACCGCCTGGATTTTTCGCGATGAGCCCCGCGTTTTTACCTTCTCCATACACTGTGGCGTGAACTTTCCACGGCAGAAGCAGATCAGCGACTGGGATGTACCGCTGGCTGAGGGCATGGGCAATGAAGAATATCTGTCGAAAGTCCGCGCCTATTTGCCACAGGTCCTCAGTCAAGTGCATCCTGATTTGGTGTTTTATGACGCTGGCGCCGATGTGCATCAGCGCGATCGCCTGGGCAAGTTAGCCCTCACCAACACTGGCCTATATGAGCGCGATCGTCTTGTGCTAAAAACCTGTGTTGCGGCGGGCTATCCAGTGGCCTGCGTAATTGGCGGGGGCTATGACAAAAATATGGTTGATTTAGTCTATCGCCACTCGCTATTGCATCGGGCAGCGGTGACGGTTTATCAGCAGTATCGTTTGTAAAATAAAGAGTGGTCTTGGCTGTATGACTCTGATGCAGCGCTGGAGATAAAAGCAATGTCGGTTGTGGTTGCCACCTTTTACAAATTTGTCACCGTTACCGATTGTGAGTCTTTACAGCGATCGCTCCAAACTTGCTGCGATCGCTGGGCTCTCCAGGGCACCATTTTGTTGGCCCCAGAAGGCATTAACGCGACCATTGCCGGCCCACAAGATAGCGTTGAACAATTGCTAGCAAAGCTGCGATCAGATATTCGCTTTGCTGACTTGACGGCCAAGTTTTCCACCGCTGCCGCGCCGCCCTTTGCCCGGATGAAGGTGAAGATTAAACGCGAGATTGTCACTCTGGGACACCCGGAGGCCGATCCGACTGAACAGGTAGGTACCTATGTCACGCCCGAGCAGTGGAACGACGTGATCAGCGATCCCAACGTGATGGTGGTGGATGCCCGCAATGATTATGAGGTCAATATCGGCACTTTCAAACGGGCCGTTAATCCCCATACGGAGTCATTTCGTCAGCTACCAGAGTACTTGACTACGCATCTTGACCCGCAGCAGCACAAAAAAGTAGCCATGTTTTGCACCGGGGGCATTCGCTGCGAAAAAGCGACTGCCTACCTGCTCAAGCAAGGATTTCAAGAGGTCTATCATCTGGAGGGCGGCATTCTCAAGTATTTGGAACAGGTGCCTGAAGGCGAGAGTCTGTGGCAGGGTGAGTGCTTTGTATTTGATGAGCGCGTGGCAGTTGGTCATGGCCTGCAACCCGGCAGCCATGATCTCTGCTATGCCTGTGGCCAACCGGTGAGCGAACGCGATCGTGCCCATCCACATTACACGCCAGGTATTGCTTGTCCCCACTGCTATGGACAGATGACTCCGGAGAAGCAGGCCAAGCAAATGATGCGCCAACAGCAGCGCGACCAGCAGCGCGAAGCTTCTCAATAGCTTTTTCTCAGTTAAGTATCAGCATTGGATTATGAATTTTTCAGTCGGCTTTTAGCTTGAGCCGTAATCCTTAAAAGTGGCTCTGGATCGGGAACAATCAGTCTGTAATGACTGCACTCAGGAGCATAACGGGTTCTTTAGGCAGCGTTTTCTAAAGCCTCGTGCTGTAACTTACAACGGCGATTGTCCGGCATATACCGTCAGGCCAGTTTCATTCATGCTTAATTTGATATGTTTAATCGACTCAAGCTTGCTCCTAAATTCACGCTGATTTTGCTTCTGATATTTATCTTGGGCAGTTCTGCCGGGGGCTTTGTCCTGTCTCGGGCCCTACAAAATCAGGCGGAAAGTCAAGTTGCCGCCGAGAGCGTCATGCTGATGGAATCGATGCAGGCCATTCGACGATATACCGATCAGCAGGTGCGACCGCTGCTGGAGCGCTATGAAAACAGTGACGAATTTTGGCCGGAGACCGTCCCCGCTTATGCCGCAGGGCGCACGTTTGAACTGCTGATGGAAGCCAAACAAGATTTTGGGGGCGCGGCCTCTTACTATAAAGAAGCCGTATTGAATCCGACTAATCCTGACGACTTGGCCGACGAGTTTGAGACCACCTTGGTGCAAGACTTTTTGAGCTATCCCGAAGTCCCCAATCGTACGGGCTATCGTGATGTACCGGGGCAGGGCCTGATGTTTTACAGTGCATTGCCGATTAGTATCCAAGATGCGTCTTGTCTAGCCTGTCATAGCGTCCCTGAAGCGGCGCCACCGGCGATGGTGGCCCAATATGGTCGCGAGGGCGGCTTCAACTGGCAGCTTGACCAGGTATTCGGCACTCAAATCGTCTATATTCCGGCCCAGGCAGTACTCGACAGCGCCCGTCAAGGATTCTCTTGGGTGATGGGGCTGTTTATCTTGATTTTTGCGATCGCCCTATTCTGCCTCAATACCCTGCTCAAACCACTGGTGGTTCAGCCGGTAGAAGGGCTAGCCAAACTATCCGAAAAGCTCGCCGCTGATGACTTCCGAACAACCGCCGATTTTGATGCGGCAGAATCTCGCAAACTTGCGAAGGTGGTTAGTCGCCAAGATGAGCTTGGCCAGCTTGGCCGGATGTTTCAAAACATGATGAATGAGGTAATTGCGCGCCAGCAGCGGTTAAAGCAGCAAATTCGAGACCTCAAAATTGAGATTGATCAAACCCGTAAATCTAGAGAAGTCCAAGAAATTGTGGAAACTGATTACTTTCAAAATTTGCAGCAAAAGGCTCAAAGGTTTCGCGATCGTAAGGCTCAAAGTAACTAATGACCAGCGTCATCGGCTGCAGATATCCTGCTGGTCCCAGCCGGTTCTAGCCCAAGCAGCCTGCATGTCCGCCAGAGTTATATGGCAATGCGGCAAGACTTAGCTTGTTATGTACTCCTGGAATGAATTGCTCTGGCAAACGAGCCCTTCATTTTAGAGGACTCACTATCACTCAGAGATCTGCAGAGACCTCTGTTGCCCTGCTCTGAAATTATTCTGGGTAAGGTCTTGAATAGTTCGTGAACCACTTTAGAGACGGCGCCAAATTTCATGACTGTGATTCGTTGCTTGTCGGTCAACTGGGCAACTAAGTTTTGATAGCTATTGTCTTATCTGTACACCACCGAATCTGCTAGCTGGTTGAAGTGGCCCACTCTCTATACTCGGATAGTGCCGGAACTGACAGCCGGAACCGATGCATCAGACGTGGACTGTTGGCAGGCATCGCGCTACGACCGTGCAGGACGCGCTGATTATCCATGATGACAACCTCACCAGCCTGCATTGCAAAGCGCACTGACTGCTTGGACAGTTCTAAGTAGCGTTCCAATTCATCGAGCGCTTCCCGCAGATTGTTCGACAACGTACACTGCTCTCCCAGCGCGGATTTAATCTGTTGCCGATAATAGCGAATTCGCCAATCGTCGCCTTCACCCTGGAGAATCGGGTACTGCTTCTTGGCGGCGAAGGGAAATAGGGGTTGACACAGGAGGCCGACCAAGTCTTCAGGCAGTTCGTGAACCAGATCCGCCGCCGATAACATCACGCTCTCGCCGCCGCCCTGGGGGTCTGGCCGTTCCATTGCAAATGCCACTAGGTTGGGTGGGACGGTCTTGTTGCTGCAGTCTGTATGCAGAGGCAGGGCGTCCGCAGTGCGGCTGTAGCGGGTCACATTGCCATTGCGAGCTGACTGTTTTGCATCAACCCGAATTTTTGTCTTTGAAATGCGCGGCAGCTCACTACTTGTCGTCCCGTTATGCTGTCCCATGACCGTTAAAACGTTCAGAAGCCCGTCGAGGTCAATCGGATTCTGTTCTGTCACCAAGACCAGCCAGTGCGGCGGTGCCTGCAGCAAAGCGACCAGCTCAGCAGCGATTTTATGGGTCGCTGCGATCGAGAGTTGTCCGTTCGGTGCAACAAATTGGGCCAGGTTTAATCGGGTCATTGGCTTGGTGGCGCATTGGTTAAGCATACTGACGTCAAAAACTCAAGAGAGTCGCAATTATTTTGCCCGACGTGGCGGCGATGTGGCGTGACCACCGTCGCCAGGGGAACGCTGATGGCGTCTATTGGGACGTTCTCGCGATCGCCCGCCGTTCGATCATGGCGGCAAAAGCCTCCGAGACGCTTTCGAGATAGGGTCGTGTGTAAGGGAAGTTCTCTGCGTGGTCAAAGTTGTGGCGCATGGCGGCATTGGCCTCGAACAAGATTACGTTACCTTCGGAGTCGAGGGTGAAGTCAATGCCGAAGAAATCCAGATCGATGGTGTCACGGATGGCGTAAAGCGCATTGATCGCCTTTTGACCTAAGTAAGCGGTGGGATCCTGCAAAAAGCGCTGCTCGTCCGTTTGAGTTGAGGGCGTAGACGACATAATGCGATAGCGATCGCCAGAATGGATCTGCCAGCTATCGCTGGCCAGGCTGGCCACGGGAAATAGTTCACCATCAATGAAGAATACGCGGGACTTGTGGTAATAACCGTCCTGCCAGCGGCAATCGATAAAAGCGGTGACATAGACCTCGGTGCCTGGTGGCTGGGCCGATAGCCATTCCACCAGGGCCGGACGGCTGTCAATTTTTTCCACCGTTTTGCCAGTTTGCGTCCCGCGATGGCGCACGATTACCGGGTAGCGGAGTCCAGTCGCATCCACCTGAGCGGCGATCGCCGGTGCCGACTCTGCCAAGCGAAACAGCTCAGTCGGCGGCATGATGACGTGAGGTAAGGCGCCCAGGCGACGAGCGTTTTCGGCGCGGGTGGTGCGGCGCACCTTGTGAGGTGGGTTAATGACGGACAAGTCTGGAAACTGCGCCAGGAAGGCTTCTACGTTGTCCAGCCCCACCGGATCCAGGTCAGGGCAACTGACGCCGTTTATAAAAACGTCAAAGTCTGGCCACGCATCTAGCTTATCCAGGTTGTCATCGAACACGGTCGCGACGTAAATGTTGAAGCGGTCTTGATCAAGTAGATTTTTGGTGGAAAAGTGGCCGCCCTTCAGCCAGCAGTACCGCAAGCCCGTTTCTCGGTTAGTCTTGATGCCGAAGTAGCTTTTTTCCACCGAGCGCAGACGCAGAATGTGGGGTCGGTCTGGATCGGGATGACTGGGGCCTGCGATCGCGTCAAGTTGTGCCATTGCCGCGATGCAGTACCGCGCTTTTTCAGCATCACCCGCGCGGCGGGACAGCGCAGCCAAGGCTTTGAGCGCTTCAACCCCCAAAGACCCGTTTTGCGAAGCCTGAGTCAGCACAAAATACGCTGACGCGAACTCGCTCAGTTGGAACAGAACTATGCCGAGCCGTTCGAGGTGCTGCCAATCTGGTGCCGCCTGCTCGGCAGCCATATTAGCGTGTCGTCTTGCCGCCTCCAAATCCTGTTGTTCGGCGTAGGCGATGGCTAACCTCAAATGAGCGTCGACGATTGCCGGCAAGCTGTCCTGCTCATATGCTTCATCATTCAAGTTGGACTCAGTTAATTGAGGGATTACCATTTCAGCCATACTGTCAGTCGAAAACACAGGCAAAGTCCATTACTCAAAACGCCCAACTCCATCACCACAGGCATTCTCCTTCATAGATCTCAGAGGCCTGACCCGACGCGGGGACTGATAGAGAGGACCTCGCTGGGATGTGTTAAGCAATCAAATCGTATCCGCGATCGCGGCATATCCAGGCAAGCAATATGATGCTCTCCAAGAATATTTTGTTCCTTGATATTGGCTCATTCAGCACTAGCGCTGTCGGGCGATCGCATTCTTCAATAGAGTCACTTGCTTGCTTAAGCGATCGCTGCCCAAAAGCTCTCGGGCTTGGTCGATGCCGTCGGCTAGGCTGCTGACAATGCCGCTGCGCCAGAGATAAAAACCACCGCTCCAAATTAGCGGTGCATCGAGGCGAGTAGGCTTGCCGGCCAGAGCCATTTGCAGATCTGCTAAATAAATATCCTCTGATTCGAGCGGGGTTTCGCTAGTGGTCCCGAAATCATAGTCGCGAGCGTGCAGGATTAGCCGCTCCTCACCTTTGGGAGTAAAAACGCCGATGATGGCGGCGCGGGCACGAGGCAGGTCAGAACTGCCCTCCAATCCTTTAACCGACATAAAGTTGGGTACCCCAATCGCGCCCAGAGCACCGCGAGCTAAACCTTCCGTTGGAGGGTGAACGTAGCCAATAATAACTTGGCAGTCGCCCGCATAGGGACACCACATCAGCTCTAAGGTGGCTTGGATGGGTCGCTTGCCAATTTGCTCGCGATAGGGCACCAGGGACTGGGCAGGGAGAAAATGGTCGGGTAAATGCAGATAGCCCAGCATGGTTTCCTGCAGAATGGTCTGCACGGCAGCCAAGGACAAACCTGACCACTCCACCCCTAAGGCGCGCCAGATATTAATCAAGGGAATGCCGTATTTGGTGGGCATGCGATCGCCCCCATGCAGCACGACTGGACAGCCCGCCGCGGCCAGCATCAGCGCCACCAGCGGCTGCACCGGCGCTGTGCGCGAACGGCCATCGTAGGGGAGACCAAAAATCACCGCTGGATAGGCGGCTTCAACGGGTTGCAATATCGGTCCCAGTTCGGCGTAGGCGTCTAAAAAACCAGCAAGCTCTTGCGCCTGCGGTCGTTTGATCCGGTGGGCGATCATAAAAGCGCCAATTTGCGCCGGCGTGGCTTCTCCCGTCAGCATTAATTGCGCTGCATGACAGGCTTCTTGGCGACTCAGGTTCTCAGATGTGTGCTGACCACTGCCAACTTTCTTCAACAGGGTTCGAAAGACATCGCTCATAGCAATTAAGGTTTTTCCGCCGAAATTAGTTCAGGAATGGGCGATTGGGGCAGCAAAATGGCCCCGCGCTCCAAAACCAATTGACAGAAAGTTCGAATAATCGGAATCAATAGGCGATCGCCAGTCGTCACCAGCACCACCTTGCGCGTCAGGTTGGGAGCCTCGGTGGGACGAATCGCCAAAGTTGGGTCGTTGCGGCTTTCGCTGAGCGCCGCTTGCGGCAGCAGCGCCGTGAGGTTGCCCTGGCGCACGACACCGCGAAACGCATCCAGCGTATTAAGTTCTAGCGCCGCCTGCAGCTCTCCCCCACTGCGAGTAAACTGCGCGTGCACTAGGCGCTGCATGCCATAGCCGTCCTTGAACACCACCTGCGGATACCGCGATAATTCAGCCCAAGGAACGCACTCAAAATGGGTCAGTGGATGATTCGCCGCCATCAACACTTCCACGGGCTCTTCATACAGCGGCTGCACATTCATCTCAGGGCTAGTGGTCAGGCGTTCGTTGTCCATCACGATCGCCACATCGACTAACCCATCCCGCAGTACCTTGAGGGAGCGATCGCTCCCTAACGCCGTCACCCGCAGCTGCACGTGGGGATGATCTTGGCAAAACTGCTGCAGAACTGGCGGCAGCAGATGAGAGCAGACGGATTGAATCGCGGCAATGCACAACTCCGGCTGTCGACCGGCCATCAAATCGGCAATGTCGCGGGTGGCCTGTCGCCAGTCCTGACACATGCGCCGAGCTTTGGGCAGCAAAGCCTCGCCAGCAACGGTTAATTTAACCTGAGCGCCCCGGTGCAATAGCGGGGCATCGAGCTCGGCTTCCAAAGCCTGAATCTGACGGCTAATCGTTGACTGCGTGACGCCACACTTCTTGGCCGCCTGTTGAAAGCTTCCAGTTTCTGAAACGAATAAAAATGCTTCGAGCTGCTCTATACGCATGCTGAGTCCGATGGGGCTGAAACGCTTTCCAAACTATTGAATCAAACTATAGTATTCAGTTATCAGATACCGGGGCACTGCTTGGTAACAATCATTGCTAAACCGTTTGGAAGTCCCATGATTCTTGAAAAAAGCCAGATGCCATGATCATGGCTTGCCGGGCCCAGCCGTGGGTCTGCCGGTGGGATGCCGGCGAATGAACGGCCCCTCTCACTGCCCAATGGATATCACTGCATAACGCGAAGCTGTTCACCGCGCCGCATCAGGCTTTCGCACAGCAGCTCGACAATGTGGCGCTGCAGGGCCTCGACCACATCGGGCTCGGCAGTTTGCAGCTTTTGATAAGTCGCTTGGGTCAGGGCAAATAGACGGCAGGGAGTTTTGGTGACCACGGAGTTGGACAGCGGCACTTTATTGTAAAACCGCATTTCTCCTAAAAGTTGGCCGCTGGCGCAGGTTTGCAGCCGCTTGGTGCGCCCATCGTCAAGGTGCAGCAACACATCCACTTCCCCCGACTCAATGAAATAGAGGTCGGTGGGCTGCCCGTCGCCATAGAGGGAATGATGGGCAGGAAACGTGCGCGCTTCTAAATAGTCGCAAAAGAGGGTGGCTTGGGCCGGAGTTAGAAAGCGATCGCTCAGTAAGTCTGGCAGCACGCCAGATCGCGATGGAAGGGCTGGGACCGGGCTCAAAATTTGCTGTTCGCACCACTCTAGCCCTCGGTCCAAGTCGGGCAACACCTGACAGCGATCGCTGTCAAAGTCCAGTCCTCGACCGCGCTCTAACGCTTTTTCGCAGCCTGGCAGGAGGTTAGTCAGCACGAGGGTAAAGTCTTGCCGCTGGGCCAGCTTGAGGATTTTATTGAAAGTCAGCACCGCTGAGGAATCGAGGCCCGTGACCTGGCGAAAATCGATGATTACATACCGCAAAGGTTCCATTGCCGACGAGTCCGGCGCTCGGGCAGATTGCGCTGTGCTATCAGCAGATTGCGCCACGCGATCGCGAACTTTGCTCAGCAAATAATGAGCGGTGCCAAAGAATAAAAATCCCTGGAGTTCCAGCGCGTAAATTTGGCTACCGCGTTGGGCCAGCAGACTCTCCTGTTCTGGAGTACGGCTGAGAGTATTGCTGCGGGCTGTAGCGCCAGAAAAGACCTGTTTGGCCACATCCACCTGACTGTAGCCCACCATAAACAGCACCACAGTCAGCACGAATCCTACAACAATGCCGGGTAAAAAGCCGACTCGATCAATCAGCACCAGCGTGACCAGTACCGTCAAGTAATCGCCCAGCGGCAGCTTAAAGTAGGCGTCGTAGAGCCACTGCCACAGCAGCGACAGGCCCAAATATAAAATTAAGCTGCCGAGCACGGCTTTAGGCAAATAGGACAAGAAACTGGACCCCAAAGTCAGCACGGCCACGCTGGGCAACACAGCAATTAATCCAGTTAGTCGATAGTTGGCGGCGAGGTCATTGACCAATAGGGTACTGGGCATCGCCTGGCTCCCGGGCATGCCGCTGCCGAACCCAGAAATAAGATTGGCCAGTCCCACCGACTGCATTTCACGATTGAGGTCAAGCTCTTTGCCAACGACCAATTCAATACTGCTGTTGCTCAGCAGCAGCGACAGTAAACTGACGAATACGACGGTGAACAGGGTATCCGTCTGCGCCGCGATCGCGCTCCATCTCACCTGCTGAAAATCTTGCCAAGTTAAGGGCTGCCAGAGCTGTTCTCCCTCTGGGAACGGCCCCAACAGCCAACCAGCAGCGCGGGCATCGGCTAAAGCAATATCGGCCACCTGTAAGACCGCAAAAAAGCTGGCTGTACACAGCAGCAGTACCGCCGGCATCACCCAAAATTGCTGCCAGAGACGAGTCGCCGTCAGTAACGCGATCGCGAATACAAAACCGGGCAGCCAGCACCACAGCACTTCGGGCTGAGTCAACTCCTGCAGCAAATTGATGTCGAAAGGGCGACCGGTGGCGACTTGCATAAATCCTTTAGTTAACAGCCAGCCGGTGCCGGCCATAAAGCCACCGATGACGGGATAGGGAACAAACCGAATGCGATCGCCCTGCCGGAGCCACGCCAAAATCAGCAGCAGAGCACCAATCAGTAGCGTGCTGACCGCAATCGCCATCAGTACAGTAACCAGCACAGCGGTATCTGGCGCGTCTGGGAGATCATTGGCGATGTCGGTTGCCAGGATGGCAATGACGGCAGTGGGAGCCGCCAGCGGCGTCGCGATCATGCCCGGCCAGCCGCTGGTTAGACTGACGATCAAAAGCGTTGTCAGCGTGCTAAACACGGTCATGCCGAGCCCCCTCGGCAACTGTAGGGCCAACGTTCCCGAAAAGATTAGACTGGCGTAGGAAATTGCCCGAATTACCGCGATCGTGCCGGTCACCAACCCCGCCGACGTACTCGAAATCAGGATTTGAGGCTGGGTCCACTGCTGCAGCTTCTGCCAAAGCGGCGAAAAAACGGGGCGGTTGGCAAACAACTGCATAGTGTTAGCAAGTTTGAGAAGTTACATCAAAACCGGCAGGCGAGGAGTGCCTACTTCATTGACTACCGTACAACTCATTGTGGGCAATGTAGTCGACCTTACACTTTGAGGCCGGGAATACCTGGGTTGGCGATCACTTAGCTAAATACCCCTCGGAAGAACGCAATAATTTCCTGCCAAGCCGCATCTGTCACCGCGGGATCGTAACGATAGCCGTCATCGCGCATAAAGGTGTGGTTGGCTTCATACAGCAGCGTCCGATGGGAGATGGCAGTGTCGGCGATCGCGGCTAAAATTTGCTCTCGACTGGCCGGCGGTACATGGGGATCAAGGCTGCCAAAAATAGTCAAAAGCGATCCGGTTACTTCTCCGATTCGCTGCAGCGTATCTGCCGTGCCCCGGCCCAATTTGCCGTTTTGCAGTCCAGTGGGATAGCAGCAGGCCGCCCCTTTGATCGCTGGCGAAAGTGCCGCCCGCAGCGCCAGATGTCCGCCAATGCAAAATCCCAGCGTTCCCAACTGACCATTCGCAACTGCAGAATTGACGCTCAGCCAGTTCAAAGCCGCCTTGGCGTCAGCGTCATATTCCGCGATCGCTGTTCGTCGAGCATTATCATTGCCCCGCAGCCGCCCCAAATCATTGGGCTCGATGACGGTGCCGACGGGCTCTAGGCGATGGAAAATTTCCGGCGCCGCGACGACGTAACCGTAGCCCGCCAGGCGATCGACCAGTAGCGTAATGGGCCGCCCCAGCTGATAAATATCGGAGTAAAACAAAATGCCGGGATATCGCCCCTCTGGCACCGGACTCGCGACATAGAGCCGCATCAAACTGTCATCGACGGTCAGGCCCACGGTTTGCTTTTGAATTTGCATAAAGAAAGGTTCAACTTTCCCAAAAGTCTCTCACAGCCAGCCCCGCAGGCGATAGACCAGCAGGCCAATATATTCCTTCATGGCGCGGCTGATGCTTTCGAGATGGCTAGCATCGGGCAGCAGACTGAGCAGCACCGCCTGGCGAGTGCCGCTCACTTCGACGATTTCTCGCTCTGAAATCAGAAAATCAGTGGGGGCCGCGATCGCCTCAATACCCTGCTTGCGAAAAATTGCCAACGATCGCGGCATGTGCATGGCGGACGTTACCAGCAAGATGCGGTTAATGCCCTCCCGCTCCAAAATAGCTTTGACATTGACCGCATTTTGGTAGGTATTTAGCGAGGTCGGGTCGGCCAAAATGGCGGCTTTCGGCACGCCTATTTCCATGGCGATTTGAGTCATATCGTCTGACTCGGGGGGGCCACCACCGCGCCAGGGAATGCGCCCGCCGCTCAGAATTAGCTTGGGAGCTTTGCCGGCTTTGTAAAGTCGAGCGCCGTGGAGGGTGCGATCGCCCGCCTCCATCACATCCACCCAGGGCCGCGGATAGTCGGCTGGTCGAGTGCTGCCGCCAAGGACCACAATGGCCTCCGCCACTGGCACGGGGTCCGGTGGCAGATTTTGCCATTCCAATGACTGTACTAAGCGCGTGGCGACCCAAGCATTGCTGCCGGCCCAAAGGACTAAGAAGGCCGCGATCGTGCCGAGCATGGCCAGTCGCCGCCGCCGCCGCCAAATTGCCCACAGCGTCAACAACAGCAGGAGTGTCGCCAAGCCCAAGGGATATACCAGCAGGGGCAACAGCTTCGACAGAAATAGAAACATGGACTTATCAACACCACAGCCCTCCAATTCTGGCAGGTCGAGGCGGGGGTATCTCCAGACCGCGAGCCACTTTCTATTACACCGATCGCGCGAGCCACTCGTGTCCAGTCAATTTTCGGATTGATGATAAAAGGAGAACAAAACCAGAAGCGATTACTTTCACCCAAGTCATCCGACAATTGATTCTGGAGCATTGGGCAGCAGCTGTCCTCGCTCGCCCACATTTCTGGGGCCATGTTGACCTGTAACTGCCAGGCCATACTGCCGATGTCGGCAGAGTTTAGCCAAATTTTTCGCTGGGTAGAGGCTCTAAATCAAACAGCGTATGCAGGGTTGCCATAGCCTGCTGGCGAGCTTCAATATCTCGCTGGGCTCGCAGTTGTACCATCGGGTCATGCAAAATCTTGTTGACAATACCGCGCGTCAGAGCTTCGATGACTTCCCGCTGCTTTTTGCTACCGAATTCCTCGCCTAAACGAGATAGCGCTTTTTCGAGCTCCTGTTCGCGGATCGATTCGA
The DNA here is from genome assembly GCA_039027715.1 of Cyanobacteria bacterium P01_C01_bin.120. Taxonomy (GTDB): domain Bacteria; phylum Cyanobacteriota; class Cyanobacteriia; order Phormidesmidales; family Phormidesmidaceae; genus Halomicronema. The sequence goes on from JBCCJU010000026.1 coordinate 20,023, forward strand.
CTTTGCTGCGCAGGCTGCTAATGGTGAACACCGTGTCGAGCGATCGCCACCATTCCATAAAGACGTCTAACTCTTCTTCAAGCAGGGCCTCTGCTTCCATTGCCATGCGGCGGCGGCTGGCTTGATTTTGCGCCACCACTGCCTTCAAATCGTCGACGTTAAAGGCATGCACGTTGACCAATTCATTGACATCGGTGTGCACGTTGCGCGGCACGGAGATATCAAACAGCATCAGCGTTTGAGTAGAAAGTAGCGCTGTCGACAGTCGGGCTTTGTCCAGAAGCGGTTCAGTGGAAGACGTGCAGGTAAAGACGATATCAGAGTTACTGACAGTCTCCATCATGCAGTCAAGAGTACCGGTCTGAATGCCCGCGCCGTTAAACTGAGCGGCCAACTCATCAGCCCGCTCAATAGTCCGGTTGAGAACCGTAATTTGATAGGACCCCTTGGACAGCAAATGCTGGACAAGCAATCGAGACATTTTGCCCGCACCTAAAATGCTGATGCGACAGCTTTCCAGGTCAGGCCTCTTCATTTTGGCAAGTTCCGCCGCTGCCGAACTGATGGAGACCGCTCCGGTGCCAATGCTCGTTTCAGTGCGGACCCGCTTACCGACCGTAATCGCTTGCTTCAGCAGACGATTGAGAATGCGGCTCACCCCTTTGTGCTGTTGTCCCAGCTTGTGAGCATGTTTCACCTGCGCCAGAATTTGGCCTTCTCCCAGCACTAAACTATCCAGCCCCGCTGCCACCCGAAACAGGTGCATCACCGCGTCTTGATGCAGCAGAATAAATAGATGCTCGCGTAGCTCAGCCAGGTTAACTTTGCCATAATCAGCGAGAAATTGAATCACTTCTCGAATCCCTTGATCAGCCTGTTCCGTGGCAATGTGAATCTCCAAACGGTTGCAAGTGCTGAGAATCGAGACTTCTTCGATGTGGGGATAGCTGAGGAGCTGAGCGATCGCCTCACCCGCTTGAGGAGTCGGAATGCTGAGTTTTTCCCGAACTTCAACAGGAGCAGTTTTATGGCTCAAGCCCACGACAGCAATATTCATGCGTCCTCCCAACGAAATAGATATGTTATGCAGCAGTAAAAAAAGAATGGCTGATCTTGTCAAAGCTAGATACAAAAGTGTTTGAAATATTGACCAGCATTTTCGAAAGTAAAGAATAATTGTCCCCCAACTCAAGGAAACTCAACAAAAATCCACTAAATTCAGGCTTCCGACAGTAAACAGGGTCGGATACTTTAGTCAAACTCGACCCTCGTCAAACTTGATGATGGCATCCTGATCGCGCTCCTAAAGGAAACGGCGCTGACGGGCTAGGAAGATCTGCTGTGGCCGATGGTTGGCAAGCGGAACGGTTTTGTACGGTGATGCCATGTCGTTTGAGGGCGAAGCCAATGGTATGGAGTAGATGCCCTTTAGCGCGATTCTTCTTTCTGGGGCTACGGAGGCTGAAGCTGAAGGCGTTGGCATGAAAACGGTTTCGAAGGTCCAAAGGCAAGCTATCTGGGCGTCTCGGGCACCCATTCAACGGTGCCAGTGCGACCATCGATGCGGACAATTTGGCCATCGGTGAACTTTTGGGTGGCCTGAGCAATATTCATGACCGCCGGAATTTTGTATTCGCGGGCAACGATCGCCCCATGGGATAAGCTGCCTCCCACCTCGGCCACGAGTCCGGCAGCCTGCGCCAAAACCGGTGCCCACCCCGCATCGGTGTAGGGCACGACGAGTATCGTATTGGGAGCCAGCCGCTCCGACAGTTGAACCGAGGTCAACACCTTGACGGGACCTTGCACCTGGCCGGCACTCGCGCCAATGCCCTGCAGAGCGCCCGCTGGTGAGGATGGGATATTTACTGAGGCCGGGCTGGTGGGGGGATTGTCGCCATACACCACAAACGGCACTGCAGCGAGGGTCCGATGCTGGGTCAACTGCGATCGCCGCTCTGCTACCAGCGCCTGCATCGATTGACGCTTCACCAGTCCCGTTTTCAGGTCTCCATAGGTCAAGAAAAAGGCGTCGCCAGGCTGGTCAATTAAGGATTGAGCGATCGCCGCTTGCTCCAGGGCCAGACAGCTCCAGCGCAGTTCTGCCAACAATTTTAGGTACACTTCAGCAACTCGCCCCTTTAAATCCAGCCGCTGCTGCACTTGCCGCCATCGCCATCCTCTCGACTTGATGGTGGCGTCGACGTCTACGGTAGACTCTGGTGGCGGATTGAGCAAAAACTGAATAAACAAGTCCTGCACCGGCTGCGGATTTTCGTCCCAAGTGGGAACAGCGATATCAGTGCCCACTTCGCTGAGATAGCCGTAGCGGCTAATAATGTCTTTGAGCTGCGGCAGTACGGCTTTTTCCTGAAAGTCGTCAGCAAAGCGGTACCAAAGGCTGGCACTGTCGGTCTGCGCCGCCGCTTGCAGAGCTGTGACTAGGGCAGGGTGCTGCTGCCGTACTGCTTTTGCCAACGTCTTGACCGCTTGCACAGAAGCCACTTCGGGCTGTCGCTGTTGGTCAAGCGCCGTTTCGGGAACTTTCAACAGGCTGCGGCGTAGAGCAAATCCCAGCGGCGCCAGAATGTTGTAATAGGTTGCTTTCTCAAGCTGCTGCAGGATCAATTGAACGCGCTCAAATAGTTCATCAGCAGTCAAGGAAGCTGCAGGCCGCCGACTGAGACTACCTAGTGTCGGCGTGAATGACGTGCGATCGTCCTGGGCAAAATTTTGTGTCAGCGACCATTCCCGGCGCAGCAGCCGCAGCAGTCCCGGCAAATTTCTGAGGGTGCTGGCAATGGGAGGCTTGCTGAACTTTGCTCCCATGGTCAGAAACTCTAGGCTTTCGGGGGGCAAACCCATGCGGCGAAAGGTTTGCCCTAGCAGTGTGGCGTTAAAGTAGGCGCGAGCATAATGCAGGGTGGCTGTGTCTTCAAAATTCAGGCCCTGGGCGCGATCGCCCAGCACAATAGTGAAAATCTGCCCCCAGACGCCGCAGGTGAGGGGACGATTGATTGACCAGGTAAGGGGACAAATAACGCCGGGAATTACCTCGGCGGCAATTTTGCGGGTCCAAATGGGCAGCAGCGTGGTAATCGGGCGCGCCTGCAGCAGCCAGAGCGTTTCGCCGTCATAGCTCCACTCCACGTCTTGCGGTATGCCGTGGTAATAGCGCTCCAAGTGCCGCACCAGGAGAGCCACTCGCTGAACTAAAGCGGCGGGAATCGTGCTGTCGTCTTGATTCAGCGATCGCGGCTCATCGAACTTCGCTAGATCAGCCGGTGAAAACTGATTGAGCGCCGCTTCATCAACCGTTACCGGAAACTGCTGCGGTGTGACCTGTCCCGACACGACCGCCGTCGCGGCCCCCGCCAGCGCCTCGACCAAAACCGCATCGCCCTGCATTACCGGGTCGCGGCTGAAGGCAACGCCAGAAAACACGCCTTTGATTTGCTTTTGCACTAGCAAGGCCAGCCCCGATTGCTCTGCCAGTCCGCGATCTCGACGATATTGCGTGGCAGCTTCTTGGCGATAAGCGGCCCGACAGTGTTCGACTGCCTGGGTCAACTCGGCAGCATTATGAATGTCCGCGATTGATTCGTATTGACCGGCCCCCGAAGCATCTAAGCTATCTTCATCCAGGGCAGACGAGCGCACAATCCACGGACTTTGCCAGGGACTGGCTGCAGCCTTTTCGAGATGCTGGATTAGCGATCGCGCTGGCGTGCCCACGGGTAACACCCAACCCATCGGTACGGCATAGCCGGCCTGCTTAAGCTGTGCCAGGGTGGCAGCCTTGCCGCCCATCTGCGCCAGCTGCGGCTTGTCGTTCAGTGAACCAATCACATCTTGTCCTCGCAGGTATTGAAACATCTTACGAGAACTGTCATCGGGCTGCTGGGCGGCCAGCGCCAAATCATCGGGAGTTTGTTGATAAATCCAGGCAATCAGCAGGCTGAGGAGGGCAGCGGCGGCGATCGCCCCTGGCTGCTCGGGACGGCGGATAATCTCCAGCAGCGGAATTAGTGCCAGCACCGCCAAACGGGCCAACTGCCGCCGCCGCACCACCGTAAATAAAGCCCCGGACAGGACAAAAATGCTGACCGCAATTACCCAATCGTGGGCGACATAGCCCCAAACGACATTGGTAGTGCCCGCTCCCCGACCCAGGGTAAACCGACCCAGCACTAAGGCAATTAGAGCGATAATCTCCCAGACGCTGCTCTCTGGAAAGAGCGATCGCGCCAGTAGCACCATGGCAATTCCTTTCAGCGCCTCTGACAGGACTGCCAGCAGGCCAATCCGCGTGCCCCCGTGATAAAACGCCGCTGACACACTGATATTGCCGGTGCCCAAATCAGCCAAACGCTTCTGGGTTAACCCCTGAACCAGCCAGGCGATTAAGGGCAATCCCCCCAAAACGAAGGCGATCGCGCATAGAACAACGGCAACGGCAATGTCAGAAAGCGTCATGGTTCACCCGCCGGATGTGCAACCGTATCTTAGAGGCAGCCAGACCAAACGCGGCAAGATTTCGATGGAGAAATTACAGGAAAGAGTTGATCGCCCGCAACTGCTGGCGCAGCGTAGCGCCTCATAGTCTTGATATTTCTCCTTCCACAAATGTCCCTATCCAAATACCCCTATCCATCCAGGCACAGCCACGAGATTCATGGGAGAACAGTAGATAGAGCGCCCCTAAAAGCTTTCTAAAATGCGCTGCACAATCTGCATTCCCGTAACCGCTTCCCAGCCAAACAGACCGACCATAATCACATTCAGCGTAATGTGAGCTGACCGGGCCACCTCATTGCCCTTCTGCATAAAAGGCACCAGCGAAGCAGAGGTTGCAATAATCCCCGTCATGCCCAAGCCGACTAGCAAATGCGGCCCCACAAAAAGCTTGCCGTTGTTGATATAAGTTACCGCCATGCCGCCAATGGAGCCTAACACCATGGTTGACAGTAACGCCGCCCCCCACTGGTGATGGCGAACTCTAAACTTGCCTTTAGCAATCTTTTTTTTCTCCTCTTTAGTCGCCGATCGCATCTGGCGAATTTTGAACCCTGAATACGTTGCATAAATGCTCAAGGCAAACAGGGCCCACATCAGCACCGGATGGAAAAAATTCAGGTAAGGCTTAATCGGCTCCAGTACCCCAAGATCCATATTTTGTTCACTTTCTCTCTCTCGTACATAAAAATTATAAATTGCTCGCTCGTCGAGAGCTACCTGAGAGAAATTTAGAGTACGGCGTATGGCAGGCGAAATCAATCACAATAGTTAAGGCACCAAAACAATATCATGAGCGCCTCGCACAACATCTAGTTTGTAATCGGTGCGCTTTAGGTGCGGAGGGTCGTCTGAAGTCACCTGCCAAAACTCAATTGCCCCGCTTATTGGACTAGGTTCACGATAGTTATAGATCACGACCGCTAATGAATCGCCAGTGGCATCGAAGGCTGTTTGCTCAGGTAATAGTCCTTCAAAACCGTATTCTTCCACCTCTGTCAGTTGCCCTGAAGCCGGATCAAACTTGACCAAAGACAGCGAGCTAAAAGGCTTACCGCGCCAAGCAGGAATGAAACTAGGCAGGTACGTACGTCTCATATTTACGGTAGCAATTAGGGTGTTGTCGGGGCTCAAGGCAAACCCTTCAGGACTCAGCCCCACCTCAACTCTGGACACAATTTCAGGCGCTTCTCCTGAAGCTGGGTCAAAGCGAACTGCGACCATTTCACCTTGTGGATTCAACAAGAAGTTGATTGTTGGATTGTCATACCGGCTCCATTTCAAATCTGGCACCAGTAAAAAGCGGCCATCAGCGGTAAATCGAGGATTACTGAGGTGGTTGCCCAAATCGAGCGGTTCGCCAACTCGCGTAACTCTGACTTCGTCCCCGTCTGTTTGCACTTGATAAAATCCGACTCGACGATTGCGATCCTGAGTCATTGCCAAATATTCGTCAGATGGATGCCAAATAGCCGCACGATTATCCTGACGAGTGCCATCAATTTCTAAAGGGAAATACCACCGCTGCCCCAGTCGGCCATCTACTTCCAGTTGAACAATCAATAGCTCTCGTCCGGGATCTTCTAAGTTAATCGCCAAAAATCGGCCATCGGGGCTAATGCTGACATGCTCTGGATTGCGCCCGACGTCAACCGACTCGATGATTTTAGGCTGCAGCGGATTGGCGATATCGACCACGGTAACGGTTTTTCCAGCCGGCATTTGGTCGATATTGTCAAATTCTTGAATGCCATCAGCCGGATGCGATCGCACTTCTACAACATAGGCTCGCTGCCCATCCGGCGACACTGCAATAATTTGCGGCCACGACATCACTGAATTGGAGACTGGAATCGCCGCCATCTCTGGGTTAGCCGGATCGAGCGGTAAGTTGACTATGGTTAGGGCATCTTCAACGCCGGGAACGCGATCAAGTTGGGCATCTCCATAGGCAGTTGCCACCATATCGGCATCAGACGCTACCAACAGCGATCGCCCAGTAAATTGAAACGGCAATTGAGCGGAAACTGGCGCAATGGCCACTGGCTCAATTAGCTGTAGCAATCCATAGCTCATTAGCGCCAGCAACAGACCAAACAGTGCCAAAATGAATCGCCATAACCACTTTGATTGCAGCCACCTCATCGCTAATTTGCCTCAATTAAAGTTTTAAGGTCTATCTGAAATTGCTAAGGTGCATCATCAATTAATGTCAGGAACCTAGTGAGATCAGCATTATTGCGCTTGCCCTAACTTTCCAGTGAAGCGCTGAACTACTTGCTGCTAAAGCACTAAGAACCGACGTAGTGACAGCCCCTAAACTCAGGCTAAGCTGGAGCGATAGTGATTGTCCAAGTCATTTTTTGCATCAAACTAATAACTTTAGGTTCTTAAATGGAACTTCGTCAGCTTCGCTATTTCGTTACGGTTGCTGAAGAGCTTCACTTTGGGCGAGCGGCTGATCGCCTACAGATCACTCAGCCAGCTCTGAGTAAGCAGGTTGCCAGCTTAGAAAAAGTGCTAGGCATACCGCTACTGCTACGCACCAAACGGACGGTGCAGTTGACCCATGCCGGACAAGTCTTTTTAGAACAGGCCCGCCAACTACTCAACCAAGCCGAAGCCGCCATTCAACTCGCCAGACGAGCCGACCAGGGAGAAATTGGGCAGTTAACTATTGGCTTTACCGAGACAGCTGCACATACCGTTTTACCCCAATGGGTGCGCACCTTTCGACAGCGTCATCCCGGCGTCAAAATCACCATGTTCGAACTCGCTACAGAAGCCCAAGTAGCAGCTCTACGCCAGGGCCAAATCGACCTGGCTTTCTTGCATCCGCCCATCGACGAACGAGGATTACAGCTGCACTCCATCCTGGAAGAAAGCTTTGTGGCAGTGCTCCCTGAGCGACATCCCTTGCAGAAGTATGAAAGTATTCCAATCGCCGCTTTGGCTGATGAAGCTTTGATTATTCATCCTCGCTCAGAAGGCCCAGCACTCTATGATGCCTTTATCCAAGTTTGCCATGATGCAGGCTTTCAGCCCAAAATTGTGCAGGAATCAATATCTTTACAAGCTAGAGTTTGCCTAGCTGCTGCCGGCATTGGCATTACATTTACTTCTGACAGTTTGCAATGCCTGGTTGGCAACAATGTAGCGTGCAGGCCACTCGCAAATTGCCCTATTCGACTCAAGTTTGCTGCTGTTTGGCCGCAAAAGTCTATCAATCCTAAGCTCAACGCTTTCTTGAAAGTCTGTCAAGAAAAACTTTGAGAGCATCATTATACTGAAACGCCCTAACTCTAATTTCCTATGTTTAAATAGATTTTTTCGCAATCAGAATACTATGCCAAAGCAGATTTTGTTGTGCTAGAAAAACTCAAAAATAGATAATAACCTCTGAGAGGCTTTTGACAACGAAAGATCACTAATATCAACTTTGCAAATTTACTTTGTAAAGTTACTGCGATCGCCAAACTGGCTGAGCAATCGCAGTCGAGCAGTCATTTGCTCGGGGATTGTAGAGAAAAAAGCGACAGTATGTCTACAAAATATCATATTGTCTTTTTCTAGAGTCGGACTCATAATAAATGATGTCTTTGATATTGAACGCACCGAGCCTGTCTAAATTGATTCCGCTTGCCTATAACCTTAGGAAAAACATTTCTAAGATTTTCAATAGTTGTTCAATTAATTTCAATTTTCTGTTGCAGAAATGCGGCAGATATTGAGTATTTATTGAGCATTGATTGAACACTGAAGATTCGTTTTTGTAAGCGTTATATGTCCTTTATCGCTTTAGTAAAAATCTGAATTACCGAAGGAGTAAGTAACATGTCATCTGGAATATCTGCCTCTTTGACCCTAAAAGAGGCTATTGAACAGCGGCGGGCAGCGCGGGCTTTTCGCCCCGACCCGATTCCCCAAGCAGTATTGGCAGAAATTTTGCGATTGGGAGTGCGATCGCCCTCTGGCTATAATCTTCAGCCTTGGCGATTTGTTGTAGTACAAGAACCTGCCAACAAAGAAAAGCTGAGGGCCTGTGCTTTCGACCAAAGCCAGATTACCGAAGCCCCCGTTGTGCTGATTTGCTGTGGCGATCGCCGCGTTAATCAAACAGACTATATCGAATCGGTCATCAACATAGGCAAAGCAGCTGGCGGCGTCAACGATGCCTTCGCGGACTATATGCGGCAAGCGATTCCTCAGCTGTTCGAATATAAACCCTGCTTCGATTCAATGGAAGCTTGGACAAATCGTCATGTGATGCTCGCAGTGGCCCATCTGATGATCGCGGCAAAAAGTTTTGGCGTCGATACCTGCCCGATGGAAGGATTTGTCTCTGCCCAAGTTAAAGAAGCTTTCAACCTGCCATCTGAAGTTGATGTTTGCTGTATCTTGCCAATGGGCTACGCTGCTGAACCATTTAAACAATACGGTGGCCGATTTGCGATTGAGCAGGTGTTTTACGGCGAAAGCTTTGGCCAATCTTTTCAACCGTAGGGGGTGCGTTCGTGAGGCGCAACGCACCTTAAAATTTCGACTCCACCACCAAAGCCGCTTCGATCGCCGCCGCCGCATGAATGGCAGTGGTGTCAAATAGCGGCAGAGTCAGGTCGGCTTGGGTAACCAGCAGGGTGATTTCGGTGCAGCCGGCAATGATCGCTTCTGCCCCCTGCTGCTGTAGCTGGTGAATGATATCGAGATAGGCAGCACGAGAGGCCGGCGCGATTTTACCCAAGCAGAGTTCATCGTAGATAACGCGATGAATAACGGCGCGATCGCCCGCCTCTGGCACCAGCACGTTCAACCCATGCTTTTCAACGAGCCGATCTCTATAAAATGCCTGCTCCATCGTGAATTGCGTACCGAGTAGACCGACGGTGTGATGGCCCTGCGCTTTAATCGCTGCAGCAGTGGCGTCCGCAATATGCAAAATGGGGATAGCAATTTCAGCCGCGATCGCGGGCACAACTTTATGCATCGTATTTGTGCAAATTACCAGAAAATCGGCTCCGGTGGCCTGTAGCGATCGCCCGGCCTCGGCCAGCGCGACCCCGGCAGCCTCCCAGTCGCCCCGCTGCTGTAGCGCCTCAATCTCATGAAAATCGACGCTGTACAGCACAATTTTGGCGGAGTGCAGGCCACCCAACCGGGCCTTCACACCTTCGTTGATCAGCCGGTAATACGTTTCCGTACTTTCCCAACTCATGCCGCCCAACAGTCCAATCGTTTTCATCGATAGGCTCCTGTATCGTCATTGGCGTTAACTTCTCTCTAAAGCCTACTGTTGGCAGGAGGAAAAGTCTGCCAAATTGCGGCAGGATGAAGAAGCAGCTGTGTAGGTGAGCGATGAAGGGAGCGGAAAAGTTTGGAAACAGTGGATGGGCCTTAGCGATCGCCACGCCCATCGCCATCATCGGCACTCTGGTCGTCAACACCCTGTCGAACTTTTACCCGCCTGGCGGCAAGAACGTTGGCGAAATTGCCAATACCACTTTGGCCGGGGTGCTGATTACTCCAGCCAACTATGCTTTTGCCATTTGGGGATTGATTTACCTCGGGCTGATTGCCTACGGCATTTACCAGTTGGGGGCAAACCAACGCCGAGATCCCATTATCCGACCCGTCAATCGGCTGCTGATTATAGCCTGCGTGATTCAAATGGGGTGGATTTTTCTGTTTACGCTGCAGTATTTCACCGGCTCAACCGTGGCGATGTTAGGCATTTTGCTGTCGCTGATGGGGGCGTATGGCGTACTGCGGATGGACCGCATTGATCGCCGTCGCCGCTGGTTAGCGGTCTATCCCATCAGCATTTATTTGGCATGGATTTCCGTGGCGACCATTATTAATGTGGCTTCAGCGCTTTATGATGCGGGCTGGCGCGGCGGCCTGACCGGCGTCGCGTGGACGGTAATTATGATTTGGGTCAGCGTGGCGATCGCTCTCTTCGTCATTTTTACCCGGCAGGATATTCCTTTTACGCTGGTGTACGTGTGGGCCTATGTGGCAATCGCCGTACGCCATGCCGACACGCCCGCCATCTTGGTCACCAGCATTGCCGCCTCAGTGCTGCTAGTCGGCATGCTGGCCCTGGTACGGTTGGGAAAATTGCCGTTCAAAACAGGCTAAGCTGAGCTGCTGGCTGCTCTAGCGTATCCCACGGCAGCGGCGGCAAATCTGGATAAGCCTTCTTTAAGGTGTCGCAAAAATAGCGGGCAATGGTGTGCGATCGCGCTTCATCGGGGCAGTGGATAAACAGGTAAACGGTCTTGCCCTGCTGCAGCCATTTCACTAATTGCGGCACCCACTTGAGAATGTAGGGCTCATTGAAATTTAAGTCGGGATGGCCGATGTAGCGCACCAGGGTAAAGTCGGCAGTCAGGGTGGGCTGTAGGGGTACCTTGGGTTTGCGCCGCTCTGATGCCAACTGCGGATCGGGCAGGCCATCGACTTGGCCGTCATACATCGTGCGCGTGTCTAGCAACACTCGCCCTACGCCCAGACGGGTCAGCAGCGCGTTTAACTGCTCAGCGCGATCGCGCTCAAACCAGGCCAGATGACGCACCTCAACTGCGATGGGCGCGGTGTTACGGGGCCACTGCGTCAAAAACTGGGTCAAATCGACCAGCCGCTCAGGGCTGTAGCTGGGGGGCAGCTGTAAAAACACTGGACCCAATCGTGACCCTAGTCGCTGCATCGTTGTGAGAAAAGCCAGCGCGTCGGACAAATGAGGCATTAATTCGCCGTCATGGGAATAGCGACGAGGAATTTTGGGGCAAAAGCGGAAGGTCTCTGGCGTTTGCGCGACCCAGCGCTCCACCGTGGCGACATCGGGAATGGAGTAAAACGTGGTGTTACCCTCGACGGTGGTGAGGCGATCGCCGTACAGCCGCAAGAAATTGTTCGCCCGCGTCCCACTGGGATAAAAGTCTCCCACCCAATCTTTAAAAGCCCACACCGCACAGCCCAAATAAAACATTCAGAAGTCGCACCCTCAAGAACTACGATTAAAAACAAGATGGCCAACTCCCTCTGGCTGGGAGCCAAACGTCCCCACCTCACCGGACATACCCGCTTAAACGGAAAAATCGCTGAGTGACTCGTAAGTCGATCTCAGCGATTAAACCTTAGTACCTCTGGAACTAGATAGGGGTTGAACTTCTAACGATTCATTCCAGCTAGCGCCGGCTCTTGCTGCGGCTTAACGCTAACGTTGCCATCATCGTCCAGATCCAGCAGTACCGCATCGCCGTCTTGGACTGTTCCGGCCAAAATAGCCTCAGCCAGGGAATCTTCCACTAAGCGAGCGATCGCTCGACGCATCGGACGAGCGCCATACCGCTGGTCATAACCTTCATTGATTAGCCGATCTTCAAAGGCTTTTGACAAAGCAACAGTGATTTCACGCTCAGCCAGGCGACCATTAACCCCGGCCAGCATCAGTTCAGCAATTTCGCTCACTTCAGGCTTGGTGAGCTGACGGAAGACGATAATCTCGTCAATCCGGTTCAGCAACTCTGGACGGAAGTATTGCTTCATTTCTTCCTGCACCAGACTGCGAATGTTGTTGTACCGCGTTGTGGCTTCATCATTAACGGGACCAGCATCAAAACCAATGCCGCTGCCACCTTTTTCGATCACCCGTGAACCAATGTTTGAGGTCATCACAATCAGGGTGTTCTTAAAGCTAACCGAACGACCTTTAGAATCCGTCAAACGGCCATCATCCAAAATCTGCAGCAGAATGTTGAAAACGTCAGGATGCGCTTTCTCCACCTCATCCAACAGGATGACCGTGTAAGGCTTACGCCGTACCGCTTCAGTTAGTTGCCCCCCTTCGTCATAGCCGACAAATCCGGGCGGTGAGCCCACGAGCTTAGAAACCGTGTAGCTCTCCATAAACTCAGACATGTCGAGACGGATCATGGCCTCTTCTGAGCCGAACAGAGCCGCCGCCAGCGCCTTGGTCAATTCCGTCTTACCGACGCCCGTGGGGCCCGAGAAAAACAGGCTGGCAATGGGTCGATCAGGGCTGGAAAGCTTAACGCGAGAGCGACGGATTGCTCGCGCTGCCGCTGTCACGGCTTCATGTTGACCAATCACGCGCTCGTGCAGAGTATCTTCCAGATGCAAAATCTGTCTGGCCTCTGACTCAGTCATGCGAGTTACTGGCACGCCGGTCCAAGAAGCCACAATTTCGGCGATGTCATCAGCCACTACGACCGGCTGTGCCATCGGCGGCGCTTCAGCTGCTTCCGGCTGCGGCCCCTGAATTTCTGCTAGCAGTTCGCGCTTGCGATTGCGCAACTCCAGCGCTTGAGGAAATTCCTGAGAGCGAACTGCCTGCTCTAGATCCCGATTAACCTGACGCAGCTCTTGCTTAATCTCAGCCGACGGATAACTTACCTGATGGCGCAGCTTGATGCGCGAGCCGGCTTCGTCAATTAGATCAATGGCCTTGTCGGGCAGGTGGCGATCGCTAATGTAACGATCAGACAATTCTGCAGCTGCTTTTAGGGCCTCGTCTGACAGCAGCACATTATGAAACTGCTCGTAACGACTGCGAATGCCCTGCAAAATCTCGATAGTGTCCAGCACTGTGGGCGGCTCCACCATCACCGGTTGAAAACGTCTTTCCAGAGCCGCGTCCCGCTCAATATGCTTACGATACTCGTCTAATGTGGTAGCTCCAATGCACTGCAGTTCTCCTCTCGCTAGTGCGGGTTTCAACATGTTGGCGGCGTCCATGCCACCTTCCAATGAGCCCGCACCGACTAATGTGTGAATCTCGTCAATGACCAATACCGCATCCTGGTCGCTGCGCACTTCATCCAGCAGCTGAGTCAAGCGCTCTTCGAAGTCGCCTCGAAAGCGCGTGCCCGAAACCAACATGCCCATATCAATGGCGTAAACCTTTTTGTCCAGCAGCGCCTCCGGCACGTCCTGGTTCACGATGCGCTGAGCCAAGCCTTCAGCAATCGCAGTTTTACCGACACCCGGCTCGCCGACAAGCACTGGATTGTTCTTCGTCCGTCGGCCCAAGATTTGCACGACGCGCTCAATTTCTTTGGCCCGACCAATGACTGGGTCTAATAGCCCTTCGGCAGCCTTTTGAGTCAGGTCAGTGCTGAACTCTGCCAGCACGCTGCTCTTGCGACGGCGATCGCCCCCGCGACGTTCTGATGACTGTTTGCCAGCCGGTACCGCAGCGGCCTCGCCCAACTCTTTAATTAAGCGAGTTCTGACTTTACTGGGAGAAACCCCAAGATTTTCCATTACCCGATAAGCGACGCTTTCGCGGTTTTGAGTCAGGCTCAACAGCAGGTGCTCAGGCTCAATGTAGGAAGCATCAAGCTTGCGAGCTTCCTGAAAGGCACTCTCAAAAACCTGCTTTACTTTGGGAGTAAAAGGCACCTCTGAGGGTGGATTGCCGCTGCCGCGACCAATGATGGCCTCAACTTCATTACGAGCATCCGACAGGCTAACCCCAAACTCCGTTAAAACGGCTGCGGCCAAGCTGGAATTTTCTCGCAGCAGCCCTAAAAGCAACTGCTCAGTGCCGACAAAATTATGCTGCAATCGCCGGGCCTCTTCCTGGGCCTTCATAATGACGGCGATCGCGGTATTGGTAAAGTGCTCAAACATAGCCCCGTGATGTATTTATGTGCAAGGAAGCGAGCGGCTTAAAAATGGCTGCTTTGGAAGGCGGCTGCAGCCTAATAGAGACTGCTTTACCTCTGTAAAGAAACTGTACAAAGAAACATTACTAAACGGCAGTAGGGAGAGCCGTATTCGGCTCTTAAAGCCTCTCAAAGCGGTTCAAGATAAGGAAATTTCGCATATAAAAATTCTGCGAATACTCTCTAGCCAGAATTTACCCTGAAGAGTTATTCACATAATTTAACAAATTATGGCGCAATATAAATGGTTTTTAACGAAGAAATGGGTATAAAATCCCAATCTGAAAATTCGTTGATTAAAAAATTTAAGGCTACAAGGTTCAGATGTTTCAACCGACCCATTGGCTAGTGTCGCGCTCTCGCAAAGTTCCCGTTGCGGTCGAGCCACGTGGAGAAAAGACGCTGGTCTTCACAGAACCGGAGTGGAATCGTACCGATACTCCCGCGTTTGAACTGCATGTGCGAATGGGCATGTATTGTCGGGGCGTGCAAGTTTTGGGTTACAAGCTGGAGCCCATGTCAGTGGCCACTGAGGCTGTGGAGGCATGACGGGAATTGACGAGATTGACAGAACATAGGAACTGAGCAGCGTACAGCTGATGGAACGGTAGCCCGGCTTTACAGCAGTAGCTTTGCTTCAGAGACTCGGTGTAAGACCAGAATGATTTAAGAAGCCGTATTGCCGCGATCGCTCTGCCCAATCAGCCAGGGGCTGCTCCACGTTTTCCATAACACTGATTTCCCATCATCTTGCGCGCCACTAAATGATGACAGTCCTTACCAAGCAGCTGCGATTGAACCGGCGCTGGCGATCGCCTTACCGCATCCATCTTTAAAACCCACGCTACGGCAAAATGGTGAAGGAAAAACCAGGTAGGATATGGAAACATTTTGTCCGTTCTGTATATCCAACTACCCAATGTTGACAGCATGAGTGAATACAGCATTTTTACTTCGGAATCAGTGTCAGCGGGCCATCCCGACAAAATGGCAGACCAGATTTCTGACGCGATTTTGGATGCCATTCTTAAAGATGATGCTCATGCGCGCGTGGCTGTCGAAACGCTCGTCAAAACGGGCATGGCGGTGATTGCCGGAGAAGTTCGCACCAGCACCTACGTCGATCTTGAAGATGTGGTGCGAAACGTCATTTTAGATATTGGTTACAACAGCTCTGACGTCGGCTTTGATGGGGCTTCCTGTGCGGTATTGAACGCCATTGGCAAGCAGTCTTCCGACATTGCCATGGGCGTCGATGAGGCCGCCGAAAAAGATCTGGGAGCGGGCGACCAGGGCCTGATGTTTGGGTATGCCACTAATGAAACTGATGTGTTGATGCCCGCTCCCATTTACTATGCGCATCGTTTAGTGGAGCGCCAGGCTCAACTGCGGCAAGCCCAAACGCTCCCTTGGCTGCGTCCAGACGCTAAGAGTCAAATTACTTTGCGCTATGCCAATGGCAAGCCGGTGGCCGTGGATGCGGTGGTGCTCTCGACCCAGCATGAACCCGATGTGGCCCTCAGCGATATTCGCGAGGCGGTGATGGAGGAAATTATTAAGCCGGTGCTGCCCCAGGAATGGTTCCACGTAGAAACGCAGTATCACATCAATCCCACGGGCCAATTTATTATTGGTGGGCCGGTGGGCGACTGTGGCCTGACGGGTCGCAAAATTATTGTGGATACCTACGGAGGCATGGCCCGGCACGGCGGCGGGGCTTTTTCTGGCAAAGACCCGTCTAAGGTCGATCGCTCCGCCGCCTATGCGGGTCGCTATGTGGCAAAAAATATTGTCGCGGCGGGGCTGGCCGATCGCTGCGAGATTCAAGTTTCCTATGCCATCGGGGTGTCGGAACCCACCTCGATTTCCATCAATACATTCGGCACTGGAAAAGTTTCTGAGGAGCAGATTATCAAGTTAGTGCGCCAGCATTTTGATCTGCGCCCCCAGGGATTAATCGATATGCTAGATCTGCGTCGTCCAATTTATCGTCAAACCGCAGCTTATGGCCACTTTGGTCGCGAGCTGCCTGGTATGACTTGGGAGCAGACGGACAAAGCGGAATTGCTAAGGGCCGCCCTTTAGTTCGCACCCCATACTATTAAATCACTGTAATCACACACCCTAAAGGATTCAATGACTGCACAAGTTCTGAAGCAAGACTACAAAGTTGCCGATATTTCATTGGCTGATTGGGGGCGCAAGGAAATTGCGATCGCCGAAAGCGAAATGCCTGCCCTGATCAAAATCCGCGAAAAGTATCGGGCTAACCAACCCCTCAAAGGGGCAAAAATCATCGGCTGCATCCACATGACCATTCAAACCGCCGTGCTAATCGAGACCCTGCAGGCGTTAGGGGCCGAAGTGCGCTGGTCTTCCTGCAATATTTTTTCCACTCAGGATCATGCGGCAGCGGCGATCGCGGCGGCGGGTACTCCGGTGTTTGCCTGGAAAGGAGAAACTGAAGATGAATATATGTGGTGCATTGAGCAAACCTGCCGCACCCCCGAAGGTGCTCTGTGGGACGCCAACATGATCTTGGACGACGGTGGTGACCTCACCGGCCACATCCATGAACAGTATCCGCAGATGCTGGACAATATCCACGGCGTCACTGAGGAAACGACTACAGGCGTTCACCGGCTGTTGGAAATGTTGGAACAGGGGGAACTCAAGGTCCCGGCGGTCAACGTCAACGATTCCGTGACTAAGGCCAAGAACGATAATAAGTACGGCTGCCGCCATAGCTTGAATGATGCCATTAAGCGGGCTACTGACCACCTGCTGTCGGGCAAAAAAGCCCTGGTAATCGGCTATGGCGATGTGGGTAAAGGCTCGGCGGCCTCTTTGCGGCAAGAGGGCATGATTGTCAAAGTCACTGAGTGTGACCCGATCTGTGCTATGCAGGCCTGCATGGATGGCTTTGAAGTCGTTTCTCCTTATATCGGCGGGCAAAACGACGGCACCGAGAGCTGCATTGACCGCAACCTGTTGGGCAACACTGACCTGCTGGTTACCGCTACTGGCAACGTCAACGTTTGCAACGCCCACATGTTGGCGGCTTTGAAGCGGGGTGCTGTAGTTTGCAATATCGGCCACTTTGACAATGAAATTGACACCGCCTACATGCGCCGGGTCTGGCGCTGGCAAGAGGTGAAGCCCCAGGTACACCAGGTTTATCGCAGCGACGAGCAAGACGATTTTCTGCTGCTGCTGGCGGAAGGTCGTTTGGTCAACCTCGGTAACGCCACCGGCCACCCCTCCCGAATTATGGACGGCTCTTTTGCAAACCAGGTGCTAGCGCAGATGTTCTTGTTTGAACGCCAGTTTGCCGCCAAATCACCAGAGGAAAAGGCCGCTGCCATCACCGTCGAAGTGCTGCCTAAGCATCTAGATGAGGAAGTTGCCCGCTACATGGTGGAAGGTTTCGGGGGCATCGTCACCCAACTCACCGAACAGCAAGCTAAGTACATCAACGTGCCGCTAAACGGTCCGTTCAAGGGTGAGAGCTATAAGTACTAAACCCAATAGGCGCGATCGCCGGTTATGGCCCGCAATCGCGTCTACGCTTGTCTAGGAATGGTCTGTTAAAGGCATACCTGAAAAGACTGAAAAGTCTTTTAGAGATTGAGGGATACAGAGGATTTTGGCGTCAGTCCTAATATTTGTTTGAGGGCACTTGCACTGGGTTATCGGCCCGTAATTATCATGGCCTGGATGAATCAAAATTACGCTTTCCAACGTCAGGTTTAGGGTATTCCCCGCCTAGGAAAGCCGGGCCTATGACTCGTCACGTTTTTTTTCTCTCCCGCGTTGTTTTGAGTTTGTGGGTGACGATCGCGATCGCTTTTGTCGGCCTGCTGCTTGCCAACGCGCCCGGATTTTCGCCCGACGGCATGGCTGCCGATGTCTCTAGCATTTCCGGCCCAGCCTTTTTGCGGTGGGGTGAATTAGCGCTGTTTCGCATCTGCACAGGACTGGCCGTGGCAATCGGTATCAGTGCTGCCGTGTTTACTTGGTATCATCCCGAGTCACTGGCAAGAGGGCTAGCCAGTCTCGCCTCTGGAATAGGCGTCTATTTTGTGACGGCCTTATTTTTAGGTCATGTGCTGCGTGCGGCAACCGCAGCCTATGGCGTATCTCCCGAAAATTGGCGGGCTCTGGTCATGCTCTTGCCGCTGATACCGGGAATTATGGTGGCGATCGCCCATTGGCGATCGCTCAGACGCAAATCGTCTTTGCTGGGTCGCATCCTAGCGAGTTTCCTGATTTGCGTCGGCACTTTCAGCCTGTGCTGGCTGACTTGGACATTCCTGCTAACGTTCAGCCTACAGTCGTCTAATGTCGCCACGCCACTACTGAGAGTGATTGCCATCGCTCTCCCCGCTACTGCCACTATTTTGGCTGCCGTTTGGGCCAACTTTTCCACGCGGCGATCGCGACGGCGACTGCTAGCCCTTAATAACGGGGTAGGAGTGGTCGGGCTAACCTTCTATGGATTAGTGTATTTGCTGCTGCTATTGGGATATGCCGATTGATCTGAGCAGCGCAGCTTTAGGCGAAAATTGAGTGGTCTGACGGCAAACGAAACAGAAACTGGTAAACAGTCCCGTCTTCAAGGGACGCGATCGCGCTTCTGAATCTCGTTCTCCCGAAACCTTCTTTGTGTAGGCTTGGCCGATGCCCCCTGCCACTTCCAAATACAAGTGATACCCTGGGAAGGCTGTAAATCTCCTCTATGATGCTGTACACTCTGCCGCTGCTCGCCGCCACTGAATTCGCCGACATGTGGAGACTCGAAAAATTTGTGTGGGCAGACTACCGATTAGCTGTACTTTTCACTGTCATTGTGCCTCTGCTCCTGATTGTTTGGGCCTTTGTGCAAAAGTCGGAAGGTATTATGCAGTTGCTCACCATCTACTGGAAAGTTGCTAGCCTGCTAATGATCACGGTTTATTTGATGATTGGCGGCCTCACCTTCAGTTTCATTTCAGGATTAATGGCGCGGGTGCTGATTCCTCTGAGTCTTTGGTTTTGGGAAGACCTGAATGAAGAAATTTGGGAACAGCCCAATTCCACCTTGCGGTTTATGTTTGTGGCGTGGCGTTGGGCTGTGAGCATTTACAGTTTGGCTGGTGCCGCATTTTTTGCTGTTTTTCTCCCCTGTGCGTTCTCGCCTTCTCGGTTTGCCGCCGCCGCCTGTCAGGCTTGGCTGCAGCCACCACTGCTGTATAAAGAAATCCTCCACGGTGGTTATACCAATGGCTTTTTGGCCTTTTTTGGCGTTGTGGGACTGATTATTTACTTGCTGGCATTGGGGTACTTTGTGTTCGTACGATTAGGACGCCAGGGACGCTCAGCAATAAACTGATGAGTCTTGACTAGACTCTCAAAATTCTTATTTGTAAATTCCTTTAGCGGCGATGCGTGTGGCTGCGGGCCCACCGCTGCTGTAATAGCCAAATGCCGCCCACAGTAGCCGCGCTGACCCAAGCAAAGCGGCCACTCTGGAGATGTCCAGTTAAAAAGCACAGGCTACCGGCGATGAAAAAAATCACGGCAAAACTGCTGGCGATCGCGAGCATTGTGCGAATAGTTTGCGTGGCTAACAGCATTTGAGCTGCCAAGTCGTCCCCGGCTGGTAGCGGCACGGCAGCCTCAAGCGCTGCCTGAAAAGACTGATACTTAGCTAAATCAACCTGATAGAACGTCCCCAGATCGGCGTCACGCAAATCGCGCACCGAATACAGGCCAAACTGTTTGGCATAGGCGATCGCTTGGCGAATCTGCCGTTTGGTCGCCAGTGACTGGAACGCCTCAAACACCGACTCGCGATACACCCCGGTTTTGGCCATCTCTAAGATTCGCTGGCTGAGTTCAGTTTCAGATAGGCGAAAAGCAAACTGCGACATGGTTAGAGTTTAGAGTTCAGAGTGTGGACTGCTGAATAAGCTGCGTCAGAATTGATAGTCGTTGGCTTGATAGCGCTTTATAGCCGTTGCTAATGCGGATGAAATAAGACGGTAAGCCCGCTGCTGTGGGCTAAATGTCGGAATATTCCTGCACCCGTCTAGGTGGATACTGGCGTCTAACGTGACCACCTCGCCTCCTTACGCTCTGACGCCTGCGCTTACGACCCAGCTACTCTCATTGCGATATCTTCAAGCACCTGGCTAACGCGCTCAATCACGGGTTCACAAGCCTCTAATTGGTGACGTGCCAGCAGATATTCAGGATCGTTGTAAGCCAACTGCACCTGTTCAGACGCATCTTCCCAAATCAACATCTTTTGCGGCAAATCAATGGCAACTGATTGATTACACTGCATCAGCGGTGTCCCGACGGCTGGGTTACCGAAAATAAACAGTTCCGTAGGACGCAGTTCTTTGCCCACAGAAGCGGCATTTTGAGCATGATCAATTCGCGCCATCAAAGTGAGGCGACGTTCTTCTAGCAAAGCCTCCAAGCGATCGCCGGTCTCACTGACGCTAAAATTGCTGCTTAGCTGCACGAGCCCATTATTTTCTGTCTGAGCATCAGCGGCCACGGGAGCTAATTGACTCGCAATGACAATACACAAAACTGCCGCAGTGCCAAGCAGCAAACTCAAAAGAGACTTAATTTTTTTCATTGGGAGTCGTCAGTAAAAGACATAAAATATCGTTCTTAATTCTGGCAGGTTGTTGCAACTCACTCAACCCTTGGTAAATAGACGCAGTTGACTCCGATTATTAAACGTTTACCGTTTATCAACACTCTCTGGGGATCAAAAGATCCTACAGAGGATCTGCACTTGAATAACCCACTTAAAGTACAAAGTGACTGTAAGGGCTGGACAACGCCAAACTTCAACGATTGGGTAAGCTATTTTCAAGCAGCTCCCCAACCTTTTTCTCCAAAGTGAAAAATCTTCGCATGGCGAAGGTCAAAGCCATTGAAATAGACACTTATAGAGCCCATTTGAAATCTTTTGTAATTCGCGTCACCCTAGTATGAGATGTCAAAGCAAGGGAGCATGAGTTACTCAAGCAGTCTGACCGATAAAGAATGGAAAATCCTTGAGCCGCTGTTGCCCGAGGTGTTGCCTGA
>JBCCJU010000027.1:0-41287 GCA_039027715.1 Cyanobacteria bacterium P01_C01_bin.120
AGCACATCAACAGTGGGGCGATATTCGCCGCTGACCACCATCTGCGCCAACTGGTCAGCGGCCTGGCGGCGATCGCGCACGCGCAACAGCAAAAATAGCTGAATTAAGCCGCTAGTCAAAATAAACAGCTCCAGCGCAAACAAGCCGAGGCTAAACACGCCGTTGAGCGGCGTTCCCAAATTTAATGTCGAAGTGGTACGCCAAATCAGATAGCGAATCGTCAAAACCCCTAAAATTCCCACGACAATAGTGCGTGACCAGGTCTGTGGGGTGGGCGAAACTCGCATAATTAGCCAGACCGCTAACATCAAAGCCGTGGCCCAAAACCAAAAGTAGTGACCGATCGCCATCGGGGTCATGGCCCAAGTCGGCGGATGCTGCTGCAACTGGTCAAGCTGGTCAAAAATGGTGGTAATCGCACCATTGCCGGTAAACCAAGCGATCGCAATGCCAGCGGCGATCGTTAGCGTCCCAATCATAAACAGCGTTGCCAACTGTGGGCGAAAGAGCGGACGAGAAAATTGTGCAGAAGTCATAGTCCAATCACAGAAAGGATTACAGCACTCGAAGTAGAGACTGATTGATCTTAGATTTTTGGCTTTGAATTAGAAGATATAGATGTTAAAACACGTTTGATTCTAAAAATCCGTAGCCATCAGACCATATGGGATGACCAATCACTGACTCTTTAAAACTGTCGCGGTGCTCTCTAAAATCTGTGTGAAGGTTTTCTGATAGTTTTCTGAGAATGTATGAATGCTTTCGAGTCTAGCGCCAGTTTCCTATTAGTCAATAAAATAGCCGATTTTTTCAGATATCCTGATGACCACTTAATCGTAAGACAGGACAGTCTAAACTACTGAAAGTTCCTAAAGCTCAACGCAATCGGTTCTGCGGGCACTTGGGGAGCGTTTATGGCCAACAGCGCAGGAGTATTGTGTGAATTAACGTTCCGCTCCGTTTCAAAAGCCACACGGTCACGCCCATGAGTCGTTATATCGCACGTCTTTGCACTATCTCGTAGCAGGGCGATCTCCAGGGCCACAGCGCACCGCTCAAATGTGCCAGCCGAAACGTGGTTAGGCTGCATGTAATTCACATATTTGGTCTCGCTAGTTCCACCAACGTTAGTTCGACGACTTAGAAGATTGCTGGAGGCAGAGCTGCCAGTTCTTTGACCTCAAGATCTAAGGCAAATTTCTTCTCTTGGTAGGTATAGGCGACCAAAGCCGTCAGGGTATTGACCAGGAAATTGAGGGGACTGCGATGGCGAGAATGCTCAATCTGAAAGATTTTTTTGAGCGGGTCATTGACCGTTTCAATCAAGGCCCGTTTGCGCCGCATCCCCTTGCCTAGGAGCTTCACCAACTTGTTTTTCATCTTCTTCTTGTAATTGGTGACCAACTCTAGTCCGCGCTCATAGAGTTCCTCAAAGAGCTTGCCGATGAGCCCTTGCGTCATCTCTGGTACGGGCACGCGGTCATCCGTGTTCGCGGGAGTCAGCTTAAACGCCAACCGCTCACCGCGCTCGTTGATGACCAAATGAAGTTTGAAGCCAAAGTGCCAGCCCATCGAGTTCTTGTTCCAGCCCACTTGCTCTTGGCAGACCTTGTGGGACTCGGCCCGACAAGGATGGCACACTTCGATAGGTGTCGAGTCGATGAAGGCGATGCCCGTCATTTCACCGGTGAGGGTGTAGAGATAGCAGCGCAGAAACATCAGGCACCACGACTTAGCATAGTTGAAGAGCCTGCGCGGTTATTCAACCTAAGCGAGGGGCTAAATTGCTCAGAAAATGGTGTCTTAGGCAAGCAAAGACACGAGTAACTTGTTTGGTGCGCTAAGCAAATTTCTGGCTTTCAAATGCTGCGACGCTTATCAGTTTTACCTAAACGCTGTGCCCACCATAACAAACCATAAACAATCACGAGATAAGCGATCGCAAGCATCAAAATCCAAACTGTGGGTGCAAGTGGCAAGGTCATTGTGATGAGAGAGTTGGAGCTAGACGACGGCAGCTAAAAATGAAGAGTACGGCTGTCTGACTCACAGAACAATCGTTGCCCTAGTTCAATAGCTCCGCAGTTTATGTATCATGGGTGACGCTACCACAACTCGAATAAGAGTCTTTCTGTCGTAACCGCTTAAACCATGAGGAATAAGCAACTACACAAAAGATTTATTCAAATAAGCCGTTCGCCATGCGATAACCTACTGAGCCACCTAAGTAAAACTACAACTGTCCCTAAAACAAATTGCTTCAGAACGAGTTCATAAGAACCAGCAATAAGTTCAAATCCAGTACTATTCACTTTGCTTCAAAACTTGCTTCTAGCTTAGCATACGCTAGAGCTCTATACACTTTCCCAGATAAAAGATTGACACACTTTTCCACAAAGAAAGTCTACTTCACTTTTATTTAAGATTTCGGCAAAGTAAAAAACTGCTGGGATGCATTCTAGATTTGACATAAATAACCAGATTCTCCGGCGTGAAAGCGCGGCAACTGCTGGGCATTCATTCCAGGCACTTTTAGTAAAACTCCCATCATCAAAGGAATAGCAAGAATAGAAGCCATTTTGTATTAGATAAGAAGAACAGCATAAGGAGTTTTCATAGCTGCAAATCCCCTCTCCTGGTGCGGTTGCTTTAGAATAGATTTAGAACTGTAAAATTTCGTGAACCTCCGCTTGAGTCGGTTATCCAATGGTTTCAGTGACATCTCTATTTGCGCCGGTCGAGACCGATCTGCAAGTTTTAGTTGAAAACTTAAAGAATTTGGTCGGTGCTAAACACCCAATCTTATATGCCGCTGCCGAACACTTGTTTGGTGCTGGTGGCAAACGCATTCGACCAGCGATCGTCCTCTTGCTAGCCCGAGCGGTTTCAGCAGGAGATGATATTTTGCCTCAGCATCGTCGCTTGGCAGAAATCACCGAAATGATACATACTGCAAGCCTCGTCCATGATGACGTGGTTGATGAATCCGATGTGCGGCGGGGTGTACCCACGGTTCACAGTAGCTTTGGCAATCGTATTGCTGTGTTGGCTGGTGATTTTTTGTTTGCTCAGTCCTCTTGGTATCTGGCCAATTTAGACAACCTTGCCGTGGTTAAGCTGCTGTCTCAAGTGATTATGGATCTGGCCGAAGGGGAAATTCAGCAAGGATTAAACCGATTTGACACAGACTTGACTCTAACGTCATATCTCGACAAGAGTTACTACAAAACGGCTTCGTTGATTGCTAACAGCGCTAAATCAGTCGGCGTTTTAAGCGATCTATCTGATCACCAGATCGAAAATCTGTACGCCTACGGTCGAAATTTAGGTCTAGCGTTTCAAATTGTGGATGACATTCTTGACTTCACCGGTTCGAGTGAAGTTTTAGGTAAGCCGGCAGGTTCCGACCTCAGAAGCGGCAATTTGACGGCCCCGGTACTATTTGCTTTGGAAGAGCAGCCCTATTTACGGGGGTTGATTGAGCGAGAATTTTCGGAAGCGGGAGATTTTGAGCAGGCGCTGGAATTGATCCATCGAAGTAACGGGATTTCAAAGTCACGGGAACTGGCTTCTCAGCATGTGCAGCAAGCGATTACCAGCCTCGGAGATTTACCACTCTCAGAAGCCCAGAAGGCGCTGTTTGAGCTTGGTGACTACGTTCTGAGACGCATTTATTAAAGCAGGAGTCCTGGTCATCGGCCTCAAACGAGCAGCATGTTGTCATGTCAGTGATCTGTCTGGGGGAACTTCTGATTGATCGGGTGGTTGACCGGCAGGGCGATCGCCAATCACTACCGGGTGGTGCTCCAGCCAATGTCGCAGTTGCTTTAAGCCGGTTGGGCCTGTCCGTTGCCTTTATGGGAGCGGTAGGCAATGATGTCTGGGGAGATTATCTTGCTCAGATGCTGCAATCCTATGGTATTGACTGTCAGGGATTGCAACGCTGCAGTGCACCTACCCGCATTGTGGAGGTGCACTGTGCTGACAATGGCGATCGCCGCTTTGGGGGCTTTATTGGCGAATCGACTACGGCCTTCGCGGATGCTCAAATAGCCCCGCATAAACTGCCTTTACACCGTTTGCAAACGGTTTCAGCGCTGATAACCGGCACCCTTGGCATGGCCTACCCGGTCACCCGCAGTACGATGATGGCGGCTGTCGATGCTGTTAAAGCGCGGGGCAGTAAACTCATCATCGATGTTAACTGGCGCTCCACCTTTTGGCCAGAGCCCGAGACGGCATTTGCAATTTTGGTACCGTGGCTGCAGCAGGCGGATGTCATTAAGCTATCGGTCGATGATGCCATGGCCTTATTTCTAACCGCCGACCTGACAACTTTAATCTCACAGCTTTCCTGTAGCGACATCTTGCTGACGGATGGGGAGCGCGGCTGCCAATATGTTCTGTCGGGGCACGCCGGTCGGGTGCCAGGCTTTGAGATCGCAGCAGTGGAAACGACTGGTGCTGGCGACGCTTTTTTAGCGGGCATAGTGCATCAGCTACTTGCCCATGACTGGCATTTTTCCACCCCTCAACAAGCGACCAAGGCGGTGCAATTTGCCAATGCCATGGGGGCGCTGACGACGCTGAAGCCTGGGGCGATCGCGGCGCAGCCGACAGCAGGTGAACTGCTCGATTTTTTGCACGCTCACACTGACCAGCATTGGACAATCTACAGGGTATGATCGGCAGATCCAGGGGAGGAACTCGGATGGCACAGGAAATTGAGCGCAAGTTTTTAGTAACCGATACTGCTTGGAAGCAATACGCGAAAGGGACGCTCTACCGCCAAGGATATATTCCTACGCAAAACGATGCCACAGTCCGAGTCCGAGTGGTGGGCGATCGCGGCTATCTCACCGTTAAAGGCCCCACCAACGGCATTTCACGACAAGAGTTTGAATACGCTATTCCCTTGGCGGATGCCGAAACCATGTTGGCTAATTTGTGCCGGCTTCCTCTAATCGAAAAATGGCGCTATCGCATCAATGTAGGCAGCCATCTTTGGGAAATTGATGAGTTCTTAGGCGATAATGCTGGCCTGATGCTGGCAGAAGTAGAATTGTCCAGCGAAACTGCAACATTTGATTTACCTCCGTGGACGGGCACTGAGGTCTCCCACGACAGCCGCTACTACAACTCTAACTTGGCCCAAATGCCCTATCGCTCATGGAAAAATGAGCAAGAGAGCTAAAGTTCGGCAGGCGGCAGCGAGGATTAAGGTTTAGTGCTTAATTGCCAATTCTCAATTACTCAATCCCTTACTGCAGCCATCCGCTCCAAACGAGGATTTGAATCGAGAGAATGAGTGCTGTACGTTAAGGAGGGTGAGCTGACACAGGGCCTTTATCTCTTGGTCAGCGTATTTTTAGTCATTGGCAGCTTATGGCTTCTACTTATTCTTTTGATATTGTCAGCGAGTTTGACCGCCAAGAACTGGTGAACGCGATCGATCAGGCTAGACGAGAGATTACCAACCGCTACGACTTGAAGGACAGCAAAACGACGATTGAGCTAAGTGAAAGCACCATTATGATTGAAACTGATAGCAATATGACCCTGCAGTCAGTCCAGTCAATTTTGCAAACTAAGGCTGCTAAGCGTAATCTGTCGCTCAAAATTTTCGACTTCGGCAAGGCAGAATCCGCTAGTGGGGGCCGGGTTCGTCAGGCAGTTGCTTTGAAGGAAGGAATTGACAAAGAAATTGCCAAAAATATTGCCAAATTCGTGCGCGATAACGTCAAAAAGGCCCAGGCTTCAATTCAAGGAGATGCAGTGCGAATTTCAGCTAAGTCTAAGGATGATCTGCAAACGGTCATTCAGCTACTAAAATCCTCCGACTGGCCGGTCGCTCTGCAATTCACTAACTATCGCTGAGCCGTTTTGCCAACTACGCTTTCTATAAAAAGACTTTAAAGAACCTTGGCTTAAAGTACAAGCGAACTATAAAATAGTAGGACAAGTGTTCACTGTTGCTCTCCCTTGGTCCTATGGTCAATCTTGCCACCACTCCCGTTGAGGTTTCTTTTACTTCCCCAATTTGGGAGACCGTGCGTTTTCGGCGAGCCAAAGAGCAAAAGGGCTGGGCCTTATTGGGGGTTCCTCAACAGGCATATCCGTTGGTGGCACTGCGCTTGTTTGAACTTCAGGCCAAGCTGATTAGCTGTCACAAAGCTGAAGGATTTACCAACTTGTTGTTCGAAGCCCCTCCCAAAGTGGCGGCAAGATTAGCTTGCGCGTTTCCGGCACCGCCAGGATGTGACGCGCTAAAGCTGGCAGAGTCTGGCGATCGCATCCTGTCTGGCAAAGCGGCTAAGTCTGCTAAGGCGATCGCACAACGACCGGATCCATCAGAACTTGCAGCAGCTTGATGCATTGAGTTTTTAGGCGTTGCCAACTTTCACAGAATCGAGTTAAAGTTCGCTATCGCTTAGAGCCATAACTTTTCAGTGGCCAGGGGTTCAGCCGCCAGCATATGCATCTGAAGTGAAGGCAATAATGCTTTTTCCATAAGGCTACCAACACTAACTAATGATGCGCCCCGTGAAAATTACTTTGCATGGATAGTCAAAAAAAGCCTCGACTGCTTAGACTAACAGCCGAGGCTCAGATTGGCTTAACAGGAGACTCGTTAAAATGCAGATTCCGGTAGCTCAGGGGGTTCTTCACCAAACCACTTTTGATAAATTTCAGCGTAAGTACCGTCTTCCATCATCGTCATCAGCGCATCATTGACGACCTCAACATTTTCTGACCCTTTGGGTAGCGCAATGCCATAAAACTCGGTGGTAATCAATTCACCGACCACTTTCAGCCCGGAAATATTGCCAGATTCAATCGCATCCAGCGTCACTGGCGCATCATTGATCACGGCATCAACGTTGCCGTTTGCCAATTCCTGCAAGGCTAATGGTGCCGAGTCAAAGGTACTGATTTCCGCGCCCGGCACTTCTGCAGCCTGGTCGGCTCCCGTCGTACCAATCTGTACGGCAATTCTTTTATCGGCAAGATCATCAAGACCGGCAACTTCCGAATTTTCCTCTGCAACCGCGATCGCCAAACCGGCCTTGATGTAGGGCCGAGAAAAGTCGACCGTTTGCAGCCGCTCTTCTGTAATGGTCATACCGCTAATGGCAGCATCCACCGTGCCTGCCTGCAGAGCAGGAATAATCCCGTCGAACGGTAGCGATTCAAATTCCACTTCCAGCCCTGCTGTTTCGCCAATGGCCGTCATCAAGTCGATATCAAATCCTTCCAACTCACCGTTTTCGGCCTGAAATTCAAAAGGCGGAAAGGCTGGCTCTGTTGCCACAGTCAAGGTGCCACCAGCTTCACCCGCTGCCGTTTCTTCGGCAGCCGGGTCGGCTTCAGTATCAGCAGTATCGGGAGATGTACCGCCACAGGCGGCTAGCATCAAGGCTGCACTGAAACCAAAAACAGTACCACGCAAGAATGATGAACGCTTAATCGACATACGTAATCTTTCCTTTCACCACAAACTGGACTTACACGATACGATACTGCCAGCTTGTCAATGATAAGCTTCAGCATGTTTTCCAAATGACGCAACCATTACAGAATCTCCTTTGTAGGCTATGGATAACCCCCAGACCGCGATCGCGTTTCACCAACTCCGCAAAAGCTATGGCCCGCTAGAGGTGCTCAAAGGGTTGAGTGGCGAGATTTATGGTGGTGAAGTGGTGGCGATTATCGGGGCTTCAGGCTGCGGTAAAAGCACGCTGTTGCGCTGCTTTAATCGACTAGAAACGATTAACGATGGGGCATTGACGGTCAATGGGATGGATTTATCAAGGCCCGATTTATCTCGCAAGCAGCTCCAGCGGCTGCGGGCGCAAGTGGGGATGGTTTTTCAACAGTTCAACTTGTTTCCCCATCTGACAGTGTTGGAAAATCTCACGCTGGCCCCCAAAAAAGTGTTGGGTAAAAATGCCAAGTCTAGCCGCGAAATTGCTAGCCACTTTTTAGCCAAGGTGGGATTAGTGGAAAAGGGCAATACCTATCCAGAACAACTGTCAGGTGGACAAAAACAGCGAGTGGCGATCGCTCGAGCTCTCTGTATGTCACCCGAAATTATTTTGTTCGATGAACCTACCAGCGCCCTTGATCCAGAACTCGTCGGCGAAGTGTTAGAGGTGATGAAACAGCTAGCCGAAGAAGGCATGACGATGGTCATTGTCACTCACGAAATGCAGTTTGCTCGCGATGTTGCCAATCGCGTCATTTTTCTCAATCAGGGCTTGGTCGAAGAAGACGGCAAAGCATACGACGTGATCACTCATCCTCAGAGCGATCGCCTCAAAGCCTTTCTCAGCCGAATGCAGTTGGCCGGCGTTGTGTAATCTAATCGACCTACCTGATCAAGCGTTATTCAATAGCGGCTGCCATAATCAGTCGGTGGCTGCTTAGCATTGTCGTCGGGGTAATTCACCGGACGATAATCAACGTAGCTATCATCCCCGTCGCTATTAGTGTCTGAAGCCCGGCTGGAATTGGCTGCATGGCTGCTGTATCCACCTGAGCCAACATAGTTATCAGAATCAGCTGCCGACGAATAACCAGTATTGTTGGAATAGCTGTCTGAGCTGGCAGAATAAGCCCCTCTACCGCCGGAGTAACTATCTGTACCAGCTGATGAGTAGCCGTCAGAATTGGCCGCATAACCGTTCGCAGATTCATCCCAACCGCGACTAGCACCGTCTCCATATCGACCATCACTAGCCTTGGGACGCCTCCGCTTTAGGCGATCGCTGCTGGGATTCAAGCGCTCTACGGGGCGCTCTCGTGGCGGCATCGAGTAGTCACCATAGCCACCACGATCGTTGCTGTAGCGATCGTTATAGCCATCGTCATAGCCAGTACGCGGTGGCGCCGGGTCACGTCCGCCGATCATCCGCCGATCCTCAGGAAAACGAGGACGATATGGCCCTTCATTATCTAATTCCGCCCGCATATTCATGCGGGAGCTGCCGGTATCACGGTAGTCTGGGCTGCGGCTAGGACGATAATACTCGTCGCGTCCGGGGCTGCTGCCAAAGTTTTGCGAGCCATAGCGCTCGTCACGAGGAGTCCGTGAATAGACGTTTTCAATGGTTAGGGTTATGAGCATACCAGCCATGAGCAGTTGCTGAAATGAAGGCAGCAACTCCATGTTGAGATGCCCTAACAAAAATACGCCCGAAATCAGCCACAGCACCGCATAAACCTTGTCAGAGTCGCGTCCATATCCGGGCTTGAACCTGTCTAAAAAGAACAGAGCAACACCGCCAAGAATTAAAACGATTCCAATTAATAGGGGAACTGGCGTACCAAAATTCACAGAAGATTCCTCTCAGAGTGAAAACGCAATTTGGAAGTGTTCAATAAATATGTAAGTTGACTAGAAATTGCAAATAGCCTATTGGTAAAGGCCAAGCTACCTATCTACTATCCGCCTACTATCCGCGAAGCGATCGCGCTTTAAACACAAGCCCGTAGCTACTTTCCCCATGCTAACGGACTTTTCAAAGCTTTTGAAGAATCTTTTGAGAACCGATCTTGAGCTATTGACGCCATAAACGCGGCTAGTGGGCGATCGCAGCAGCTTTAGAAGTATTTCTGAACTATCCTGCGAGGCTGCCTGTCCTTGGTCATTTCACCCATAGAAGAGCTGCAGGGTAGAACCACAGTGACTTTTTCATCAGCTCATTGGAATAAAGTGGGAGATTTCATCGACCTGGTCAATTACGCTTATTTGAGGGGTTACAGTCCCTTTAACAGTTCTCACTAAGGCCAAAATGCTTGACCGTACGGACGATATAAATGAACGCGAAATTGTGGCAGTACTGTAACCGCTGATGCTGGGGCAGTTCGATTTGCTTCTAAATGCAGACAGGGAACGCCGAGTCTGGGTTCCCTGTCTGCGAAATCGTACTATTTTTAACCGAAGCAGAATTATTGACGCTGAATCTTGTCTTTTTGGCTAACAAAAACGAGAAAGATAGTCGCTGGGATCACAACAATAAGAGTGCCCGCCAAGAGACTTAACAGGAAATTTGTCAAAGAGGGTGTCATAGCTTGCAAGCTTTTTTAATGAATTGACTTTTAGAATTGTAACCTACTACCTGTCCGAGCGCTCAGAAAGCACCCGCAACTAATGCTAAAGACCTTGTAGAACGACCATTGCCCGGGGGTTGTCAACCAAAACTATCAGAGACTGCAGTGCCTCCCCTCCATGTACAAGGTTGACAGCTAAATAATATCGACAAACACTCAATCTTCAGTACAGCTAGTTCCACTGTCGCTTTACCAGCCACGTTGTGCCAGCCAGTTTTTGGGACTATCAGAAAGATAGCAATGAGGTTAAGTTATCAGCTTGACGGTTGAGTACGTTAAGCGATACTAGCTTCGGAAAAGTGTTCGGAGGTCCAAATGACCCTGAAGAACGGCCTACAGGTCACCAAGATTTGACAAAAGGCTACGCTCCCATGCTCATTTCAGAGCGATAGGATTCATCAGCGTGAAAAATTTTAATATTGATCAGGAATCGTGGTTAGAACTAGCGATTATCTAAGTCAAACGCAGCTTAAAAGCTGAAATCGCTGAAACTGTGCGATCGCTCTTTCCTGAGAGCAATCTCAAATAGGGTAAAAATATTCTAAATAAGAGATAGGGTGCATCGAATGACAATGTTATGGGTAGCAATTTAATGGGAATTACTAACGATTGACCTTGGCTTAGTTTTCATTGGCATCAGTTTTGATAGAAGATGCTGATGAATGTAGGCAATATTCCAGTTTCCGAAAAAATTAGGCTACCGACAGATCAGAAAGAAACTATAGAAAACCGTGCTTTCAGGGATACGCCAATCTTGATTAACCAAGTAAACGCTTCTGACAGAAATCGTTGTTACCCTGCAGTAGGTCGAGGAAACCTGCTTCTAATTCATCGTGACGCCAATATTCGAGCCTCTTTGACCGATGCCCTAGGCGCTCATTATCTGGTCAAGCATTGTACTTATGCGGAGGCGTCGCCGGCATTTCTACAGAAGCAGGTCATTAATCTAGTGTTGCTGGAATCGACTTTATTAACTGACATTGGCTATGACTTTTGTCAAAAGCTGACAGCGAGCCGCAAAAGCCGCGATATCCCTTTGGTTGTTGTGGGTGATCGCCAGCCAGAACAGATTGCCGCAGCCTTTCAAGCTGGCGTCCAGGACTATCTGTGCAGCCCTTTTGTAGCCGCAGAGCTGATTGCCCGCATCCAAGCCCGGCTGGATGACCATCAACGCCGCCGCCAGCTAAGTCAGCAAAATGGATTACTCATAGAAGAAGTGGTTGAGCGGAAACAAGCTCAAGAAGCGCTGCAAGAGACCGAAACCAAATATCGGCGGATTTTTGAACATGCCAGCGAAGGCATCTTTCAAACGAGCCGCGAAGGCCACTACATCAATGTTAATCCTGCCCTAGCTGAAATTTACGGATACGATTCCCCAGACGAGCTGGTACGAAGCGTCAATGACATCGGTAAGACTTTGTATGTTCAGCCCCAGCGTCGAGATGAGCTGATTGTTTATCTCGAACAGTATGACCACATTGAATGGGCTGAATCTGAGGTGTATCGCAAGGACGGTAGCACAACTTGGATTAGCGAAACCATTCGCAAAGTGTACGACGAGCAGGGCAGTTTTCAATATTACGAAGGGATTGTTCACGATATTACTGAACGGCGACAAATGGAGATGGAACTGCGTCAGCAGCGACTCCAAGCCGATCGCCTGTTAGGTAATATCTTGCCGTATCAAATTGCCCAACGCTTAAAAGCAGGCGCCCGTACAATCGCCGAAAATTTCGACGAAGTTACTGTCCTTTTCGCTGATTTAGTTCAGTTCACCGCTGCCGCTGGCGAAATGGACGCCAAGAAATTAGTCGAGCTATTAAACAAAGTATTTTCTACTTTTGATCGCCTTGCGGCTAAGCATGGATTAGAAAAAATTAAAACCATCGGTGATGCCTATATGGCGGCGGCTGGTTTGCCATCACCGCGACCTGATCATGCCGATGCTGTCGCGTTGATGGCGCTGGACATGCAGGCAGCCATTCGCAAATTCCACCGGCCCGATGGCGGCCCCTTTCAGCTTCGTATTGGCATTAGCACCGGCCCAGTTATCGCTGGCGTCATTGGAGTTCGTAAATTTGCCTACGACCTGTGGGGAGATACTGTCAATGTGGCGAGTCGGATGGAGAGCACTGGCATTCCAGACCGCATACAAGTGACGCCAGAAGTTTATCAACGTCTTAAACATCGTTACAACTTTGAGTCTCGCGGCACTATTTTTGTGAAGGGTCGCGGCAATATGGAAAGCTACTGGCTACTGAATCGCAAAGGACCGCTCATCGATGATGGGCGCTAGGAGCGCGTCCTGGCATACTGAGAGAACCCTGTATTACGCAAACTCGATGACTGTGCTGTCCCCTGCTCTGCACCGGAGACTCTCTCAACCATTACAGATTGGTGCGCTTACGATCACCAGTCGAGTCCTACAGTCGCCGCTGTCAGGAGTGACGGATAAGGTTTTTCGGCGGCTAGTGCGCCGCTATGCTCCCACTTCCATGATGTATACCGAAATGGTTCATGCCGCCAACGTTTGCCACGTGGACACGCTACCGCAAATTATGGAGGTTGATCCCGGTGAGCATCCCATCAGCATTCAACTGTTTGACAATCGCCCCGACTTTTTAGCAGATGCGGCGCGGCGTGCCGTAGCGGAAGGCGCCGACACGATTGATATCAATATGGGCTGTCCGGTCAACAAAATTACGCGCAAAGGGGGCGGTTCTTCACTGCTGAGGGAGCCAGATTTGGCCATCAGCCTGACACGCTCTGTCGTCGAGGCCGTAGATGTACCAGTTTCAGTCAAAACTCGTATTGGCTGGGACGATCGCCACATTAATGCCGTAGAATTTGCCCGACAGTTAGAAGCGGTCGGGATTCAAATGCTGACGCTGCACGGTCGGACTCGCGCTCAGGGCTACACTGGTTGCGCCCGCTGGGAATGGATTGGCCGAGTCAAGCAAGCGTTGTCCATTCCGGTGATTGCCAACGGCGATATCGATTCTGTTGAGGCCGCCGTGCGCTGTCTGGAGCTGACGCAGGCGGATGGCGTTATGTGCTCTCGAGGCACATTGGGATATCCGTTTCTAGTGGGGGATATCGATACCTTTTTGAAAACTGGCGATCGCCTACCCGCGCCCACCCATATCGACCGCTTGCTCTGCGCCCAGGAACATTTGCGACAGCTTGCTGACTACAAGGGCTATCGCGGCATCTGTCAGTCGCGCAAACACATGACTTGGTATGCCAAAGGATTTGCTGGGGCGGCAGATTTGCGCAAAGCCCTCTGCCGAATTGAATCGGTGGCAGAGGGAGAGGCCCTGCTGCAGACTGCGATCGCCCAGCTTGAAGTCCAAGGGGAAACGGCCTGCCGGTGGACATCATCATGCCAAGCATCAGCGCTGCCAAAGCCTGAGACACCGGCAGCGGCCCTTAGATAATTGCAGGCATTTAATGAAAATCCCCGTAGGATTTCCTATTTTTGGCTAGGATGGTAGGCAGAACTACCTCAGCGCAGTGATCAGTGCGGTCATACTTAGCGAGGTTTCTTTCATTCTCTTTGAATTTTCATGACGTCTTACGCAACATCAACCGCCAGAGCCGATATGGGAGAGTTACGCCGCCTACGCAGTTTATTACCGCCAGAGCTCCAAAGCTGGGTCACGGTGGAGGCTGCCACCGACATGGCGCCACCATTGGTAACCAGCGAGGAGCTAGGTAAAGATCAGGTTGAAATTCAAATCGACTTGGCCAAGTGGGAAAGCTTTGCCTTAGACCAGCGCAACCTGCTTTTTTGGCACGAGGTGGGCCGCATTCAAAACGATACAATTCCCCGCGACGGCTGGGAAATGGCGGCTTTGGCCATTGGCCTTGGCGGCGCGATTGGAGAATTGTGGGTGCAGGACGGCCTATTACTGATGCTGGCGCTGGCGCTGTGCGGATTTTCTGGCTGGCGGCTTTATAAGCGTAACAATCCCATCAAAGCAACGGAAGAAGCCATTGACGCTGATGAACGGGCGATCGCGATCGCCACTCGATTCGGCTATACGTTGCCCAATGCTTACAAGAGTCTTGGCAGCGCGCTCAAGACCCTGATTGAGCAAACACCGAAAAAACGCAAGCGCGACCAATTTATTAAGCGGCTAGATGCGCTGAAGAAAAGTGCCACCAAAGCTAAGGAGCGGGCCCGTAGTTCTGCCGGTCCAGATGCTCGACCAGTTTACTAATTGGCAACTTATTCACGGTTCGACAATTTCTCATGTCTGCAAGAGAAGCTCTTATTTGAGGGCTTCTTTTTTATTGCCATTCCGGCAGGCAGACATCGTCGGCTCTCAGTGCCAGAGATCTGGGCGATCGCCTTGATTTACACAGTCTCAGCCACTTCCCCATGTGGTCTGTTCACAGCCATGATAAGAGCTGTTATCGGTGAATATGACTTTGTTCGCGCCTTTTTAGTTCGCCCCACAAAGTCGAGTCGCGTTCATCAATCAACGCCCAATTGGCTCCTCAGAAAACACATCTTTTAGAGCAGAAAATCAACCATGCATACACTTGAGATCCGTCCCTGGCGATTAATCTTTTTGTTCAGCAGCGTGTTGGTGTTGGCAGCATATTTACCCCATCCCAATCTGATGGAGCCCCTGCCGCAGTCATTGAGTACTTGGCTGCAGCAGCCAAGTACTCAGTAACGGATCGGTAAGTCTCCTAAGGCGCGGCATTGAGGGATCACCAAGTCGTCCAAGGCGCGAAATTAACTGATATCGGCAGTCTCCGAAGATAGGCACTGCCACGTCCGTCCCAGATTCAGAATTTAAAGACTGACACTCTGGCTGCTGCAGCGTTGCCGATTTAACCCGATGACAATGCTTTAACTGATGGGCAACCGTGCTGCATAAACCATTGTCGTGGCTTACCCCAATCCGGCTCGATTAGGGTAACGATTGAGCAATGTTAAAAAGTGGTTGTAATCAAACGATCGCGGATCTTGACGACTACCCGACTGATCAACGGCCTTATGCGTCGTAATGCGATTATTCGGAATACTGCTCTGGGCCAGCAACCATGCCAAAGATTCATATTGCGATTGCGTGTAGCCACTATGGCTGGGGCCATTGCCCCGACCGTCACCCGGGGTTTCCAACGACACATGGTAGGCAAAGTTGTTGACCGATGAGGGAAATGCTGGATTGGTCGTGACGGTTTCGGGTCCGTTGGGGCCATTAAAAACGGAGTTACCCGCCCCAAAGGCGCGCTTTTCCGGCGGCACAATGTAGTAAATAGTGCCGTCGCGACCAATGAGAGTGTGATAACTCACCTGATCGTTATCGTTGGGATGATAGGTCTGGAAAAGGTTAATGGCACTTTGCGCCGAACCCACTGTCTCATGCAGCACGGCAATAAACTGATTGCGAATGGGCTGCCCATAGGCATCGGTGCCATAGCGATCGCCGTAATTTGATGGATCAGCTAATTCAATTACCTGGCGCGGCTGATAGTTGGGAGCCGCCTGAGCGATCGCGGGCTCCAGTGTCGTGAAATCGAGGGGACTGTTGTTATCGGTTAAAGCGGTTGGCACGATGGCGGTCACTGCCGACTCGGCCAGCGTAGGTAATCCTGATACCGCTTCGATGGCTTGCAGATGAGGCGATCGCGGAAAGAGCAGAAACAGCGTCATCACAAACAAGACCGTACCGCAGGCTTTCCAGCCTAATTCCTTGTTCCATCTCTGCATAACCACCTTTTCCCTTGCTGCCTTGGTGCCGTAAAAAAATACTGCTGCAAAAACTCGCAAAATACTCGAGGTTAATTGTGCCGAAGATAGCGCTAGCGATCGCACAACTTATATTAAATTTTCTACACAAATTCACCAGGAAGACCAGCGATCCAGGGCCCGCTTGCCGCCCCACCGCGCCACAATTTCATCATCATAATTGTCGGCTAATCGGACTACGGTCGTCACTGAAAATCGCAGCTCAATCTGGTCGCAGGTCGACCCCACCAAACTATGTTCAAACACAATGTCGTTTTCGGAATCAAAGGCAAAACGACCAAAGCGGATACCGTTATTTTCCCGCAGCAAATAGTATGAGAGTTCTGGCGTCACGCTGATGTCGGTAACCACATAGGAGCGAGTCGTGATCAGCGCATCATTTTCTTCCCAGGGAATGACCCGAGTGGAAGCAACTGCAGAGCCAAAATTAATGACAAATAATGGTTCGTCTTCAAACTGCACCACGCTGCCTCCAAACAGATTATGCATCCAGGGTTCAATGCGCTTGTAGCAGGCTTCTTGAGCCGTCGTTTGAAATTCCATTACACCAGGTACATCGGTCACGGAAGCGAATTCTTTGCCAACGGTCGCCCCCGACATTACGGTAATATCGCCGAAGTTATTATCCCACAGGGCTCGATCAAAGTTTCGGCATAATGCATGAAGAGTATCTTAAAGAAAACGCTGAGCAATCGTTATGGCCCTTCCCGATCCTCCGGCTGATGCCAACGAGCTAGCTGATGAGCTGGACACGGTTGTCGTTGAATTCGAAGATCTGCAAGCCCAATTGACTTATGACCAAGCGCGGGGGACGCTGTCCAATATTTTAGAACGGCTACAGCGCTCTCCTCGTGAGACTTCAGAATTACAAAATGAAGTGGCGCAGCTAGAGCTTTTGAGGCAAAAGCTAGATCAAACTGTCATCCAAATTGCGGTCTTTGGCCTGGTCGGTCGCGGCAAGTCGTCGCTGCTGAATGCCTTGGCTGGAAAGACAGTGTTTGAGACCGGTCCGACTCATGGGGTTACTCAAACTGTGCAATCAGCGGCGTGGCAAGTGCAGCATGAAACGTTGAGCGATCGCGCTCAGATTCAGCGAGCGGTTCTGCCAGGTACCGGTCAGTCTCGTATTGAGCTGATCGATACTCCCGGATTGGATGAGGTAAACGGTGCTGAGCGGGAGCAGCTGGCCCGGCAGGTGGCGACCACTGCCGACCTCATTCTTTTTGTGATTGCGGGCGATATTACCCGGCTGGAATATGAGGCACTTGGCCAGCTAAGGTCTGCCAGTAAGCCCATGCTGCTGGTGTTCAACAAAGTCGATCAGTATCCCGACGTAGACCGCCAAGCCATCTACCAGGCCCTGGTGGACGATCGCCTCCGCGAACTTATTTCTGCAGATGAAATTGTGATGACTTCAGCCGCGCCGCTGGTGGCTATCGCTCGGCCACAGGTAGATGGATCGATACGACCGACGCTACAGCGGGGCACTCCAGAGGTAACAGCACTCAAGCTTAAGATTTTAGAGATTTTGCAGCAGGAAGGTCTTTCGCTAATCGCGCTGAATACCCTGCTGTATGCAGACGAGTTGAATGAGCAAATTGTGCAAAAGAAGCTGGCGATTCGCGATCGCGCGGCTGACGAAGTGATATGGCGTAGTGTTATGACCAAAGCGATCGCCGTTGCGCTCAATCCGGTGACGCTGCTGGATGTGCTGACGGGGGCAGTTATCGATATCACGATGATTGTGACGCTGTCGCGTCTTTACGGTCTGCCCATGACTCAGGCAGGAGCCCTGCAGCTCTTACGCAGCATTGCTCTAGAACTTGGGGGACTTTCCGCCAGTGAGCTTTTAGTTACCCTGGGCCTGAGTTCACTTAAAGGGCTGTTGGGAGTCAGTGCGCCTATCACTGGGGGCTTGTCCCTGACGCCATACACCTCTGTGGCCGTCACCCAGGCAGCCGTAGTCGGTGTTGCTACTTACGGTATTGGTTTAGTTACTAAGCGATACCTCGCCAACGGAGCCACCTGGGGTACCGCCGGTCCTAAACCCGTTGTTCACCAAATTTTGGCTAACCTGGATGAGACTTCCATTTTGAATCGGATTAAGACGGAACTAGCCGAAAAGGTTTCGCTGGGAGCGAAAGAACCAGGCAAATAGAATTGTCAAATCAGTAGAGCTAACAAGGTTGCTCTAGCTGGCAAGATATTCACGCACATCACCGCGACGCTTACGCAAGGACGTCAGGGCCTCCCGCTCAATCTGGCGCACTCGCTCTCGGGAGATGCTAAGAATTTCACCAATTTTTGCCAAAGTCATGGTCTTACCATCGGTGAGCCCAAACCGTAGCGTCAGCACTTGGCGCTGCTGCGGAGTCAGTTCCACCATCAGGCGATCCAGGTCGCTGCGCAGAGAAGACTGGGTCGCAAATTCTTCCGGAGAAATGCCGTCATCTTCTAGCAATTCGCTCAGCTCGGTATCCTGATTGTCGCCGACTCGCAAATCCAGAGACAGCGGCTGACGGGACTTCTCTAAGTAATCGCGCACCTGCTGCGTCGATAGTTCCAGCGTTTCGGCAATCTCGGCAATGGAAGCGGCGCGACCATGCTGTTGAGCCAGCTGGCGCTGAACTTTTTTAATCTTGTTCAGCTTCTCAGTAATGTGAATGGGCAAACGAATGGTGCGGCTTTTTTCAGCGATCGCCCGGGTGATAGCCTGCCGAATCCACCAGTAGGCATACGTTGAAAAGCGATAGCCTTTTGTCGGGTCAAACTTTTCAACGCCGCGCTGCATGCCAATCGTGCCTTCCTGAATCAAATCAAGCAAATCAACATTACGCTTGATGTACTTTTTGGCTACGGACACCACCAGACGCAAATTAGCTTCGACCATTTTGCGCTTAGCTTGCTCTCCCAGATTGACCAAGGTTTGCAACTCTTGGACAGACATTTCAGCGGCGGCAGCCCATTCGGCCATTGTCGGCTCGCGCTCCAGCTCATCAGCCAAAGCTTCCTGGTGCTTTTCCAGAGCGACCAGCTGCTGCACCTGTTTACCCAGCACAATCTCCTCTTCATGGGTTAACAGAGGCACCCGACCAATCTCTTTGAGATAAGTACGAACCAAATCGGTGC
Source organism: Cyanobacteria bacterium P01_C01_bin.120 (assembly GCA_039027715.1). Classification (GTDB taxonomy): domain Bacteria; phylum Cyanobacteriota; class Cyanobacteriia; order Phormidesmidales; family Phormidesmidaceae; genus Halomicronema. The sequence goes on from JBCCJU010000027.1 coordinate 19,010, forward strand.
TTTGAGTAGTTTTCATGGATACATGGCAGTGAAATGGATTAATTCAAATGTACTATAAAAGCGATTTTCCGCTCACTTCCTTAGCAGCGTGCAGGCGGAACATCAATTGCTTGGAGCACACATCTGATATGTAAATTAGTGTAACATTTATGAGAGAGCAATACTCTATTCTGAGAAACCTTTTCACAAAGAATTTTTAACTGGGCAATTCGCTCTACATAGCGGGATCATAGCGGTTCCAATCTTCAAGAAACTGCATCCTAGTTAACAAAAGCGCAATCGCCCCCTTAATCTTCTAAAGACATTTGTAAAGGAATATTAATTGTTTGGCTGCTGTTGGCTAGTCGTTGCTGGCAACTTGGCTGCTGGGGCTGCCGCGATCGCAATATTAAATTTTCCTAGGTTGAATTAGCACTTTAGACTAAAGCGAAAAGTCACTACAATGCTGTGATGTATTTTGCCCCGCTGTTGTAGGTAGGAGATTGCCACATGCGCCTGTCTCAGATGCTGTTTGTTACGCTGCGGGAAGACCCCGCCGAAGCGGAGATACCCAGTCATAAGTTGCTGCTGCGGGCCGGATATATGCGGCGGATTGATAGCGGGGTTTATGCTTATTTACCGCTGCTGTGGCGAGTTTTGACCAAGGTTTCGGCAATCGTTCGCGAAGAGTTGAATGCCATTGGCGCCCAAGAATGTTTACTGCCGCAGCTGCAGCCGTCCGAGCTGTGGAAGGAATCTGGTCGTTGGGATACCTACACAAAGGCGGAAGGCATTATGTTTTCGCTGATTGACCGGCGCGATCGCGAAATGGGCTTGGGACCAACCCATGAAGAGGTGATTACCGCGATCGCCCGCGATATGATTCGCTCCTATCGGCAACTGCCGCTGAATCTCTATCAGATTCAAACCAAATTTCGCGACGAGATTCGGTCGCGTTTTGGCCTGATGCGCGGTCGCGAATTCATTATGAAAGACGCTTATTCCTTTCATGCGGACGAGGCCAGCCTAAAAGCCACCTATCAGGATATGTATGCTGCTTACACCAAGATTTTGCAGCGGTGCGGGCTGAAGTTTCGGGCGGTAGATGCCGACTCTGGCGCGATCGGCGGCTCAGGCTCGACGGAATTTATGGTGCTGGCTGATGCCGGCGAAGACGAGGTGCTGTATACGGAAGACGGCAAGTACGCCGCCAATATTGAAAAGGCGGTTTCTCAGCCGCCGGCAGCAGTCCCTTCGAAATTCACCAAATTTGAGAAGTTAGATACGCCCAACACCGCCACTATTGAATCCGTGGCCCAGTTTTTGCAGTGCTCACCAACGCAGATTGTGAAAAACGTGCTGTATCAGGTGACCTACGATAACGGACGGACCGTGTTGGTGTTGGTTAGCATTCGCGGCGATCAGGATGTAAACGACACCAAGCTGCAAAATGAGTTGGCTAAGCTGGCCAGTCAATATGGTGGGAGCTCTGTGATTGCTCTAACAGTGCCCAACGCCGACGCCCAGAGCCAGTGGGCCACGAAACCACTGCCCTTGGGATATATCGATCCAAATCTGAGTGATGACTTCATCCAGTCTGGGGTGAAAGATCTAGAACCCAAATTTTTGCGGATGATTGATCAGACAGCGGTTGAGCTGAAAAACTTTGTTACTGGTTCCAACGAATCGGGCCGTCACACCGTGGGCGGCAACTGGCAGCAGGATTTTGCGCAGCCAGCGCGGGTGGTTGATGTGCGAGAAGCGCAGGTGGGCGATCGCGCCGTTCACGATCCGTCGCAAACTCTGCAGACGGCGCGGGGCATTGAAATTGGCCATATTTTTCAATTGGGACAAAAGTATTCTGAGGCGATGGGGGCCACCTACACCGCTGAATCGGGTGAAGAAGTGCCCCTGTGGATGGGCTGCTATGGGGTCGGCGTATCGCGGCTGGCGCAGTCGGCAGTGGAACAGTCCCATGATGAAAACGGCATTATTTGGCCGGTTGCGATCGCGCCCTACCACGCCGTCGTAGTCGTGCCCAATGTCAGCGATGAGACCCAGATGGCTACCGCGGAGCAGCTTTATGCGGAGCTGAATGCGGCTGGTGTGGAAACCCTGCTGGATGATCGCAACGAACGCGCCGGCGTGAAATTTAAGGATTCAGAGCTGGTGGGCATTCCCTTCCGGATTGTGACTGGGCGATCACTGAAGGATGGCAAGGTGGAAATGGTGACGCGGGCAACAAAAGCTGCCCAAGATATGGCGATCGCCGACGTGGTGCCCACATTAAAACAGTGGGTGACTGCCGCCCAATAGAGACAGGATATCTTGGTAACAAAACTGGTCTGCAAACATCCGTTACGGCCTGAATGCCTGACTCTGCCTGAGACTCCGCCCATCAGCTCCGTCAATCAGCCCAGATGACCCCATGGAATGGATCACGATTATTCTGTCTAGCTTGTTCACGCTGCTGTCGCCCGTCGGACTGGTGGCGGATCAGGTGGCTGAAGGAGTTATTCGCGATCGCCTTTATCAGGCTGATTTGATTGACATTCGCATTGACAATACGCCTAATTTTCGCCTTGTCGGGGGACGGGTTGATCGGGTACGTTTCGCTGGCCGCGGGGTTTATCCGGTGCCTGAATTGCGGATCGATACTCTAGATATTGAAACTGACCCCATTGATATTAATCTGGCAGCGCTGCAGTCTGGGCAATTTGCTTTAGACGAGCCGATTCAAGCGGCTACTCACATCGTGCTTAAAACTGAGGATTTGAATACACTGTTGCGATCGCCGCGCATTCAAACTCTTCTCAATACTTTGGAATTTAATCTGCCGGGAGCGTCTAGCCGGGAGCGAGATCGCTACCGCCTCAGCAATCCGCAAGTGGAATTTCTGGCCGCAAATCGAGTACGCATCACCGTTGATTTGGAAGACCGAGTATTGCAGGAACGAGTGGCTGCGGTGGTTGAAGCCGGACTGCAATTTGTCGATGGGCACCAGCTAGAACTGCTCAATCCCAGCGTGATGATTGATGAGCAACCCGTTCCCCCACAGCTGATCAGTGCTTTTACAGCAGGGATTAACGCGGAACTGACCCTTAAGCAATTCGAAGATCTCGCGGTTATTGCCCGTGTCCTGCAGTTTGAGCTGCAGCCAGAAGCCCTGGATTTAGTTGTTTACGTGCGAGTCGATCCCAGTTCGCCGCTGCTCGTGTTGGAAGATTAAAGCAGCATGCGCCAAGGAATCGATGCTTGGTAATTCGTTCTTGGTGCTTCATTCGGCACAGGGTACATCGCCGTGCTGATTGGGTTACGGCGGGTTTAGCAGAATTGCTGGCAGAGCAACACAGTCATCGAATGAACCCTACCCCTGTCACCCTGCCCATCCACTCCGACTTCAGCGAAGTGTCATAATATAGCTCCAAGCTGGCTCGCTTCTATGTCACAGTGTATGCAAATTTGAGGGCGTGACGGATGGAAGATAAAACGACTCGAAGAAGACCGTCGCTGGGCATCGTGATTGCTCTGTCAGCGGTGATTCTGAGTGCAGGAAGCGCCACTGCGTGGTTCACGTGGCGATCGCTCTCGCCGCCGGAGCCCATCGCCGATTTTCCAGAACTCGATATCGAAGGTGAGGTCATTCCAGAGGGCTTCGATCCCCCGGCATCGGAATCCATCGAAGTGCCCGACCCGCCAGAATCAGAGGTGGCGGCTAACCCGACTCCACGGACCAGCACTCTTTACTGGCTCTCGATGGATGGCACAACGGTGGCCCTGAATCCAGTCACGATAGAAGTACCGACAGATGCCTCCGCAGCCGATACCTTGCAGGTGGCATTTGCCAATTTGATGGACGGTCCAGAGGCCGAGGGCGTTGCGTCGGGCATTCCCGAAGAAACAGAACTGCTGGCGATCGCGATCGAATCCGATGGTGTCCACGTGGATTTGACTGAAGACTTTACGTTTGGCGGCGGCAGCGCTTCCATGATTGGCCGGCTAGCGCAGGTAGTTTACACGGCTACCGCTTTGGAACCTGCCGCCCCAGTGTGGATTGATGTGGAAGGTAAACCCCTGAGGCTGTTGGGCGGTGAGGGCCTAGAGATTCGGCAACCGATAACTCGCGCTGATGTCGCCACCGACTTTGGGGTGTCCGCTCCGCCGGTCGCTGCAGACTAATCGGTTGCAGACGATAAACATAGTCATCGCCAGTTCCGTTAGACATAAGTGGGGTTTGAGTTTTAAGTTCTCAATTTTGAATTTTGAGTTAGTTGCCTGTCGGCGAATTCAGAGCTCAGAATAGGCAAGTTAATAAATTCTCGCTCTTTATCGCTGACTCAAATTTTTTCTTCGAAGTTACAGAACCGAGGATTGTTGAGCCTCAACATCGGCCTCTGCAGCGTGGGCAACCTGACGCAGGGCATCTAGTGTATTTTCAGACACCCCAGTCCAGAGTTGGCGCTGGTGGGCTTCCAATAGGCGTTCAGCCATGTCGCGCAGCGCCCAAGGATTCACTCGTTGCACAAACGATCGCGTATCGTCATCCAAGACATAAGCCTGGGCGACCCCTGCATACATGTGGTCAGCGACGCAGTGAGTCGTCGCGTCATAGGCAAAGAGATAATCTATGGTGGCAGCCATCTCAAACGCGCCTTTGTAGCCGTGCCGCTTCACGCCGGCAATCCACTTGGGATTCACCACGCGGGAACGATAGACGCGAGCGATTTCTTGAGCCAGCGATCGCACTTTCGGGTTTTCAACCACGGCATGATCGCCAAAGTAAGTTTGCGGCGACTGTCCTGATACCGCTTTGACTGCTGCTGTGAGACCGCCTTGAAACTGATAGTAATCGTCGGAATCTAGCAAATCGTGTTCCCGATTATCCTGATTGTGGAGCACGATTTGCATGGTTTGTAGCCGCGCCGCAAACGCTTCTGGAGCCGACCTTCCCTGAGCCTGACGACCGTAGGCATAGCTGCTCCAGTTGATGTAGGCCCGCGCTAAATCCGCATCATCGGTCCAGTTTTGCGCCTCAATTAAGCCCTGCAGTCCTGCGCCATAAGCACCCGGCTTGGAACCGAAAATGCGGTAGCGCGATCGCGCCACGGCCTGTTCTGCATCCAGCCCTTGCTGCTGCCAATAGATCGCTTCAGCAGCGGTTTTAGCCGCGAGGGGATTATCGCCAGGTGGCTCTGATAGCTGCGCCACGGCAGCCACCGCCTGATCGAACAGATCAATCAGGTTGGGAAAGGCATCTCGAAAGAAGCCAGAAACCCGCAAAGTCACATCCACTCGCGGTCGGCCTAGCAGGGAAACCGGCAAAATTTCAAAATCCACCACTCGTCGCGAGGGCCCATCCCACACCGGGCGTACCCCCAGCAGCGCTAGCGCTTCAGCGATATCATCGCCGCCGGTGCGCATGGTGGCAGTGCCCCAAACAGACAGTCCCAGGCTTTGAGGATATTCGCCATTTTCTTGGGTGTAATGTTCAATCAGCACCTCAGCAGCTTTACGTCCCACATCCCAAGCGCTTTCTGTGGGAACAGCGCGAATATCAACCGAGTAAAAGTTACGTCCAGTCGGCAGCACGTCGGGCCGGTTGCGCGTCGGGGCACCTGCTGGCCCGCTGGGAATGTAGCCACCGTCTAACCCAGTTAAGAGCGCCGCAATTTCTTGGTCAGTTTGCTGCAGCTTGGGAATCAAAGACTGCTGAATCCACTGCAGTTCCGTCCGCAGTGCGGCAGAAAGTTCAGTCTGGCGACTCAAATCCAAATGCGACTCTGACAGCAATCGTTCAACCCAATCGCCCGCCTCGGCTTCTAAAACCGCCACGACATCGCCCACTGTGCGGCATGATTTGAGGGCGTGGAGTGAATCGGTAATTTGATTTGGCGATCGCGGACAGGAAACAAGAGCACTGGCGGGTGCGGACAACCGGGCAGTAGACCCCTGCCAGGATTTTCCCAGATCCTCGGTAAGCGGGTCCACATCAAGGTGCCAGGATTGAGCGATCGCCCGCGTCAGGCCCTGTCGTCCAGGCGCCGGATGGCGGGCGATCGCGATCACCAAATCGCGCAGTTGTCGCCCCGTTGGGCACTGCCCCAAAATGTGCAAACCATCGCGAATTTGCGCTTCTTTAAGCTCGCACAGATAGCCATCAACTTGAGGCAGCAGCGCCGTAAACGTATCGTCATCTGCAGGTTTGGAGTCGATCAGAGTGCTGGTCGCGGCGGTTGAGGAAGCGAGATCCTGCCAGAGGTGGGTGTCGGTGATGAGGGTCAGCAGGCGATCGCGGATGGCGGGCAAGCGACTGGGATTCAAGCTCTGCGCCTCATAATATTCATCGACCAGGGCTTCGAGCTGCTGCAGCGGCCCATAGAGTTCAGCCCGGGTAAGCGGGGGCGTTAGGTGATCGACAATGGCTGCCTGAGCGCGTCGCTTGGCCTGCGCTCCTTCGCCAGGGTCATTCACGATAAAAGGATAAAGATGCGGCAGGGGGCCAAAAGCCGCCTCGGGATAGCAGTCGGCAGCGAGACCAATGCCTTTACCCGGCAGCCATTCCAAGTTGCCGTGTTTGCCGACATGGACGATTGCCTGGGCTTGAAACGTTTGCCGCAGCCAGTGGTAGAACGCGAGATAGGCATGGGTCGGCGCCAAATTAGGGGCGTGATAGTTCAGCGACGGATCGAGGTCATAACCTCGACTCGGCTGAATGCCAATAAACACGTTACCCAACTGCAGTCCGGCAATCGGCCAGGCATCCCGTGGCGGCGAGTGGTGGTGCGTTCGCTCCTCCTTGGGACTGCCCCACTGGCGGGTCACGCCTGCCTGAACAGCAGAGGGCAGCGTCCTCCAAAATTTCTCATAATCGGCTATGGAAAGGGTTTGCGCGATGGGGCGCATCGCCCAGCTTTCCGGATCGTTGGTCATGCCCGCCGTTAGTTGACGCATCAGCGCGTCGCCATCGGCGGGAATCTCAGGAATCTCGTAACCCGCCAACTGCAGCGCCCGTAGAATTTCGATGCAGCTTTGCGGCGTATCGAGGCCAACGCCATTGGCCAAACGACCGTCACGATTGGGATAGTTCGCCAAGATCAGCGCCACGCGCCGGTCGGCTGGAGGCGTGCGGCGAAGCGTGAGCCAATGAACAGCCAGCTCAGCGACAAACTGAATGCGATCGCCCACGGGCTGATAAGTCACGACATCCGTTTCAATGCGATCGCAGTGAGTCGCTGCGGCCTTGAAAGACACGGCTCGGGTAATGATGCGGCCATCGACCTCTGGCAGAGCGACGTTCATCGCAATATCGCGAGGACTGAGGCCCATTGGATTTTGCTCCCAAGCCGCCTGCGTACCGCCGCTAAGAATTACCTGCAGTACGGGCACGTCGAGCTGCCGCCAGAGGTCAAGCTGCGGGGCCGCCGCATTAAGTTTGGCCACCGCAAAGCTAGTGGTATTGAGCAAAATTTCGACCGCAGGAGCTGCCTCGGGCTGCAGCAGTTGCAGCAATTCGGCTTGTACATCTGGATCCTGCAGCGAGGAAACAAATATCGGTATCGCCTGCACGTGGCGATCGCCCAAGGCGGCACAGAGGGCATCAATCGGCGCTGTATTGCCGGACAGATAGTGAGCCCGATAAAACAGAATTCCGGCGCGGGCCCCAACCACAGCGGACATTTTCTCGCTGACAGAGCCTTGGGGAGAAGAGCTCGTAGAAGCGGAGGCAAGATAGCGACCAACGCGAGGTACTGGCTGAGGTAGGGGTGGGTGAAAGCGAGTCTCTAGATGGCGATCGCAGACCATCATTAAGCCGTGGTGAAAGTTATCCACGCCGCCCTCAATCAGATAATGCCAAAGCTGATGCGCTACCGTCAGCGGCACGGTGGAGTGACTGAGCAAATCCGGATCGGGGCGATCGTCTCCGGGCAGCACGATTAAGGCCGTGGCATGGTCAGCGGCGATCGCCTTCACGACCTCCAGGCCATAAGGCCAATAGGCCTGCCCTCCCAGCAGCCGCAAGATCATCACCCGTGCTTGGCTGAGCACGGAATCGGCATAGGCGTCAATTGCTAGCTGCTGCTGCAACTGCAGCAAGTTCATCACTCTGAACTCAGGCGCATCGTGAGACCAACCTTCCGACACCCGTGACCAGCACTGAATATCAGTATCGGCTGATGTCAGCACAACAATCGGAGCCGGAGTTTGCTCAACGAAAATAACGCCATCGGTATCCGGGGTCCAGCCGCCCGGAGTTGCGGCTAATCGATGCATGCTAGGAAATCTAAAGGAATGCGGAAATCTGAAGGAACTCTAGCATCTAGGGGAGGAGCTCACTTTTGAAAGGTAGCATGTGTGAGTCGTAAATGAGACTCAGCACTCAGCGTAAAACCTTGCCTAAAATTCGGCTCTGAGAGTACTTCATTGCCAAAAACGGCTGAATTTATTCAGTCTGCTGTCTGTAATCGACTCACAGCGACCAAGCTGGCGTGAAAATCAAGCGATCGCGTCTTTGATGAAGGAATTCCACAGTCGTAAATTTATCCCAGCTTTTAGTGCAAACGTGCTGTCCGTCAGTGACAGCCTGCACGGGTCAAGACGATAACACAAGTACTGAGGCGGGCATTGGCTAACTCAAACTTACTCAACACCATGTCTGGTAACGCTGCCTAGCGGTTGGAAATTTATGCCTTTATTTCCCCACAATTCAGAGTTTGCTGTGCAGACGTTGCCCGTCGATACCTATGTTTCTCTGCAACGATCGCTGCAGCAGGCTACCGCTGAATCAGCATGGTTGTACCTGACCGAAGTTGATTGCCCGCCCACTGAACGGATCACCTCCCCTTGGCACGAGTGGATAGCCGTTGTCACGCCGACAACTCAGGGAATCATGGCTCGGCGCGCAGGAACAGTGACTGGGCATCATGACAGCGATCGCCACCACTGCACCGTCGGTTTAATCACTGACCCAGCTCAGATCGCCACCATAATTGCCGCATGGCAGCAGCAGCCTTGGACTTTGCCCATGCGACGGCGGCTGCACATTGGCTATCAGCAACTCCGCGATCGGGCTCCGGCTTCTGGCACCGAGTTGATGCTGAGTCTGCTTCCCCTGTTAACCAAGGCACCGGCTCATTCATCTACTTCCCCTCTATCACCAGTGATGTCGCGATCGCCGGTCCCTCACCGACGATCAGCCTCGGATAGCACAACGATGCGCAACCAGCTTGATCGTCAGTTAGACCAAGCAATGCTGCTTAATCAAGTCATCACTAAGATTCGCAATAGCCTCGATATTCATGAAATCCTTTCCACCACCGTGGAAGAGGTGAGACATTTCTTGGCGGCTGACCGGCTGCTAGTTTACCAATTTCAACTGCCTAATCTCGCGGCTTTATCAGTAGAGAATCTGTCAGACCAGCTTGAAGACAGGCCACGAGGCTACATTTCCTACGAATCACTGGCGACAGACATCAAATCCGTTCAGCATTTTTGCGAGCAATACTGTTTTAGCGACTATGAAAATTGTCGCGAAAAATATGCCGTTGGTCATCCCATCGCCGTCAATGATGTCCAGCAGGCTTATCAAGAAACGCCCTGCCTGCGCGACTTTCTGCAACAGGTGCAGGTGCGAGCTAAAGTGATTGCGCCGATTTTAGTGCAGGGTGAACTGTGGGGACTTTTAATTGCTCATCATTGTCATACGCCACGCATCTGGACGGATCACGAACTTAATTTTTTGCAGGGCATTGCCGAGCATCTGACCGTCGCACTGCAGCAGGCCGAGCTCTATGCTCAACTGCGAAAACAGACAAAATCGCTGGAAGCCTGCGTCGTTAATCGCACTCAAGATCTTAAAGATGCCCTAGCCGCAGCGGAGTCGGCCAACCTAGCTAAAAGTGAGTTTTTAGCCACGATGAGTCATGAGCTGCGCACACCACTGACCTGCATCATTGGCATGTCAGCGACGCTGCTGCGCTGGTCGCTGGGTGAACTCAGTGCTCGCCAACGCACCTATCTACAGACGATTCATGACAGCGGCGAGCGACTTTTGGCATTGATTAACGACATTTTGGAAGTAGCCAAGATTGAGTCGGGACGCACGATTTTAGAAGTGCAGAATTTCTCTCTCTCCCGTCTCTCTCAAAGAGTTTTGGAATCGCTTCGCGAGACTGCTCGCGATCGCCACATTGAGATTCAGCTCGAATCAACTTTGCTCGCTAACCAAGATATCTTTTCCGGCGACCCCCGCCGTATCACTCAGATTCTCGATAACCTGCTCAGTAATTCCCTGAAATTTACCCATGCTGGCGGCCAAATTAATTTGCGGCTGTGGCGCGATCATCACACGGCGGTTTTTCAGGTCGAAGATACCGGCATTGGCATTGCCGAAGAGCAAATTCCCCAGCTATTTCAGACTTTTCAACAGCTTGAAACAAGCCGTCAGCGGCAATACTCTGGCACTGGTCTGGGACTGGCCCTGACCAAACAACTGGTAGAACTACATGGCGGCACTATTTCAGTGAACTCGCGGATTGGTGTCGGCTCGGTGTTCACGGCCCGCATTCCGGCCCAGCGTTTGGATGCCCACAGCGAATCAGGAATTCTAGCGATCGCTCCAGAGGTTGACATGGTGATGCCGGTGGTAGGCCGTATTCTCCTAGTCGAGGACCAAGAAGAGCGTGCTGCTTTAATTTGCGATTTGCTGACGGCGGCAGATTATCAGGTGATCTGGATGATTGAAGGATCGCGGGTGGTCGAACAGGTGGCATTATTGCAGCCTACAATTGTTATTCTCAACCTCAATTTGTCCAGCATGGTGGGCCAGCGGATTGTGGCGACCCTCCGGGAATCGTTAGTGACCTCACAGGTCAAGCTTTTAGCGCTCGGCGAATATCCAGATCGCCAAACGGATCCAGTTGGAGTCGATGCGATCGCTTCCCTCCCTCTAAACCCTGAGCAGCTGCTTAGGCAAGTTAATGCCCTGCTGGCAACCTGAAAATTCAGGGCAGAATTTTGGCCGCAACACCGCCTGTCGCCCCAAAATGATGTGATGAGAAACTGGACAACGTACAGCAGGCGAGCAACCTGCGGAGAACTCGCAGAGCCGCCAGCCATCAGAAGGCTGAGCGGTCTGAATTCATCCAGCCAAAATTATCAACTCAAACTCTCCAACTGAGATGAATTGCCATAGCCCCCTTGCGCCATTCCCTTTAAAGACAAAAAGTTGGGCTAAAGCTTCCGATGGAAACTCTAACCCAACTGGTGCTCAAGGAGCACACGCGAGTCTACAGGATGTTTATAGAGTGCCTGATGCAATTTCTTCTTGCCATAGGGATAAGTTCAGGAAAATTCAGGTCTTACTGAAAATTCGGTATCTGTACGGAAACTCGCTTGCTTCGAAGCACCAGCCCTGCCATAAAGCAACCCTCCCCAACGCACAAGGCATTGAGGAGGGTTTTGCTGTAGCGGACTCTGTATATTCGCGGTGTTCTCTAGGCACCTAATAATTACATCATGGCGGAACGCCTGAATTCCGGAAAGAAAATGCGATATAGATTCACAAAAACGGAATGAAATTCGCGCCGGTGTAAAGTTTGACCATTTTTCCAGGATCTGGCGTCTGCTCTTTATTGCCAATGGGCTGGGGCCCGGCCATAGAGCCGAACGAGTTCCCGTAGGCGTTCCCGCAGTTCCCCGGTCAACATTTCTGAGCGATAGCGCCAGGCCCAATTACCATCGGGCTTGCCGGGAGAATTCATGCGAGCATGGCTGCCAAGCCCCAATAAATCCTGCAGGGGCACGATCGCTTGATTGGCCACAGAGCTCAGCGCCAAGCGAATCAGGCTCCAGTGAATGCCGTCAGCGTGGAGTCCGCCAAGATAGCGGAGCACGCGATCGCGCTCATATTCCGATGCTTGATCAAACCAACCTACCGTCGTGTCGTTGTCATGGGTGCCGGTGTAAACCAAACAGTTTTCGACGTAGTTAAAGGGTAAATAAGGATTGGTTTGGTCGCCGCCGAAGGCAAACTGCAAAATCTTCATGCCGGGAAAGCCAAACTGATCGCGCAGCGCTTCCACCTCTGGCGTAATCACCCCCAAATCTTCGGCCAAGATGGGCAGTGTACCAAACTCTTCCTTCACGGCGTTAAAGAAAGCTTCTCCTGGCGCTTCCACCCATTTACCATTGAGAGCGGTTTCTTCGCCTTCGGGCACTGCCCAGTAAGCCTCAAACCCGCGAAAGTGATCAATCCGGGTTAAGTCAACATACTCCAGTAATGCCTTGACGCGCTGGAGCCACCAGCGAAACCCGCGTTTCTGAATGGCTTCCCAGTTGTAGGTCGGATTGCCCCAAAGCTGGCCAGTTTCACTGAAATAGTCTGGCGGCACTCCGGCCATTTCCGACGGCACCAGCGTTTTCTGGTCAATCATAAAGTTGTGGGGAAACGCCCATACGTCTACGCTGTCGTGAGCCACGTAGATAGGCATATCGCCCACAATTTGAATGTGGCGATCGTTGGCGTAGCGCTTCAAATCTTGCCACTGCCGCATGAACTCGAACTGAAAAAACTTGTGATAGTTAATGACGGTCGCTAGCTTGTCGTGCCATGTCGCCATTGCTGCGGTCTCCCGGCGCGCCAGCACATCATCCCACTGATGCCAACTAGCGCCATTGTGAGCTCGCTTTAGCGCCATGAAAAATGCATAGTCGTCGAGCCAAAAGGCGTGCTCCGTGCAAAACGCCTCATAGGCACTACGGGTGCCCTCATCAGCGGCAGCGTTAAACGCTTTGGCGGCCTTTTCAAGCAGTCCCAGCTTGATGGGCAACACCCTGCTGTAGTCGACAGTGTCTTCTGCCAAATGGGGAAAATCTGCTAAATCAGTCTGTTCCAGCCAACCACGATCGCGTAGGCGCTCCAGACTAATCAGCATATGATTGCCCGCCATGGAGGAATAGGACATATAGGGCGAATTGCCATGCCCCGTTGGCCCCAGCGGCAGCACCTGCCAGAGCTGCTGCCCGGTTTCGGCTAGAAAGTCAACAAACTCATAGGCTGCAGGTCCTAATGCTCCTATGCCAAATTGCCCCGGTAGGGAAGTGGGATGTAACAGAATGCCGCTAGCTCTGGGAAAAGGCATGGTTGCTGCTGTAACGTCCCCAAGACTCTAGCACGGCAATTATCGCGAATAACCTAGCTGCTGATGGAGTTTTGCCGATTCGTTGCAGTCACTGCCAATCGCTGACCCACTACTGACCATTACAGAACCAGCACGGTCATTTATGGTGGAACTAAATTTATGCCGTTGAGCTGCTGTGACGACCTATCGAAACCCCGCTCCCACCGTGGACATTATTATTGAGATGCGCGATCGCCCCCATCGCCCCATTGTGCTGATTGAACGCCGCAATGAACCCTTTGGCTGGGCCATTCCTGGTGGCTTTATGGACTATGGCGAATCGGTGGAAACCACTGCGGTGCGAGAAGCCCAAGAAGAAACGCAGCTTGCCGTCACCCTAGTCGAGCAGTTTCACGTCTATTCTGATCCCAGCCGCGACCCCCGTAAGCACACCATCAGTATTGTCTTCCTGGCCTACGCTATCGGCACGCCCATCGCTGATGACGATGCCAAAGCGATCGCCCTCTTCTGCCCATGGGAAGTCCCTAACGACCTGTGCTTCGATCACGACCGCATTTTGCAAGACTACTGGCAATATCGCCATTACGGTATGCGTCCTCGGGTTTAGTGGGGTAGCAGGGTCGTGGGGTGACGGGGTAGTGGGGTGGCGGAGTAGCAGGGTCGTGGGGTGACGGGGTAGCAGGGTCGTGGGATGGCAGGGTAGTGGGGTAGCTGTTTGCTAAACCCTTATACCCTCCACCCTCACATCCTTGCACTCTCACACCGGAAATCCCCACAGCCAGAGGGGCAGAGTCAATAGCAGCAGCGCCGAACTCACCCCCAAACAGGTCACTGCTAAGTCTCGATCCAGGTCAAAGGTTTCTGCTAGCACCAGGGTGGCAAAAGCAGATGGCATGGCGGCTTGCAGCACGATGACCAAGCGAGGCGCCCCCACAATGCCGAAGAGCGTCAGCAGCAAGCCCACCACAATCGGCGTAATCACCATGCGAATCACCGTTGCGGCGAGGGCCGGACGCAGTTGATGCCAAGAGCGTAACTGCTGCAGACGCATGCCCATCAGCACCAGCGATAGCATCACCGTGGACCAAGCGAAGGCCCGGAGTCCGGCATCTAGCCAGCCGGGAAATGGGGCTGCTCGCAGCAGCAATCCGAGCAGAAAGGCAGGTAGCGTGGGCGATCGCAGCAGAGCATCGAGGCTTTGCTGCCACAGCGATCGTGATTGGCTGCTACCGCGACCATAATAGGCGCCAATCATGGCTCCCAAACCATAGGCGGCAAACACGGTGCCCAGCAGGTCATAAAATACCGCCCAGCCAAAATAGTTGATGCCTAACTGCGGCAGCAACAAAACTACGGGATAACCGATATAACCGGTGTTGCCGACCATCGACAGCAGCAAAAATGCCCCCTTGGTAGGCAATGGCCATTTAGTGGCGAATAGCTGGAGGCAACCCCAAGCCAGCGTTAGGGCAACGCTAAAAGTGACCCAGGCCATCACTGGAGCTAGCCATACGCCCCCCGTCAAATTGGTTTGCCGCACAAAATAGATAAGACTACCGGGCACTCCGATCCAAAATAGGAATTTGCCCAAGCGGCTAGGAACAATATGCTGCCAAGAATGCGATTGGGGCGATCGCAGCCGACAGCGTCCCAACAAAGCACTGAGCAATACACCCAGCGCCACACCACCACAGAGCGGCGCGTAGATTTGAGCCAAAAACCACACAGCGACACCGGAGACGGAGGGCAATACGTCCACTTTGTAGCGCGTTAGCAGCCGTAACCAAATAGTGCAATTGCGGTGGGCCTTGCCAACTGACAGCAAGAGCTCACCAAAGTCAGCACTAGCTCAGAGGCGCCCACTAGTCAGATGAGATACTACGCTTTAATGAAAACACCAGTTTTTAAAAACTTGGGTGCAACACAAACGGTGCCGAGGTTTTCTCAAGATTGTCACTCAAAAGACTGCAGTCACAATCAGCATTTACGAGAAGTCATCTAAGTCGAGTGCTTTGGAGCCACCCTGCTGCAGTTGAGTCAAAATCACGCCTAGCTGCTGCCATACCAGCCCAGCCGTCAACGAAATCAAAATCGCCGAAATAATATAGGAAAATTTGGCCGAGAAGCCAAAAATCTGAATCCCAGAAGCCAGCACAACACAAATGCCGGCACAAATGCCCAGATAAGGCAGCAATAAAGAAAAGCCGCGAATGTCTTCTAGGGAACCGGCGCTCGGATCCTCAGACCAAGCTTTGGTCGCCTGCTGCAGCGAGCTACTGAAAGCGGCCCCCGTTGCGATCGCCACTAAAAAACCAGCAATCATTAACGCATAAGGTGGGTCGGGATACACAGCAATAACCTCAGGCTAGGTGAGACAACGATCGCGAAAATATATAAAACTTCAATAAGTATATCGGTTGTTGCCCAGTTCCAGGAATTGCCATCATGAGCAACCGATACGTAAAAGTCAGAAAAAGTCTCTTCAGGCAAAGATTTCCAGCTCGATTTAGACGCTAATCCACGGCGTAGATATCTCTGCCTTGTCCCAAAGAAAATTGGAGTGAATGATTGAGGTCTTTGCTGGATGTCGTGATGAAAATCAGCAGGCCAATAAAGGTCATAAGGCCGGCTAGACCAAAGCTGCCACGATAGCTAACCCAATCGGCAAAAGTGCCAAATATCGGCCCCGCAAGAGCAATACCAACGTCAAAGCCCACCATTACCAGACCAAAGACTTTACCACGCTCGTTGGGGCTGGAGCGATCGCCCATCATGGCCGCCACCATAGGAATTAAAGTGCCCGCCGCGCCACCTTGAATCAGGCCCGCCAGCAGAAAAGCAGCAGCCGACTCAGCTTGCCAAAATGCCAGCATTGACAAGGTATACATCAACAGCCCTGCAGTGATAAAACGACCCCGGCCAAAGCGATCAGATGCCCGCCCCACCAACAGGCGAATCATAAAGCTGGCGATCGCCGAGGCAGTGTAAATCAACCCAACATTCAGATCAATTCCGGTTTCGCGGACAAACAGTGGCACAAACGTGCTCAAGGTGCCAAACGCCAATCCCACCAGCAGCAGCATGAAGGCCGGCGTTTTCACCCGAGGGGTGAGCAGCAGACGCCAAAATAGGGGACGCGGCGCGGCTGGATTGCGGTCACGCGGCACCGGCTCATAGGTTTCTCGCACTTGGGTAACGCACACGACGCCCAAAATCCCCAACACGCCCATGGCGATGAAGGCCGTGGCAAAATTGCTCCAAGTCAGCAGAAAGCCGCCCAAGGCTGGTCCCAAGGCCATGCCAATAGGATTTACCAAGCTCATGTAGCCAATCAGCTCACCGCGTTGGGCCGGTGGCGAAATATCGACGATCAGAGCGCTGTAGGCAACGACAAAAGCGGCAATGCTGAGTCCATGAAAGGCGCGAAAAGACATCATCAAAAGCAACACTCCATTCACTTCTACTAGCCTTTCACCCCAGGTGAACTGCCACTCCAGCGGTGGCAAAAAGAGCGCAAATAGATAGAGAAAAGGAGCGATCGCAATGGAAATGATGCCAATCAGCAGCACCAGCTTGCGACCCCGCTCGTCGGCTAGGCGAGCCAACCACGGACGCGCCACCAACAGCCCGACGGCGAAAGACGCCATGACGACGCCAATTTGCGACCCCGTTGCGCCCAACGTTTCAATAAAGAGCGGCAATGTGGGCAGCAGCCCCGCTAATCCCGCCCAGAAGCAGAGTCCGGCAGCGAACAAAACACCCAAGTTCCAGCGCAATGCCGGCGTAAACGTAGTAAAAACTCTCACAAACCCTGCCTTCTAAAATTAACGTTGCCGCAGATGTAAACAAATGTAACAAATTCTACCTGTCTAGATGTCTGTAGACTGGCAGACCCTAGCTGACAATAGCCAGCAGCATGATTGTTGATGGTTTATCATTCCCCGCTAGCCGCTGGGTCCGCATGCAGCGCACAATAACAGTATGTTTCTACGAAGCTGAAGATGTCTCGACCTCAAGCTGCGATCGCCCTCACTTTTCTACTCAGTCTCACGGCTGCTGGCTGCGGCTCTCCCACCATCTCATCCGATGTTGAAAACCAGGCGCCCGCTGCCGAAACAGCGGTATCAGTGGAGACTACAGCTGCTGAAAATCCTGATTCTGCCGTCGTTACAGCCGTTACAGCAACTGCTCAAAATAGCGAAGCATACACCTTCGCGGTCACAATTGAGAGTCCAGATACGGGCTGTGAGCAATATGCTAACTGGTGGGAAGTGGTCTCTGAAGAAGGCGAGCTGCTGTATCGTCGCATCTTAGCCCATAGCCACGTTGATGAGCAGCCGTTTGAGCGTTCCGGTGGACCGGTTGCGATCGCCTCAGACCAAACCGTGATTGTGCGAGCCCATATGTATCCCACCGGCTATGGCACGCAAGCCATGGAGGGTAATCCAGACAGCGGCTTTCAATCCACTACGCTGGCAGCTGACTTTGCCACTGCCTTAGCCGATGCCGATCCTCAGCCCAATGACTGCACATTTTGACGCGGGCCAAGGCTGTAGCAATGAGCCCGCGTAATATTCGGCGCTCCGCCCAGTTTGATGCCACCGGACAATATCGCTATTGGCTCAAGCGTGAATGGGATGCTGACCAGGGCGCAATCGCCTTAATCATGCTCAATCCCAGCCGCGCCGACCACCGCCAAGACGATCCCACCCTGCGGCGCTGCCTGCGCCTCGCTCGGCAGTGGCAGTTCGGGCGTTTCACCGTTGTCAACTTGTTTGCCTACTGCACGGCCTCTCCCAAAATTTTGCAGACTGTCGCTCAGCCCATTGGCCCAGACAACGATCACCACATTCTTCAAGCGTGTCAAACAGCTAATCAAATTGTCCTCGCCTGGGGAAACTGGGGCGTCCTGCATCAGCGCGATCAGGCGGTACTGAAGCTGCTTCATCCCTATCGCGATCGCCTCTACTGTCTAGGTCACAACAAAACCAGACAGCCGCGCCATCCGCTCTATGTGCCGCGCCATACATTGCTTCAGCCTTGGGATGAGCATTGTCGGCAGAAAAGGTGACTGGGTGATGGGGTGACTGGGTGATAGGGTGGCTGGGTGGTTGGGTGACGGGGTAGCTGGGTTAAACAAACAACCAGATAACCGAATTTCTTAATTCCTTACTGCTCTACTCCCTTAGATCCGCAGAGCTTTGCCCTTCTTCCACCGTCGCTTTGACAAAAGCTTTACTAATAGCTGCCCTATTGGCAGAATGAGAGCCTCAGGCTCGGCAAAGTTATTGCAAGCGCTGTTTGTAATTAGTTCTCCAAATGGATGCGGTTTAATCTCCTATGAGCACTCCGGCAACTTCTTCCAACCCAGATACGATCGCTCAGACAACTGCCGCAAATCCCCTCTCAATTCAGCGAATCTTGCGGGCGTTTACCGGCTCCTTGATTGCCAGTGTGTTTGCCCTACTCTGCTACAAGATGCTGATGGCCGTCGCCACCTCTTTTGCTAACAAACCCGTTACTTCAGACAATGTCACCGTGATCAATTTGTCTGCCGCTGTGCGCACCCTAGTACTTGGCACGATTACGCTTGGGGCAGGTGTTTTCGCCATATCGGCCCTGGGGCTGGGGCTGCTGGGCATACAAATGATTTGGCAACGTCGCAATAGAAGACCTCAGAGCACCGCAGCCACTGCAGCAGACATCAAAGACAATATAGTACAATAGAACTATATTGCATTCTATCTTCAAGCTGAAATGCTGTTGCATATCAAAATCAGCTAGAGAGGATATCTTTTTGCTGGCAAGGGGCAGCGACTGGATGATGGCCGTCCAGTACGCCGCTGTTCTTTACCTTACGGCGGCAGAATTGTCGCGTTGTGTCACCGGTCAGCACTTGTCAGATTGCCAAATATCGTCTGGCTTTGTTGGTGAAGTGGTATCTGGTGAAGTGGTATTAAGACTGTTGAGAATTTCCGACCAAGCGCTTGATTTTGCAATGATGCTGCGTAAAGTAATCGAATGATTGTTGAATTTGTCCTATTTTCTGAGAAAGGATGCCGCCGATGGCGATTATTGCGCTCAAAGCCTGGTATTTGGAACAATATGAACCTGCCAAAGAGTTGGAAAAGCGATCGCAAGATCTGCGGCTGAGTCGTAATAGTCTGCTGAAATCAGGCATGCGAGCTGACTTTTTGGACGATAGCGAAGATGTGCGGCAAGCTAACTGGTTTCAACGCTATCTAGCCGGTGAAGCCGTCGAGTTCTACATCGAAGGCAGCGGCACTTACGCCATTTCTAATATTGATCTGCTCAGCCACGAAATCTATTTCACTAAGCAAGAATCGCTAGTGCAGCAGGACCCTTCTATCTTTTTCTGTTATCAAACTGATTATGCCGAGTCGAGCGGGCTCCTGCGCTCGGGATTAGAGACGCTTATCGAAAAAGTGAATCGGCGATCGCGCTGGCCGCTCTCTCTGGAAGAAGCCAACCGCACAGGCGAAGGCGCGCTCAAGCGTAGCAGCCCCCTCATGCGCAAACTTCGCAAGTCTCTCCTGTTCGTTGCCGACGGCACTTCCGTGGCGCAACTACCGGGAACACCTCCCGCATTGCTGCCCAGCGCCAGCGTCTGTGTCGAGTTAGGCTATGCGCTGCAGTGCAAGCGTCCTGAACAAATTATTCTGGCCCGCCAAGAACGCGATGACCTGCCAGGGCACTTTCCCTTCGAGATTCCTTCAGAGCAGCAAATTATTTTTCATGATGCGACTGATCTCGATGCCCAGCTCAAAGTCAAAGTAGAGGGCGAGCTCAAGCGATATAGCTTGATCAAATAAAGCTTTCTACGACTGGAACCGAAGAAGAGAGGAACTTCCAGCGCCACGGCTAAGGGAAGCAAGTGCATTGCCTAAGCAATCCAGAGAGATGAAAAAGTAAAAGTCGGCCAGACCCCTATGCGGGCCATTTCTCCAATACGCTCGATAAGCGAAAAATTTTTATCAGAAAATCCCTTAGATTCCGGCACCGTCCAAAAATTCAGTGATTGTCCGGTCTTCAAGGCGGCAGCTGCGATTTTGACCAATGGCGATCAGCTCTTTTTGACTCACCTTATCTTTTTTGATGCTCTCTAGCTGATCTTCTAACGCCTCGATGCGATCGACCAAAATGCGAACTACTTGCGCTTGAGAGTCCGGCAAGCGATTGTGCTCTAAGGGGCCAACCCGCTCGCCACCACGGTATACGACTCGGCCAGGAATGCCAACGACTGTGCAGTCAGAAGGAACTTCACGCAACACTACTGAACCCGCACCAATGCGGACATCGTGGCCAATCTGAATATTGCCGAGCACCTTGGCGCCCGCACCCACGACAACGTTTTCCCCCAGGGTTGGATGTCGCTTGCCCGACTCCTTGCCGGTGCCGCCCAGAGTGACACCCTGATAAATCAGGCAATAATCACCGACAATCGCCGTTTCACCAATAACGACCCCCATGCCGTGGTCAATAAACACACCACAGCCAATGCGCGCTCCAGGATGGATTTCGATGCCGGTGATAAAACGACTGATGTGGGAAAGCAGTCGCGGGAAAAAAGGCAGTCCCAAGTTCCAAAGCCAATGAGCCAACCGATGGAACATCAGCGCCTGCAAACCTGGATAACAAAACAGCACCTCCAGCCAACTGCGAGCGGCGGGGTCACGTTCGAAAACAATTTGCAAATCGGCCTGCAGGGCTTTGAACACGAAGATGCCTCTATAAAAATGCACTGTGCAATTCTAGCGTTACTCACTTCCCACCGAAACTGTGGAAAGGTGAGGATTACGCGATCGCGGGCGCTCTACCTCCAGTACAGCTTACAGCGACTCTATTTAGCGCGGGGGCTAGGTTGTTTGACGCCCTGTAGTTTCAAGCTGTCATGTCCACACAGCGGTGTCCTTATGCAGCCTAAGACTACAGGGATTTATTCCTCGACAATTAGCGAATAAGAAAATCGCTGACCCTGATCATGAGCACCCACCCAAATTCGATAAGTACCAGCGCGCCAGTTGTCACCAACAATTTGAGCATCCACGTTGCTGCGGCTGATGTCCTGACCACAGCGAATAGAATTGTCATCAGGCCCTTGAATCAGCAGGGTGGTGTCTTGGCCGCTGTCAACGGTCACGGTCAAGCTCGGGAAGTCGCTTTCTAAAGTCAAAATATGGTCGGGGTTGGTGTCGGCAAAGCCCGTGCAGAGATTGCCGGATTGATCGGTACTGGCGATATTGGCCAGGGAATATGAACCAACGATACTGCCGCCGACGTTGGCAACCGCAGGAGGATAGGCAGACAAAGTAATGGAATCAGAGTTAGCGGTTTGGGCCAAGGCGGGAATTGCGATCGCCAGCAAGGTACAGCCACCAAGAATCGCTATGGGGCGATGAAGCCCAGCCGCAAATAGACGAGTCATCATGTTCCTCACGTGTTTATGATGCAGGTTGCCCAAACAGATTGTTTCTGTATCTCAACCTACCGACATGTTTACATAATGGAGCCAGGCGTCGAAATCAGGCTTTAGCGTTAGGCAAGATTTGTAAGTGTCACGATGTTTCACAGAACTTTGGAAACGTTTGTGTCACGGGTTGATGGCAATGGTTTTATGCTGACAGAGTAGCCTTTGGATATAGCTGCTCACAATGGGACTACTGTGGGGTTTCGTTTTAGTTGCGATCGCTTGGTTTTTCGCTAGTTTGATCGATGGCATACCAGATTTGTGGCATCTGACGAATTGGCTGCCGACATGGCTAGTTGGTTTAGTGGTCGTCAGCGCGATCGCTGCCTTCATCAGTGAGCCCTGAAGCCCACTATTCATGGAATTAACTGAATGGGCACTGATAGAGTTGAAGCCAATTTTAGCTTCATACCTCTCGATTCTTGGGAGTAGCCAGTTCTGGGAACAAGTAGTTTGCCCATCCTGGACCCGAAAGCTCAAGGACTCAACCCTCTGCCGTCAAAGCATTGAATATTTGCATGATGAAAGTTGCTTAGAGTACTCCAAGAAAAAAGACATCCACTAGCTAGGCAGGCGCAGGCGTCGGTACAATTTCGACAAACCACTTTTCTAGCCCTGGCAATCGATGCAGTTTCTGTTCGAGTTGTTTCATGGCCTGCGGGGTAAGTTTGA